>NZ_JBAUHO010000274.1:0-9312 GCF_049680325.1 Planktotalea sp.
GGGCGAGACGCTTGACCACGCGATTGAGTTGCAGGTGAACGACGAGATTTTGGTCGACCGCATCGTTGGCCGCGCAGCTGAGGCAGTCGCCGCAGGCGGCGTCGCGCGCGCAGATGACAACGCCGAAAGCCTGAAGATCCGCCTGATGGCCTATTACAAACAAACCTCTCCACTGATCGGCTATTACCACGCCAAAGGCCTGCTTAAGGGCGTTGATGGTCTGGGCACAATGGACGGCGTGAAGGCAGAGATCGCAGAGGTTTTGGACGCTTAAGCACTCGATTGGTTTACGGCCTCTTGACCCTATTCTTAAAAGGCCCTAACCACCCACATCTCTAACGAGAATCAAACCATCAGATTCGGGTAGCTCCCACATCTGGTAGATCACCTGATCAGCTTAAGCCCTCGGCCTCACCGCTTAGGGCTTTATGTTGTGAAAAAAGGGTCTGGAATGACGGACCCGCAACGAAAAGGAAGTTCCACTTGGCACGTATTGCCGGCGTAAACATCCCGACCCACAAACGGGTCCCGATCGCCCTCACATATATCACTGGTATTGGCCCCGCCTCTGCCAAAGCAATTTGCGAAGCTGTTAAAATCGACGAAACACGTCGCGTTAACGAGCTTTCCGATGCAGAAATCCTCGCTGTTCGCGAGCACATCGATGCGACGTTCACAGTTGAAGGCGATTTGCGCCGTGAAACCCAGATGAACATCAAGCGTCTGATGGACCTCGGTTGCTACCGTGGCCTGCGTCACCGCCGTAATCTGCCCGTTCGTGGTCAGCGTACATCTACAAACGCACGTACTCGCAAAGGTCCTGCAAAGGCCATTGCTGGTAAGAAGAAATAAGGGGGCTTGATTAATGGCACGCGAAGCTAAACGCACCAAAAAGAAGGTCTCCAAGAACATCGCCGCTGGCGTTGCTCACGTGAATTCTTCGTTCAACAACACAAAGATCCTTATCTCTGACGTTCAGGGTAATGCGATCTCATGGTCCTCTGCGGGCACGATGGGCTTTAAGGGCTCACGTAAGTCCACGCCTTACGCGGCGCAGATGGCTGCTGAAGATGCTGGCCGCAAGGCTGCAGAGCACGGCGTGAAAACGCTGGAAGTTGAAGTTCAAGGCCCAGGTTCTGGCCGTGAGAGCGCACTTCGCGCACTTGCAGCTGCTGGCTTCAACATCACGTCCATCCGCGACGTGACGCCTATGGCTCACAACGGTTGCCGCCCACCAAAGCGCCGCCGCGTCTAAGCAAGACAAGTTTCCACGTAGAGGCTGCGCGCAATCGCGGCCTCTGCTTCGTCATTTTAACCTCGAGCGTTTTGACCTTTTGGACATGAGGCCGAAACAAGGATGGAGGGACGTATGATCCACAAAAATTGGGCAGAACTTATCAAGCCAACACAGCTTGAAGTAAAGCCAGGAAACGATCCGGCGCGTCAGGCAACTGTCGTCGCAGAACCACTCGAGCGCGGCTTTGGCCTCACGCTTGGCAACGCATTGCGTCGTGTCTTGATGAGCTCGCTTCAGGGCGCAGCAATCACATCCGTTCAGATCGACAACGTTTTGCACGAGTTTTCTTCCGTCGCGGGCGTTCGTGAAGATGTCACAGACATCGTTCTGAACCTCAAAGGTGTATCCTTGCGCATGGAAGTTGATGGACCAAAGCGTCTGTCTATCAATGCAAAAGGCCCGGGCATCGTAACCGCTGGCGATATCTCCGACAGCGCTGGCATCGAGGTTCTGAACCGCGAGCACGTGATCTGCCACCTCGACGATGGTGCGGATGTATACATGGAACTGACCGTTAACACGGGCAAGGGCTATGTCGCTGCGGACAAGAACAAGCCGGAAGATGCGCCAATCGGTCTTATCCCGATCGATGCGATCTACTCGCCTGTGAAAAAGGTTTCTTATGACGTGCAGCCGACCCGCGAAGGTCAGGTTCTCGATTATGACAAACTGACGATGAAAGTCGAAACAGACGGCTCTTTGACACCTGACGATGCGGTTGCTTATGCAGCGCGTATTCTTCAGGATCAGCTGTCTATCTTCGTCAACTTCGACGAGCCTGAATCAGCCTCCGCCAAGGATGAAGATGATGGTCTCGAGTTCAACCCGCTTCTTCTGAAGAAAGTGGACGAGCTGGAACTGTCTGTCCGTTCCGCGAACTGCCTGAAGAACGACAACATCGTTTACATCGGCGATCTGATCCAGAAAACCGAAGCAGAAATGCTGCGCACGCCGAACTTCGGCCGCAAGTCTTTGAACGAAATCAAAGAAGTGCTGTCAGGTATGGGCTTGCACCTTGGCATGGACGTCGAGGACTGGCCACCGGACAACATCGAAGATCTGGCGAAGAAGTTCGAAGACGCCTTTTAAGAATTGATCCGGTGCATGACTGTCATGCGCCGGATTATACGACTGGGTCAAAATGACCCCAAGGAGAGTAGGCGGGTACGCACCGTCTGCCAGACAAAGCAAAATCAGCCCGTAGAGGGCACATTAGGAGAAGACACATGCGTCACGCAAAAGGTTACCGCCGCCTGAACCGCACACACGAGCACCGCAAGGCGCTCTGGGCTAACATGTCAGGCTCGCTCATCGAACATGAGCAAATCAAAACAACATTGCCAAAAGCCAAAGAGCTTAAGCGCATCATGGACAAGCTGATTACGCTTGGCAAACGCGGCGATCTGCACGCACGCCGTCAGGCCGCGGCCCAGCTGAAGGAAGACAAGGACGTTGCAAAACTGTTCGAAATCCTCGGCCCACGCTACGCAGACCGTCCAGGTGGCTACACACGTGTTCTTAAGGCGGGTTTCCGCTACGGTGACATGGCGCCAATGGCGATCATCGAACTGGTTGACCGCGACGTAAACGCAAAAGGCGCAGCCGACAAAGCGCGCGTTGCAGCAGAAGCAGACGCGGACGAGTAAACCGCTCTAACGGTTGAATAGATTTGAAAGGCCCTCGCTTAATGCGGGGGCTTTTTGCGTTAGGGCGCGTTTTTAAATGGACTTTTTGTGATACTAATGACCCCCAAATGACGGGGGAAATTGCGGCGATTCCTGCGGACTGGGCTAAGAAATATCCGGTCGAACAAGTCTGGCATCTGGAAAAAAGCGCCTAAACGCAACCGGGAAAGGCAATCTTGCGCTGCCAACCGGTGCGCTTGCCCTTGCACCTTTGCGCGATGGCTTTCATATCATGCTAAACTCCAAGACAGAGGTGTTTCATGTTTCGTGCTCTGATCCTGACTTTGCTCACTATGGTTACGCTGCCCGTTTATGCGGATCAGAAGGTGCCAACAAACCAAGCGCAGATCTCGCTCAGTTTCGCGCCCTTGGTCAAACAAGCAGCGCCTGCCGTCGTAAACATCTACGCCAAACGCATCGTACAAACCCAGACGCGTAGCAGCCCGTTTGCCTCTGATCCGTTCTTTCGCGACTTTTTTGGTGATCTCGCGCCAACCCGCCCTCAGGTGCAAAACTCGCTTGGTTCGGGCGTGATCCTCTCCGGTGACGGCTATGTGGTATCCAACTATCATGTGGTCGGTCAGGCAACGGATATCCGCGTGGTGCTTAAGGATCGACGCGAATTCGCAGCCGAGGTTGTGCTGGGAGATGAGGCCAGCGATCTTGCGATCTTGCGGCTGAAGGATGCGGAGGATCTGCCGTTTCTTGCCTTGCGCGACAGCAACACGGTTGAAGTCGGGGAACTGGTTCTGGCAATCGGCAATCCCTTTGGCGTCGGGCAAACCGTGTCGAGCGGCATTATTTCCGGTCTTGCACGTTCTGGCAAAGTAACGGGCAGCGCGCGCGGATATTTCATGCAAACGGATGCGCCGATCAATCCCGGCAACTCGGGCGGTGCATTGATCGGGATGGACGGCACGTTGATTGGTGTGAACACCGCGATTTTGACGCGGTCTGGTGGCTCTAACGGCATCGGTTTCGCGATCCCTGCGGCGATGGTGGAGCAATTCATCACACAGGCGCGCGCTGGATTGGCGCAGTTCCAACGCCCTTGGGCAGGAATGGGCGGGCAAACGGTTGATGCTGATCTGGCAGGCTCCCTCGGGCTTGATCGCTCGGGCGGCATGGCGATCACACAGCTGCAAGAGGGTAGCCCCTTTGGCGAGGTCGGCCTTGGCGTTGGGGATGTGATTGTTGCCGCAAACGGGTTCGAGGTGAATTCGCCCTCCGAAATGCTATACTATATGACCATTGCCGGTATCGGCGCTGACATTGAAGTAACAGCCGTGCGCGACGGAAAAAGCCGCGACTACGCTGTTGCAATGATTGGTCCGCCTGAACTGCCGCCGCGTGCGGAGATTACGTTGGGCGAGGATGAAATCCTGCCGTTTCTGCAGCTTGCAAACGTGAACCCCGCGGTCTTGTCGGAATTCCAGCTTCCGATTCTGCCTGAAGGGGTTGTTGTGCTAGACACTGGACGCCTTGGCGCGCGTCTTGGCTTGCAGCTGGGTGATCTGCTGCGCGAGATCAATGGCATTGAAATCAATTCGCCAATGGATGCGCGCGCAGCTTTGAAGGACGCGCGGCGTTCCGTTTCGATGGTTGTGGAACGCGGCGGGCAACTTGTTTTGCTGCGCTTCCGGATCTGAGCGATGGCTGACCTCTTCGATAACGGCGCTGTTAGTGCCGCCACAGGGCCGCGCCCGCTAGCCGATCGCCTGCGCCCGACCTGCCTGGCCGAGGTCATCGGGCAAAGGCAGGTTTTGGGCGAAGGTGCGCCGCTAGAGGTGATGCTGTCCTCCGGTTCTTTGTCGTCGCTGATCTTCTGGGGGCCGCCGGGCGTTGGCAAGACCACCATCGCGCGGCTTCTGGCGCATGAAACCGATCTGCATTTCGTCCAGATCAGCGCCATTTTCACAGGCATGCCCGATCTGCGCAAAGTGTTCGAGGCGGCGAAAATCAGACGGCAGAACGGGCAGGGGACACTGCTGTTTGTTGATGAAATCCACCGCTTCAACAAAGCCCAACAAGACGGGTTTCTGCCACATATGGAAGATGGCACAATCCTTTTGGTTGGTGCGACCACCGAAAACCCATCCTTCGAATTGAATTCTGCTGTGATGAGCCGCGCGCAGGTTCTGGTGCTGGAGCGGCTTGAACTGGCTGATCTGGAACATATGACCCAGCGCGCAGAGCAGGAGCTTGGCAAAGCGTTACCGCTGGATGGACATGCGCGCGAGGCATTGCTTGAAATGGCCGACGGCGACGGGCGCGCCCTGTTGAATCTGGTCGAGCAAATTGCAGCTTGGAAGACGGATCACAATCTAACCCCGCCAGAGCTGAGTAAACGCTTGCAGCGCCGCGCCGCGCAATACGACAAGTCTGGTGATGCACATTACAATCTGATCTCTGCCTTGCACAAATCCGTGCGCGGTTCTGATCCTGATGCCGCGCTCTATTGGTTTGCCCGTATGCTAGAGGGCGGCGAAGACCCGCGTTATCTGGCGCGGCGCATAACGCGTATGGCGGTTGAGGACATCGGGCTTGCAGATCCCCAAGCGCAGGCCGTGTGCCTGCAAAGCTGGGAAACCTATGAACGCCTTGGCTCGCCCGAGGGGGAATTGGCCATCGCGCAAGCCTTGGTTTATCTCGCGCTCGCGCCGAAATCGAACGGGATCTATGTGGGATATAAAGCGGCGCGCCGCGCCGCCAAGGAGACGGGATCAAAACCGCCCCCCAAGCATATCCTGAATGCGGCGACCTCTTTGATGAGGGATCAAGGGTACGGCGATGGCTATGCTTACGATCATGATGCAGAGGACGGCTTTTCCGGGCAGAACTATTTCCCCGATGGTATGGAACGCCCCAGCATCTATGAACCTGTCGAGCGCGGCTTTGAACGCGAGCTGAAAAAGCGCAAAGATTACTTTGCCAAGCTGCGCGCGCAGAGGAAAACTTGACTCTAGGCCCATGCCGCGCGACATGGCAGCGATGTTACTCAATGTCTCCCTTGTCGCCCTCGGCGGCGCGCTTGGATCAAGCCTGCGCTATCTGATGGGCTTGGCGCTGCTCAAGGCGGTTCCGATGTCATTTCCGATTGGCGTCCTGCCTGTCAATGTCATCGGCTCCTTCGTTATGGGGCTGTTTGTCGTATTCGCCCATCACAAGGGATTTGGCGCGGCGAACCTGTTTGTGATGACTGGTTTGCTTGGCGGGTTCACCACCTTTTCAGCGTTTTCGCTTGAAGCAGTGACATTGATGGAGCGCGGGCATCTGGGCCAAGCAGCGTTATATGTGGGGCTATCTGTAGTCCTGTCGATTTTAGGTTTGATGGCAGGTCTCGCCATCGCGAGAGGAATATGGGCATGAGCCGCGTTCAAACGATAATCATTGAAGAAGACGACGGGGACCAGCGCCTTGATCGCTTTATGAAACGCAAATTTCCGCAAGTGACCCAAGGCATGATCGAAAAGATGTGCCGCAAAGGGGAATTACGCCTTGATGGCACGCGGGTGAAAGCGAACTCACGCGTCGAGACGGGCCAGCAACTGCGCATCCCGCCGCTACCCGATAGCGCAGCGCCCAAACATGCACCGCAAAGCCGGGTAAGCGCGGCGGATACGAAGTACATTCGCAATTGTGTGATTTACAAAGACGAACATGTGATCGTCATCGACAAACCTGCGGGCCTGCCGGTTCAGGGTGGCACAGGCCATGCGCGCCATGTGGACGGGCTGCTTGATGCGTTGATGTATGACTTTGATGAGCGCCCGCGTCTGGTTCATCGTCTGGACAAGGATACATCCGGGGTTCTGGTGCTTGGGCGCACACGCCGCGCGACCGCAGATTTGACGGCGTCTTTCCGTCACCGCGCAACGCGCAAAATCTATTGGGCGGCGATTGCCGGCGTTCCCTTCCCGCGTCTTGGCACGATCAAATATGGCCTGATGAAAGCCCCCGGTCACGGTGCGCGCGGCGAGGGCGAAAAGATGATCTGTATCCACCCGAACGAAGTGGACCAAACCGAAGGCGCAAAGCGCGCGATGACGGATTACGCGGTGCTGGAAACCGCAGGTCAGCGTACATCGTGGTGCGCCCTGATCCCGATCACGGGCCGCACGCACCAGCTACGCGCGCATATGGCTGAAATGGGCCATCCGATTGTCGGTGACGGTAAATACGGTGGCTCGGGTCAGGAAAACCTTGGCGATGGCTGGGGTTCGCAGCTTGGCGGTGACCTGAGCAAAAAGCTGCATTTGCACGCGCGTTCGATTCAGATCGAGCATCCGGGGACCAAAAAGCTGCTGCACGTGTCTGCGCCATTGCCAGATCATATGCAGCGCACCTGGGATACTTTCGCATGGGATCCAAAGGACGTGCCGGAAGACCCGTTTGAAGAGATGATGTAATGCGGCTTCGTGCGGTAATTTTCGATGTGGATGGCACGCTTGTGGACAGCCAGGCAGATATTCTGGCGGCCATGACAGCGGCGTTCAAGGCAGAACGCCTGAGCGCGCCAAACCGCGAAGCCGTGCTTGGCATTGTTGGCCTTTCGCTGGATGTTGCGATTCCGATCTTGGCGCCTGATGCGGACGCGATGACCTGCACACGCATGGTTCAGGGGTACAAGGATTTCTACAATCAGCGCAGCGCAGCGCGAGGGGCAGGCACCCTTTCGCCGTTATACGATGGCGCGCGCGAGGCCTTGCAGCGCCTGCAAAAGCAAGGCGAGGTCCTGCTGGGCGTCGCAACGGGAAAATCGCGTCGCGGCCTAGATAAGCTGATCGAAGCCCATGGTTTCGAGGGGATATTTTTGACCCGACAAGTCGCAGACGATCACCCGAGCAAGCCGAACCCGTCGATGCTGTTTCAAGCCTTGCGTGAACTTGGCGTTGAGGCGGTTGACGCGGTTATGATTGGCGACACCAGTTTCGATATGGATATGGCGCGTGCGGCAGGCATGGCTTTTGTCGGTGTGACTTGGGGCTATCATGACACCCTGCGCCTTGCTGGCGCGGATGTGTTGATTGATGATTTTGCGCAGCTCGATAGCGCGCTGGCAGGGATTTGGAGCAAGGCAAATGTCTGATTGGAAGATGAAGCGGTTCTGGCAAAAGGCTACTGCGGTTGAGGCCGGGAATGGCTTTACGGTTCACCTTGACGCCCGTCCAATCCGCACGCCGGGCAAAGCCCCGCTGATCGTGCCCACGCAAGCGATGGCGCAGGCCATGGCGCTTGAGTGGGACGCGCAAGAAAAAGAGATCAATCCGAACACAATGCCCGTGACCAGATCGGCGAATTCGGCAGTCGATAAAGTGACGCCGCAATTTGGCGCGGTCGCAGATATGTTGGCAGAATATGCGGGTACGGATTTGCTATGTTATCGGGCCGATCAGCCAGCCGAATTGGTCGCGCGTCAGGCAGAAGCCTGGGATCCGCTTTTGAAGTGGTGCGCGGATGAGTTCCAAGCGCCGCTCGAACCTGTTTCGGGTGTCATGTTTGCAGCGCAGCAAGAATCAAGTTTGGCCAAGTTGCGTGCGCTTCTTCACACAATGAGCCCGTTCGAGCTGACAGGAATGCACGATTTAATCACTTTGCCGGGATCATTTGTGATCGGATTGGCCGCAATTCATAACCGCGCTGACCCGTATGAATTGTGGGAGCTTTCGCGCCTGGACGAGCGTTATCAGCAAGAACAATGGGGCAGGGATGATGAAGCCGAAGAAATGGCCGAAACCAAGCGGAACGCCTTTAAACACGCATTCGATTTTTACAATCTGAGCCGGATTTAAGGCCATTTGACCTGCGTTTGCCTGAAAATCGGTCCATTTGGCTTGACCTAGGGTCGGGCGGCGCGATTGAAACGATTTCCTGTGATGTTGCCCTTGACCTTTGGGTTCACTTGCGAGCAAACTCATCTCCACTAAGGGGGGTTCTTCCCGTCTTTGGTATGAAACCCCGCGTCCACTCGTGGGAGGAACCGCTCAAAAAGGGCGGGTAATCAGGAAGAGGTAAAGATGAAAAAAACTGTATTTTTTGGTGCATTGACTGTAGCGGGCCTGGCGGCTGGCGCAGCAGCGGCCGGCACGCTTGACGATGTTAAAGCGCGTGGCAAGCTGAACTGCGGCGTAACCACAGGTCTTGTCGGTTTTGCGGCACCAGATGCAAATGGCGAATGGCAGGGCTTTGACGTTGGCGTTTGCCGCGCGGTTGCAGCTGCGGTTCTTGGCGACCCAAAAGCGGTCGAGTTTGTTCCAACAACTGGTAAAACACGCTTCACGGCACTTGCTTCCGGCGAGATCGACGTTTTGGCGCGTAACACAACATGGA
>NZ_JBAUHO010000275.1:0-16800 GCF_049680325.1 Planktotalea sp.
GGCTGGGGGTTTCACCCCCAGACCCCCAGGATATTTTTGGAGAGAGGAAAGGAGTGCGCGGCTTTTGTTGCGAGCGGCTCGCAATATGGCGGATGCACCCTATATATCTTTCATGAACAGACGAACATTTAACACCGGTCTTGTTGGCGGCGCTGTAGCTGCTGTTATGCCAATTCCTGCTGCGGCCAAAGCAGTGAGCGCAACGCAAAGCGGTCCTTTATATGCATGGGCCGTGGCAATTGCGCGTGCGCAGAACCGTGCGTCACCTACTTTGCTTGCCCATCAATTGCGGATTTCCCAAGCCGCTGCGTCAGAACTTTATGCCAGTCTCATCGCCAATGGTGTGATCCGTGCGCCGTTGTTTGGCGGCATGGCAAAAGCTTCGGAACCCTTGTTTCGGGGTTCAAAACTGCGCGTTGTCAAAGCCAGGCTGGGTGAACCAGCGAGAGCGAAGCTCAACGACATCAAACAAGCGTTAGATCGCGTCGTTAGTGAAGATGCACCCGAATTGGAAACGGACGCATCTGGCGATCAGGCAACTTGATCCAGGTTGCGAGCGATGACCAAACGTTGAATATCGCTGGTGCCCTCATAGATCTGGCAGATACGCACATCGCGGTAGATCCGCTCGACCGGATAGTCGGAAAGATAGCCATATCCGCCGTGGGTCTGGATCGCGTCCGAGCAGACCTTCTCTGCAATCTCTGAAGCAAAGAGTTTGGCCATGGAGGCCTCTGTCAGACAGGGGATGCCCGCCTCTTTGAGCGAGGCTGCGTGCAAAACCATCTGGCGCGCTGCTTCAACTTGGGTAGCCATGTCGGCGAGGCGGAAGCCAACAGCCTGATGGTTGGCGATCGCAGTGCCGAAGGAAGTGCGTTCAGCTGCGTAATCGCGCGCTACTTTCAGTGCCGAACGGGCCATGCCCACTGCCTGCGCAGCGATGCCAATACGCCCGCCCTCCAGGTTAGCAAGCGCGATTTTGTAGCCTTCGCCCTCAGTGCCGAGCATGTTTTCAGCGGGCACGCGCATATCGGTGAAGGCAAGCTGACATGTGTCCGAACAGTTAAGGCCCAGCTTTTCTTCGACGCGCACGACCTCGTAACCGGGGGTGTCGGTTTCAACGATGAAAGCAGAGATGCCTTTCTTGCCCGCGTCCTTATCGGTGACGGCAAAGACGATAATCATCTGGCCATTTTTGCCCGATGTGATGAACTGCTTGGCCCCGTTGATGACGTAATGATCCCCGTCGCGCACGGCCGTTGTTTTTAGGTTTGATGCGTCAGAACCAGCTTGCGGTTCGGTCAAGGCAAAGCCGCCGATCCATTCCCCGGAGGCCAGCTTGGGCAGGTATTTCTGTTTTTGCGTTTCAGTGCCATAACGCAGGATCGGCACGCAACCGACCGAACTGTGCACGGACAGGATAGTCGAGACAGGGCCGTCGCCTGCTGCGATCTCTTCCAGCGCCAACGCATATGCCACTGCGCCTGTGTCAGAGCCGCCATATTCCTCGGGCACCAACATGCCCATAAGGCCCAGCTCGCCCATCTGGCTTAGCTCTGCGCGGGGGAATTCCCTTGAGCGGTCGCGCGCTTCAGCGGTGGGCCAGAGCACCTCTTGGGCGAACTGGCGGGTCATCTCGCGAATCGCGTCTTGGGTTTCGTTCAGGATCATTGCATCATCTCCAGTGCTACTGCTGTTGCTTCGCCGCCGCCAATACAGACTGAGGCGATGCCGCGTTTCATGTCTCGTGCTTGTAATGCGCCCATCAGCGTCACCATGATCCGCGCGGCAGAGGCACCGATTGGATGCCCCAACGCGCAGGCACCTCCGTGTACGTTCACCTTGTCGTGGGGCAGATCAAGTTCCCGCATCGCGGCCATTGGGACCACGGCGAAGGCTTCGTTGATTTCGAAAAGATCAACGTCCTTCAGGTTCCACCCCGTCTTGTTCGCCAGCTTGGTAAGCGAACCGATAGGGGCGGTCGGGAAAAGGCCCGGCTTGTCCGCGTGACTGGCATGAGCGACCATGCGGGCGATGGGGGTAAGGCCGCGCTTTTCTGCCTCTGAGGCCCGCATCATGACCATTGCGGCAGCGCCATCAGAGATAGACGAGGCATTGGCGGCAGTCACCGTGCCATCCTTTCGAAAAGCAGGGCGGAGGTTTCTGATCTTGTCGCGCTTGGCCTTGCCGGGTTGTTCGTCTGTGCCAATAAGCAGCTCTTCGCGCCGGTTGCTAACCGTAACGGGTGTGATTTCCGCGTCAAAGCCACCGCCGTTGATAGCTGCAAGCGCACGGTCCAGAGACGCAATCGCGTAATCATCCTGTGCCTCGCGGGTGAATTGATAGCTCTCCGCGCAATCTTCGGCAAAGGTGCCCATCAAACGCCCCTTGTCGTAAGCATCCTCTAAGCCGTCAAAGAACATGTGATCTTTAAGCTCGGCATGACCCATGCGCAGGCCTGCGCGGGCCTTTTCGATCAGGTAGGGCGCGTTGGACATGCTTTCCATCCCGCCTGCGACGACGATATCATGGGATCCAGCCTTTAGCATGTCATGGGCATACATTGCGGCCTTCATGCCAGAGCCGCACATCTTGTTCAGCGTCGTGCATGTGGCCGATAGCGGTAGACCCGCGCCAAGCGCCGCTTGGCGGGCAGGTGCCTGACCCTGACCTGCGCCAAGCACATTTCCGAATGCGACTTCTTCTACATCTTCGGGCGCAATGCCGGCGCGCTCGACAGCCGCTTTGATCGCGGCAGAGCCGAGTGTGGCGGCGGTGACAGAGGCGAAATCGCCTTCAAACCCGCCCATGGGCGTGCGCGCCATTGAGACGATGACGATTGGATCTTTGTCGGACATGTGGATCTCCCTATCTGTCTGCATGGGATAGACGAAACTGGACTGGCAAACTATGCTCTTAAAGCATCCGGTATTTGAGCTATTTTGCCATGAATGACGTCTACATCTCCAATGCATTTGTCAGTGAAGCGCTTGAATGCGCGCGGCGCGGCGGGGTGGACATCATGGCGTTGCTGCGCAATGCCAAAATAGAAGAACCGGGTGGTGGGCGTGTCAGCCCTGAAGCCTTTGGCCGGCTGTGGCTGGGTATCGCTGAGGCGATGAACGACGAATTTTTCGGCAACGCTGCGCGCCCGATGCGGCCAGGCTCGTTCGCCTTGATGGGACATGCGGTTCGTGATGCTGCAACAGTTGAGATCGGGCTGCGCCGTGCGCTGCGTTTTTTGCGTGTGGCGATTGATGAACCCTATGGGGTGCTATCTGTGAAAGACGGTGTTGCGCAGATTGAGCTGCACGACAGCATGCGCAACCGAAGCGCCTTTGCCTATCGCACCTATTGGGTGATCCTGCATGGCCTGACCTGTTGGCTGGCCCGTTCACGCATCCCGCTATACGGGCTTGATATCACTTGCACCGCACCGCGTGCGCGGGAAGATTATCGCCAGTTCTTTGGCGCGCCTGTGCGCTTTGAGGCGTCATTCGGCGCCCTTCGCTTTGACGCGCGATATCTGCGTCGCCCAGCCAAACGGAGTGAAATGGCTTTGAAACGGTTCTTGCGGGCTGCTCCTGGCAATTTTCTGATCGGGTACAAGTATGACGAGGGGCTTCTGGGCGCGGTGATGGAACGCTTGAAGTCGCAGCCTGCTGAGGAATGGCCAACTTTGCCAAATCTGGCGCAGGCATTGGGGCAATCACCCGCCACATTACGCCGTCGCCTGGAAAGTCAAGGCCATAGCTATCGCGGCCTTAAAGCTGATCTAAGGCGCGAGCGCGCGCAGACGATGCTTCGCGACAACGCATTATCCGTGTCGGAGATTTCGCATCGCTTGGGTTATGCCGAACCAAGTGCCTTTTTTCGGGCGTTCAAGGGTTGGACAGGTCAATCTCCCGATGCCTGGAGGCAAAAGTAGCGACAAACATTGTCGCAGGCAGGCCAGCGCGGAAGCGCTGAGCACATGAACCTGTTTCTAAAGAAACAGACATAACGCAGCCGCATTTAGGGAGATTTAGAATGAAATCGCATTACAGAGTTGTCGTGATTGGTGGCGGCGTTGTGGGTACATCCGTGCTTTATCATCTGGCCAAGATGGGTTGGTCTGATGTCTGCCTCATTGAGCGCTCTGTTTTGACGGCAGGCTCGTCCTGGCATGCAGCAGGGGGTATTCATGCGCTGAACGCGGATCCTAACATCGCGCAGCTACAGGCTTATACGATCGACCTGCTCAGCGAGATTGAGAAGGAAAGCGGCCAGAATATCGGCCTGCACATGACCGGCGGTTTGACTATGGCAGGCACGCCGGATCGTTGGGAATGGCTGCAATCGGCCTATCGCACTTTCCAATCCATCGGCATCGAGGATTGTCGCCTTGTAAGTGTCGAGGAAGCGGTCGAGTTGAACCCGATCATGTCGGGCGAGGGTCTGCTCGGGGGAATGTGGGCCGATCGCGAGGGGTATATTGATACCACGGGAACGGTACATGCATACGCGGGTGCGGCTAAAAAGAACGGTGCGACAGTGATCGAACACAACCGCGTTCTGGAACTGAATCAAACGCTGCAAGGCTGGGAGGTTGTGACTGAAAAGGGGACGATCTCTTGCGAGCATGTGGTTAATGCTGGTGGCCTTTGGGCCAAGCAAGTGGGCCGAATGGCAGGCATCGAATTGCCAGTCTCGCCGCTTAACCACCACTACCTGATTTCCGATACAATCCCTCAGCTGGAAGAGCTGGATTTCGAAGTTCCGATGACCGTGGACCTAGAAGGGTTCACCTATCTGCGGCAGGATCAGAAGGGCGTGCTACTTGGTATTTACGAGGTCGATCACCAGCATTGGATGATGGATGGCGCGCCTTGGGAGTACGGGTTCGAGCTGCAACAGGAAGACCCGGATCGCATCGAAAAAGAGCTTATCATGGGCTTTGAGCGCTATCCGGCCTTGCAGGATGTAGGCGTCAAAACATGGGTGAACGGCGCGTTCACCTTCTCGCCCGATGGCAACCCCTTGGTTGGCCCCGTCCCCGGAAAACGCGGTTATTGGACCGCCTGCGCCGTCATGGCCGGCTTCTTGCAGGGCGGCGGCGTTGGCAAATCGCTTGCGGAATGGATCATCCATGGTGAACCAGAGGCAGATGTCTACGGTATGGACGTGGCGCGCTATGGCATTTGGGCGGAAAACAAACAGTACATCAAAGAGACCACAGGCCAGTTCTACACTCGCCGTTTCGTGATGACCTACCCGAACGAGCAATTGCCTGCGGGTCGTCCGCTCAAGATGGCACCTGCCTATAGCGATATGACCGAAGCAGGCTGCCAATGGGGACAAAGCTGGGACATGGAAGTGCCGCTTTACTTTGCTGAGAAAGGTTTCAAGGAAACACCGTCGCTCAAGCGCTCTAACGCGTTTGATATTGTGGCGAATGAATGCAAAGCCGTGCGTGAAAAAGTTGGCTTGCTCGACATTTCTGGCTTCTCCCGTTTTGAGGTGTCTGGCGCGGGCGCGGAAGCTTGGCTCAACACGATCTTCTCAACCAAACTGCCCAAACCCGGCCGTGCACGGCTTGCTGTCGCGCTGGGCGAGGACGGGCGTTTGAAAGGCGATCTCACCCTCTTTAACTGGGGCGATGGCACCTATTGGATCATGGGCAGTTATTATCTGCGCCGCTGGCACATGCGCTGGTTTGACGATCATATGGGCGCGAACGTGCAGGTGCGTGATCTGGGTGATGAGGTCTGCGGGTTCTCGATCTCTGGTCCAAAATCCAGGGCGGTGATCGAAAAGCTGACGGATGGCCCGATTGGCGACCTGCCCTTCATGGGGTGCGGCGAGTTTGACATCGGCATGCTGCGTTGCAAGGTCGGGCGTCTGTCGGTCACTGGTGAGATGGGCTACGAAATCAACTGCCGCATGGGCGATCACATCACATTGCGCAAAACGCTGCTGGCAGCGGGTGCGGATGAGGGCATGATCGAGTTCGGCTTTAACGCGCTCTTGAGTCTACGCATTGAAAAAAGCTACGGGATCTGGTCCGCCGAGTTCACCCAAGGCTATACCCCCGGCATGACGGTAATGGATCGCTGGATTGATTGGGACAAATCCGGCTTTGTCGGTGAAGTGGCCGCGCGCGCAGAGCGCGATGGTAACGGTCCGGCCCAAGTGCAGGTGACGCTTGAGGTTGAAGCAGAGGATGCAGATGCCAGTGGCTATGAGCCGATCTGGAAGGATGGCAAGAAGGTTGGCTTTGTCACCTCTGGCGGCTTTGGGCATACATTGGGGAAATCGCTGGCTATGGCGTTGGTCGATGTTGATTGTGCAGGCGAAGGTAGTGAATTGACCACACATATCGTCGGCGTAGAACGCAGGGCCAAAGTCATCGCGCCATCGCCCTATGATCCCGCTGGCAAAGCGATGCGAGGATGAGAAAGGGACGCAAAGCGCGCCAGGCAAGCGACGCAGCGCCTGCCCGCAAAGTCGATTACCGCAATTTGAAGAACCCTTTTCCGCAGATGAAAGCATTCAGCGATGACCACATCGCAACAATGCATGAGGCCGCGCTTGATATGTTGGAGCGGCTTGGCATCAAGGTGCTCTTGCCCGAAGCGCGCGATGCGTTTCGCAAGGCAGGGGCGAAAGTCGATGAGAGCACTGAAATGGTTTTCATTGGGCGCGAGATTGTTCAGGCCGCGCTTGCGAGCGCGCCCAAGTCCATTCCCGTTGCAGGCGGTGCGCGCGATCGTGACATCGTGCTGGAGCTGGGCAATCTGGTGTTCCAACCGGGCGCTGGCGCGCCCCATGCAAGCGACAGGATCAAAGGGCGCAGACCCGGTACGTGGGAAGACTACCAAGACCTGACGCGGCTTACCCAACATTTTGATGTGCTTCACATGGTCCCACCGCTGGTCGAGCCCCAAGATATCCCTATGCACCTGCGCCATTATGCGACGATGGATGCGCAGTTGCGACTGACGGACAAAGTGCCATTTGTGTTCTCGCGGGGCACGCCGCAGGTTGAGCAAAGTTTTGAAATGCTCGCAGGTTTTCGCGGCTTGTCGGACGACGCATTTCATGCAGGGTCGCAGTGCTATACAATTATCAACACCAACTCGCCGCGCACGATTGATATCCCCATGGCACAGGGGTTGATCGATTTCGCCAAGGCAGGGCAGGTTTCAATTGTGACGCCCTTCACCTTGATGGGCGCGATGGCACCGATCACTGTGGCAGGCGCGATCACCCTGAGCCATACAGAAGCGCTGGCTGCAATCACACTGACGCAGATCACACGCGAAGGCGCGCCCGTGTGCTACGGCACATTCACCTCTAACGTGGATATGAAAAGCGGCGCGCCTGTCTTTGGCACGCCAGAGCACTTCCGCGCGTCACTCGCGGCGGGCCAGCTTGCGCGCTTGATCGGCCTGCCTTGGCGCTCTGCTTCGGGGAGCGCGGCGAATAGCAATGATGTTCAGGCGGCCAATGAAACCCAATTTGGTACATGGGGTTGTCTCATGGCGGGGGCCACAGTTGTGATCCACGCAGCGGGTTGGCTTGAGGGCGGTTTGACCGTCTCTTATGAAAAGCTGATAACAGATATCGAAGTGCTGCAAATGGTGGCAGAGCTTTGCGCAGCGGGCGAGACTGGCGGCGCAGATTTGGGTCTTGATGCAATTGAAGATGTGCAACCCGGTGGGCATTTCTTTGGCACACCGCATACGATGGCGCGCTATCAGACAGAGTTCTACGAACCGCTTGTCGCGGATTACGCCAACTTCGGCACATGGACAGAGCGCGGTGAAACGGACGCGACAACGCGCGCTACCGGGATTTGGCAAGACATTCTTGCGCAGCCTTCCCCGATCAAGCCTGATGACAATGCAATGGGCCAATTGCAGGACTACATCGCTAAGGCGACTGCGGCAGGTGGTGCAGCACCTGTCAGTTAAAATCTATGTTATGTAGACTTTTTGTACGTAATGAGAGGACCCCGCTTTGGAGGCTGATTTTATTGTTGTCGGTGCTGGCTCTGCTGGCTGTGTTCTTGCCAATCGCCTAAGTGCGAACCCGAAGAACCGAGTCATTTTGCTGGAAGCGGGCGGGCGGGACAGCAATCCGTGGATTCACATTCCTGTCGGTTATTTCAAAACCATTCATAATCCAAAGGTTGATTGGTGTTACAAGACAGAACCTGATGCAGGCTTGAATGGTCGCTCGATCGAATGGCCGCGCGGCAAGGTTCTGGGCGGCTCATCTTCGCTAAATGGGTTGCTGTATGTGCGAGGGCAGCCGCAGGATTATGATCGCTGGCGCCAGATGGGCAATGTTGGTTGGGGTTGGGACGACGTGCTGCCGCTCTTTAAGCGGTCCGAGAACAATGAACGCGGCGCGGATGAATTTCACAGTGATAGCGGCGAATTATCCGTATCCAACATGCGTATCCAACGGCCCATCACCGATGCATGGATCGAGGCAGCGCAAGCGGCCGGGCATAAATTCAATGCCGATTACAATGGCAAGGAACAGGAGGGCGTCAGCTTCTTCCAACTGACCGCGCGCAATGGGTTGCGCTGCTCCGCCGCTGTCGCATTTTTGCGACCGATAAAGTCTCGCAAGAACTTGCAAATTGTTACCCACGCCCAAGTGCAAAAGGTGGTGATCGAAAGCAACCGGGCAACGGCCGTGCTCTACAAGGATCGTGCTGGCAACCTTCAGTCGGTCAAGGCACGCAAAGAGATTGTGATCTCTGGCGGTACTATCAACTCGCCCCAGATACTGATGCTTTCAGGGATCGGTGATCCAGCACAGCTTTCCCAGCACGGAATAGCGGTGGTCAAAGACTTAAAAGGTGTGGGCAAAAACATGCAGGATCATTTGCAAGCGCGCCTTGTTTATAAATGCAATGAGCCGACTTTAAACAACGAAGTGGGCTCGGTGTTCGGGCAGGCCAAAATCGGCTGGAAGTACATCACGTCCCGCACTGGCCCGATGACGATGGCAGCAAGCCTTGCGACAGGTTTCCTTAAAACGCACGAGGATCTTGAAACGCCAGACATTCAATTTCACGTTCAACCGCTCTCTGCCGTGAACCCCGGAATGGGCGCTGACAAATTCGCGGCCTTCACCATGTCTGTCTGTCAGCTTCGCCCCGAATCCAAGGGTGAAATCCGTCTCGCCAACGCAGATCCTTTGACCTACCCAAAGATCATTCCGAACTATCTGTCTACCGAAACGGACCGGCGAACCGTCGTTGCTGGGGTCAACATCGCGCGAAATATCGCGCGCCACGCGCCACTTTCCGCGAAGATTTCCCAAGAATATCGCCCCCATGCCTCGCTCGATATGAATGACTATGACGCAACGCTGGATTGGGTGCGCAATAACACCGCCTCGATCTATCACCCGACGGGCACCTGTAAGATGGGCCACGACGATATGTCGGTTGTGGATGATAAACTTCGTGTGCACGGCATCATGGGTTTGCGCGTCGCCGATTGCTCGATCATGCCAGAGATCGTCAGCGGCAACACAAATGCGCCCGCGATCATGATCGGTGAAAAGGCAAGCGAGCTAATTCTAAACGGCTAAACATTGCATTCGATCAATATGGTGTGAAATGACTCACTTAGCGAATTACTTGAATGAAAGAGGCAGGACGACCCTATGAGCATCCCCAAAACAATGCGCGCCATGGTGACGATGGGCCACGGTGATCTAGATCAGATCGTATTACACGACGATTGGCCCACGCCAGTTGCGAGGGCAGGCGAAGTGCTGGTCAAGGTCGGTGCCTGTGGTCTTAATAATACTGACGTGAACACCCGCGTCGGTTGGTATTCAAAAGCTGTGACAGAGGCGACCTCGGGCGAAGGCTACGAGACGATTGACTCCGATGATCCGTCTTGGGGCGGTGCGCCGATTTCCTTTCCACGCATCCAGGGGGCGGATGCCTGCGGTGTGATAGTCGCAGTCGGAAAAGGCGTCGATCCTGCGCGCATTGGCGAGCGCGTGATTACAGACAACTGGCTGCGCGACGAAAGCGATCTGGGGGATTTGAACAAAACGGGATACTTCGGCTCTGAACGCGATGGGGGCTTTGCAGAATACACCACCATGCCCGCGCGCAATGCGCTTGCTGTGCAATCTGACCTTACTGATGCCGAACTCGCCACCTTTTCCTGCTCCTACTCCACGGCAGCGGGGATGCTGACCCGCGCGCATGTCACGGCCAACGATACAGTCCTCGTTCCAGGGGCATCTGGCGGCGTAGGCGGTGCGCTGGTGCAACTGGCAAAACGGCGCGGCGCGCGCGTCATTGCACTGGCCTCCCTGCCCAAACACGCAGATGTTGCCGCTTTGGGAGCGGACGTTGTTCTTCCGCGTGCGCCCGACGATCTGCGCAACGCGCTTGGGGATGAAAAAATCACCGTGGTTGCAGATGTGGTAGGTGGCCCGTATTGGCCGACGCTGATCGACATTCTGGAACGCGGGGGCCGCTACACATGTTCAGGTGCCATTGCGGGTCCGATGGTCGAACTGGATCTACGCACCTTCTACCTACGCGATCTGACCTTCACAGGGTCGACAGTTATCACCGCGGAAGTCATGCCTAACCTGATCGCTTACATTGAATCTGGCACGATCAAACCCGCTCTGGCCGCGACCTTCCAGTTAGAACAATTACAGGCGGCACAAGCTGCATTTATCGACAAACAGCATACAGGAAACATTGTCGTAACGCCCTAAGCGTTTCCTCTCTCCCTAAATATCCCGGGGGAGTCTCGGCTTTGCCGAGACGGGGGCTGGCCCCCTCCCACGGCGACGCGGAACGCGGCGCAAAACCCTTAGCGTGGCAGAGGGTTCCTTGCTTTGTTGTAATCATGCCATTGGGTGATCTCGGGATAATACATATCGCGCCAGCGCTGCACGCGTGGGTTCATGATTCGCTTCCAAAGGCGCGGATACATCGCTGCCATGGTCATTATCGGATAGCTATAAGGCAATTGTGGCGCGTCCGCTTCGGTGTAGTTTTGTAAAAGCGGAAACCGGCGATCGGGCTTGTAATGATGATCCGAATGGCGCTGCAAATTAATCAAAAGCCAATTGGATGCCCTGTGCGCTGCGTTCCATGAATGGCGTGGTTGCACATGCTCGTATTTGCCGTCGCCAAGGTGCTTACGGGTCAAACCATAGTGTTCCACATAGTTGACCAGCTCCAGCTGCCAGATCGCGACAAATGATTGGAAAATGAACAGCCCGGCGCCAGCCCAGCCCCCCAAAATCAACGCCAGCAAAAGCATCGCCGCCTGAAGTGCCCAATACCGAAAGAACGGGTTCGACAGGTCCGACCAAGGCAAGTCCTTGCGCGCCAGCATGTCTTTTTCAGCCTTGAATGCTGACTGCCAGCATTCACGAAGAACGCGCGGAAAGAAACGGTGGAAGCCCTCGCCGTAGCGTGCGGTTACGGGATCGCGCGGCGTGCCGACATAGCGATGATGCACCAGCAAATGTTCGGAGCGAAAATGCGAATAGAGCACCATCGCCAAAAGGGCATCGCCAAGCCAACGCTCGAGTTTGTTCTTTTGGTGCATCAGCTCGTGGCTGTAGTTGATGCCTATTGTTCCAGTCGCGACGCCAACACTAAAGAACAAGCCTATCTTTTCCCACGTGCCTAGGTGTTCCGCCTGACCTACGTAGTAAATCAACCCGAAGATCGTCAAAAATTGAATGGGCACCCATGCGGATGTTAACAATTTGTACCATTTCAGATCATGTTCGGCGGTGTCTGTGTCGACGTTCTCAAGGTTTAGGCCGACAGCAATATCAAGGCCTGTAAACAAATACCAAGTCAGCACAGGAATAATCAAAACCCACCAGCCCCCGACGAAAGCGGCGAACCAGATTGCGGGGATAAGCACGAATGATATCCAGAAAGGCAGTGCGCTTTGCAGCTTTGCAGCGGTTTGCGATGAAATCATTTGGCTTTACTCCTGACAGGGGTCTTGTCGTCCGTTTTACGCCCGCCAGATGCCAAATCAAAGACCTTACGCATCACAGTTGGCAGATCTGAGGGACGAAACTCCTCCAAAGCGACGAAATGTCCGACGCTGGATGCTCGATCCATAGGCACAAGCGCGGTTTTAACGACGAGGCGCAAATGAAAATGAGTGAACGTATGGCGCGCTTCGCCTTCGATTACTTTCCATTCGGCTTTTATCGGCGCTGCCTCGTTTGGCGTATCTTCGCTCCACTCGCTTCCGGGCCAGCCTAACATGCCGCCTAAAAGCCCTTTGTCGGGCCGTGTTTCAAGCAGATAGGCACCATCTACGCGGCGCGCGACATAAGCGATGCCAAGCCGGATCGGTTTGGGCCTTTTCGGTGTTTTCTTGGGCAACTCAATATGAGTGCCCGCGATGCGCCCCATGCAGGGTTCGCGCCACGGACAAAGGCCGCACGCAGGATTCTTGGGGGTGCAAATAGTTGCCCCGAGGTCCATCACCGCCTGAGCATAATCACCAGCGCGCTTTCGAGGTGTCAGGTTTTCGGCCAAGGCCATCAACTCGGGCTTTGCCGCAGGCAAGGGCGTGTGCCGATCATAAAGCCGTGCCATAACACGTTCGACGTTTCCGTCCAGAACCGTTTCAGGCAGACCATATGCGATCGACGAGATCGCAGCGGCTGTGTAGGGGCCGATCCCCGGCAGTTTCAACAGCTCTGCATGGGTGTTTGGAAAGACGCCGCCATGTTCATCGGCCACAACCCGCGCGCATTTCAAAAGATTGCGCGCCCGCGCGTAATAGCCAAGGCCAGCCCATTCGCCCATCACATCTGCATCCTTCGCAGAGGCAAGATCCGTGACGGTTGGCCAGCGCGTAGTGAAGCGTGTGAAATATTCTTTAACGGCGGCAACAGTTGTCTGTTGCAGCATCACTTCGCTCATCCAGATACGATAGGGGTCGGGGCGCACGCCTGCACGCACATCAGCGGGGCTGACCCGCCATGGCATTTCGCGAGCGTGGCGATCATACCACTCTAGGATGCTCAAAGGATTAACGATCTCACGCAATGTTTATGCGCCCTTGTGTTCGGTTTCGCTGGCACCCAGCGCGTGTCGCTTTAAGATAGGCTCGAACTCCAAGATGCAAGTCAGGACAGTGCATATGGCGCAGCGTCGCCCAACAACCAAAGGATTTACACGCACGTCGAGCCTGCTGAGCCAGCGGATTCGCAAAGCGTCCGAGTCGCGTGGTTTTGCACAATCCCGGCTTCTGACCCATTGGGAAGAAGTTGTTGGCGCTGATCTGGCCGCAATCGCCCGTCCTGTAAATGTCAGCTATGCACGTCAGGGATTTGGCGCTTCGTTGACGATTTTAACGACAGGCGCGAACGCACCGATTGTCGAAATGCAAAAGGAACAAATCCGCGCCAAGGTTAATGCGGTTTATGGCTATAACGCGATTAGCCGCGTTCGTATCACCCAAACGGCCCCGACTGGTTTTGCCGAAGGCCGCCCCGTTTTTGAACGTGACGTGACCCCGAAAAAACCAGAGCCAAGCCCCGAAATCAAACGCGCCGCAGAACAATCGGCAGGCGGCGTACAAAGCGATGATTTGCGCATAGCCCTTGAGCGGCTGGCGCAAAACGTACTAACAAAATTCAAAACCTAAGGAGAAGCCAAATGCTTCGCACTCTAATGTCTGCCGCAGCTGCGGTTCTTTTTAGCCTGAGCATGGCGAGCGCTGAAGAAAGCGATATTGTCGATATGGTTCAAGGCAATGCAGATGCAAAAGTCGAGATCATCGAATATGCTTCGCTGACGTGCCCGCATTGTGCAACGTTTCATGCTGGCCCCTATAAAGACCTGAAGAAAGACTACATCGAAACTGGCAAAGTAAAATTCGTTTTCCGCGAAGTATACTTTGACCGCTTTGGTCTTTGGGGTTCCATGATCGCACGTTGCGCTGGGCCTGACCGTTTCTTCGGCATGACCGATTTGATCTTTAAAGAGCAATCCAATTGGGCGCGTGCCGGCGAGCCTGCGGCGATTGTTGCGGAATTGCGTAAACTTGGCCTTAAAGGCGGGATGAGCGAAGAAACCCTGGATGCCTGCCTTGAAGACGCTGACAATGCTCAGGCGCTTGTTGGTTGGTATCAAGCCAACGCAGAACGCGACAACGTGCGTTCCACACCGTCATTCTTGATCAATGGCGAACCTTACTCCAACATGAACTATGCAGACCTTTCTGCGATCATCGAGGAAAAACTCGCCGAATGAGCACTCCACTTGCAGGACTGAAAGTCGTCGAACTGGCGCGTATTTTGGCTGGCCCCTGGGCTGGCCAAACATTGGCTGATCTCGGTGCAGAGGTCATCAAAGTCGAAGCGCCAGCGGGCGATGATACCCGGCGCTGGGGTCCTCCGTTCATTGAACGCGACGGGGATGTTTCGGCGGCCTATTTCCATTCCTGCAATCGCGGTAAAAAGTCGGTCACAGCAGATTTTCGAACCGAAGAAGGCCAAGCCTTTGTAAAATCGCTATTGGCTGATGCAGATATCGTCATCGAGAATTTCAAAGTTGGCGGGCTTGCCAAATACGGTCTTGATTACGCGTCCTTGAAGGAAGAATTCCCGGCACTGATCTATTGCTCGATCACCGGCTTTGGTCAAACGGGCCCCTACGCGCATCGCGCGGGTTACGACTTTATCATTCAAGGCATGTCGGGCCTTATGTCCATCACGGGCGAGCCGGGTGGACAGCCACAAAAATCCGGTGTCGCGATCACCGATATCTTCACAGGGGTTTATGCGGTCGCAGGCATCCTTGCGGCGGTGCATCAGCGTCACAGCACAGGCAAGGGCCAGCACATTGATATGGCGCTCTTGGACGTCGCTGCCGCGGTGACGGGAAACCAAGCGATGAACTATCTGGCGACAGGCGTTGCGCCGCGCATGATGGGTAACGCTCATATCAATCTTACGCCGTATCAGGTGTTTGATTGCGCTGATGGTCACATCATCATCGCTACAGGCAATGATTCCCAATACCAACGTCTTTGCCTTTTACTTGGGATTGAAGCGATGGGGACCGAAGCAAAGTTCGCGGCAAACTCCGATCGCATTGCCAATCGCGATGAAATGACGGCACGTCTGACTGAGCAGACCATGAAGATGACCAAGGGCGAGTTACTGGCCGCTTGCGAAGCTCAGGGTGTGCCAGCGGGCCCGATCAATGATATGGGCGAGATGCTGAATGACCCGCAAATCAAGGCGCGCGGTATGCAGATCGAACTGGACGGCGTTCCCGGCGTGCGCGCCCCTTTTGTTTTTTCGGGCGCAGAACTTTCGCTGGATCGCCCTTCACCCAAGCTGGGTGAAGATAACACCTAGGCTTGTGAGGGTGGCAGATTTCAGTCAAGGCTGAAATCAGTTTCCAGCAAAAAGAAGCCTTTGATGAATATCGGATTGATCCTTCTCAGCCTCGCCTATGTTCTAAGCCAGTTCTACCGGGCGTTCCTAGCGGTTCTTACCGACGTTCTAGGCACGGATCTTGGCGCAACGCCCGATATGCTTGCGACGGCTTCGGGGCTCTGGTTCTTGTCATTCGCTGTGATGCAAATACCGGTTGGCTGGGCGTTGGATGCGCTTGGTCCCAGGCGGACCTCGGCGACGCTATTGTTGATTGGCGGCGCAGGCGGCGCGGCTGTTTTCGCGCTTGCTGGTTCACCGATGCATATCAACATCGCGATGCTATTGATTGGCGTGGGCTGTTCGCCCGTTCTGATGGCCAGCTTTTATGTCTTTGCGCGAATGTATCCCGCGGCAATGTTCGCCACGCTTGGCGCTATTATGATTGGCGTTGGCTCATTGGGTAACCTCGCAGGCTCGGTTCCCTTGACCTGGGCGGTAGAGGTCTTTGGTTGGCGAGAAACGCTTTGGGCGCTTTCGGGGGTCACTGTGGTCATTGCGATCGGGCTTTGGTTCGTTATTACCGATCCGCCCGCACTGGAGAGCGACGAAAAAGGAACGCTGTTCGATCTGTTCAAGATTCGTGCGCTTTGGTTCATTTTGCCGCTGATGCTGGTCTACTACGCGCCTGCTGGCGCGATGCGTGGGCTCTGGATCGGTCCTTATGTCACGGATATGTTCGGGGGCAACGCAGGGATTGCCAGCCTTTGGATGGGCTGTGCGATGATTGCGGGCACCTTTGCTTATGGTCCTCTGGATCGTATGCTTGGCACGCGTAAATGGGTCGCTCTCGCGGGCAACGCGTTGGCTTGCCTGTCTTGTCTGCTATTGGGGCTTGGCGTTGCACAGGGCTATTGGAGCGCTGTTGCGCTTTTTGCAGCGGCGGGTTTCTTTGGTATGTCCTTCCCGCTGTTGATGGCTCACGGGCGGGCATTCATTCCCGCGCATTTGGTCGGACGGGGCGTCACGTTGATGAATCTTTTTGGCATCGGCGGCGTTGGTCTGTGGCAGGTTATCTCGGGACGCATGCATGCGGCGCTTTCACCGACTGCGGTGAATGTCTCGGATTCTTATCATGCGATATTCCTGTTCTTTGCCGCGATGCTTGCTATTGGCGTTTTCATCTATTCCTTTAGTGAAGATCGCATCGATTAAAGTCACAGCTGCTGCATTGCAGCACGAGACCCCTTTTCCAAACGTCCAGTTACGCGTATAGCAGCCGCGTTGGCGCGCACTCGTGCGCCCTCAAACCCGTAGAGGAGAAACCCGATGGGGTATAAAGTCGTCGTCGTTGGCGCCACCGGTAACGTGGGCCGTGAAATGTTGAAC
>NZ_JBAUHO010000276.1:0-2275 GCF_049680325.1 Planktotalea sp.
GTTCGCGCACTGTGCGACTTTGATCACTTACCTGATTATTCGGTGAGCATGGAAGATGACATGGTGTCGTTCCGCAGTCGTATTTCAAAGCAAGTCATTGTTGGCGCAGGCTTTACAACCAGGCTTATGCCGAACACTTTTGAAGCCGCGCGGGAAGCTGTACCTGGTTGGGATGTGTATGCTATCGAGCAGGAGTGGCGGGCATGGGTCATAGGCCTGCTTGAGCAAGGTATGGAGCAGCCAAGAAATCCTGACAGCGCCTTCATCGGGTTCTGCCGTAAATGGGCCGCTCGCCAGCAGTAGTATACATTATATGCCGCATTAGATGTTGGCCAATTCTTGTGACACGGCGCGTAGGGTTTTAACCCGTGAACGAAGCCTTGCCAGTTCACCATCAATCCCACTGGGTTTGGTATTGATACCTTCTTGAATGACCAGCCCTCGGGTTGACGTGAAAAACTCTTCCTGACCTTTTGCTGCCGAGACCAATGCTGCAGCTTCCTGGATATTGCGTGCATCTCGCGTGGCATCGACCTGTGATTGCGCCGCACGCTGGCGACGTTCGGTCACGACCGCATTTATCGCTCGCAGACTTGCTTCAAGGTTTGCGTTTGTCACGCGTAAGTCGGTGATGATCTTATTCGAAAGCGCTTCTTTGTCAGCATACTGTTTTTGTAGCTGCTTTACATATAGGCCTGCACCGGCACCACCCAACCGCCCAATTTGAGCGCCACGCACGGCACCTCCAACGCCGCCTAAGGCCGCTCCAAGTAAAGCACCGCCGCCCGCGCCGACTAAGCCGCCTTCGCCCACTGTTCTCTGCAATTTCTCACGGTTTTCCCGCAATGCACGATCGGCATCTGTTTCTGGCTTCCATTCAAACGCAGCTTGTTCACTGCAACTGGAAAAAAAACCTGTGGCTGCTACGCTCAGAAACACGTTCCGTCTGTTTAGTTTTTCCATTTCGGCCCTTTCTTGCGTTTCTCAGTAAGCACCTTAAGTTGAGATCGAAGATATTTTCTTTGTAAGATTTGACCAAGACTAGAGACCTTCAACCTCATTGAGCAAGACTGAATGGATATTTTTCATAAACCGGTTTTTCGCCTATTGGTTCTGATGATTGCCTTTCTTCTCGCGTTTCCTTTTATGGCAAGAGCCGAGGGGCGGGTTGCCTTGTTGATAGGGAATAGCCTGTATGATCGCCCTGAAATGTCTCTCAGAAATCCGGTAAACGATATTACAGAGCTTGATATCGCGTTGACCAAGTTGGGGTTTTCAGTACGCAAAGTGCAGGATGCTGATCGCATAGAGATGCGGGCGGGGCTTGCATGGCTGTCTAAAGCAGCCAAAGACACTGAAATGGCGATGGTGTTTTATGCAGGCCACGGGGTTCAGGTTACCGGTGAGAATTACCTTGTGGGCCGTGATCTGCAATCGCTGTCCTTTGATGCTTTGGAACGTTCAAGCGTGACCCTTTCAGAAATCCGCAAGGTTCTGTCTGATAGTGGCGCGACGCTGGGGATGATCATCTTGGATGCGTGCCGCAATAATCCCCTTTCAGATGCTGGTGTAGGACAAACAGGCTTGGCATCGGTTCGAGGTGGGGCGGGTCTCTTGGTCGCTTATGCAACCGATCCTGGTAACGTTGCCTATGACGGGGAAGGGGACAACTCAACCTTCACCACAGGGTTACTTGGAAACCTTGCGAGCCCTCATTTGGATGTCCGATTGATGTTCGGTCGGGTAAGGCAAGATGTGGTGCGCGAAACGTCCGGGCGGCAAATTCCTTGGGTCGAGGAATCTGTGCTGGGCGAGCATTACTTGGTGTCGCCCCCAGACTCTAACCAAAATTCCGATGAAATAGTTGCGTGGCGCGATGCCACTGATGCGGGTACGCTAGATGCTCTTGACCAGTATTTAGAGGATTATCCGAATGGCCTGTTTCAGGCATTTGCGACGGAGCGTATTGATCAACTTTCTTTGGGTCGCGATGATGGGCCAAGGAACGTGCAAGCGACCACCCAACTGGCAAGTTTGGACGCAGATGACGTCCGTGCGGCATTGAATCTGCTTGGGTATGTTAATCAAGAGCGAGGCATTGATGCTCAACCAGAAGGCCTTACAGACGACATAAAAAGAGCATTCGAGGTATGGCGACGTGCTCAACTTGTGCCGGAAATGACAGATGCAAACATGCTGCTGCGTGACGCGGCACGTCTTTCGATGTTTCTTGCGGCGACCACAGCGCAGCGTATCCGTACTGACACGGTTATCC
>NZ_JBAUHO010000277.1:0-14084 GCF_049680325.1 Planktotalea sp.
GGGCAGCGCCCCCAATCTCGCGTGCTCACATGCTCTCTGACTGGCTCATCTCGCTTGAGGGCACTGAGGCAGGGCACGACGTCGCGCTCATCCTGGCACTTGGCGCTGCCTTTTTGCACGCGGTCTTCGGTGCGCTGCAAAAAGGGCGTCACGATCCTTGGCTGTCGCGCGGCGCAATTGATGCCAGCTACGCGATCATGGCCGCGCCCGTGGCGCTGTTCATTGTGCCATGGCCCGAACCACATATGTGGGTGATTTTCGCGGGTGCCTTTGTAATTCACACGGGCTACAAACTGCTGCAAGCCTTTGCCTACACCAAGGGCGCTTATACGGTCGTCTATCCGGTCGTGCGCGGCACTGGGCCGCTGTTCACTGTCTTCGGTGCTTACCTGATCTTCTCCGAAACCTTTACTGCGGCACAATGGTTCGGCGTTCTTGTCCTGCTCGCAGGCATCTTCGGCCTTGCGCTCTATAATTATCTCTACCTCGTGCAGGATCGCGCGACGCTTGCGCCCGCGCTCTGGCTGGCTTTTGCAACGGGCCTTTTCGTTGCGCTTTATACGACCTATGACGCCTACGGCATCCGCGCGACGGCGGATCCCTTTACCTTTCTGGCATGGTTCTTTTTCATCGACGGTCTCGCGATCCCGCCTATCGCCTATTTGCGCTATCGTCGCATGGCCAACCCGCCCGCGCTGCCGCCGCTTGCGCTGCGCGGTGTGATCGGCGCGCTTGTGGCCTTTGCCTCTTTCGGTTCGATCATGCTGGCCACGCGCCTTGACAAGGTCGGCGAAGCGGCCATCTTGCGCGAAACCTCAACCGTCTTCGCGGCGCTGATCGGCTGGCTTGTCCTGAAAGAAACTGTTGGTCCGCGCCGCATTGCCCTGATGAGCATGATTGCACTTGGCGCGGTTATCGTAGAATTTGCTGGCTGAGAGCCAGGAAGGAGCCTGTTTTGGCACAAGAAAAAGATATCAACCCGATCTTGAAGCAGGTTTTGGAACTTGGCCCGACGCTGGTGTTTTTCCTGCTCTACCTGCGAATGCGCGACAACAGCTATAGTTTTGCAGGCACGGAGTATACGGGCTTTATCGTTGCGACCGTGGCCTTTGTGCCTGTGCTTTTGATCGCAATCGGCGTGCTTTGGTATCTCACGGGCAAGCTAAGCCGGATGCAGATTTTCACCGCTTTTATGGTGATATTCTTCGGCGGGTTGACAGCCTATTTCAATGACGAACGCTTCTTCAAAATGAAGACGACGCTGGTGTACGGCTTCTTTGCAGTGATCCTGTCCATCGGGTTGGTGCAGGGCAAAAGCTATCTGGCCTTTGTACTTTCGGATGCACTTCCAATGGCGAAAGAAGGGTGGATGATCCTGACACGCCGCCTGACAGCTATGTTTGGCGCGCTGGCTGTGGGCAACGAAATCGTCTGGCGCACCATGTCCACGGACGCCTGGGTCAAGATTGAAACTTTCGGGTTCCCGGTCCTGCTCTTTGCTTTCCTTTGGGCGCAATTTGCGGTGCTGCAAAAGTACATGGACCTCGAAAACTAGGCGCAAAACTCTTTCAAAGAGTTTTTCCAATTTCCTTTCAAAGGAAATTGCTCTGCAGTTGACCCCTCGGGAACTTCAGCATAACCAGAGTATGTGGCGATTTGTTACCGGATTGTGGGCCACGTTAAATATGCCGCTAAAAGGTCAACGCTCGGGAACCCCGTTTGCTTGACCGCATCGGGGTTTTTTCGTGGGGCAGCCCCCGCGCTAGGAGAGAATGATGAGCAAAGACTGGAACACGCGCACCAAGCTGGTGCACAGCGGCACAAAGCGTAGCCAATGGGGCGAGGTCAGCGAAGCGATCTTCCTCACGCAGGGCTTTGTCTATGACACAGCCGAGCAGGCCGAGGCACGTTTTATCAAGACCGAGCCGGATGAGTATATCTATGCGCGCTACGGCAATCCGACCGTCGCGATGTTCGAAGAACGCATGGCCGCGATCGAGGGCACGGAGGACGGTTTTGCCACTGCCTCTGGCATGGCTGCGGTCAACGGCGCACTCATGAGCTTGGTGAAAGCGGGCGATCACGTGGTCGCCTCGCGCGCGCTCTTTGGCTCATGCCTCTATATCCTTGATGACATCCTGCCGCGCTTCGGGGTTGAGGTAACACTGGTGGATGGCCGTGATCTGGCCGCTTGGGAGGCGGCGATCCGCAAGGATACCAAGCTGGTGTTCTTTGAAACCATTTCCAACCCGACCCTTGAAGTTATTGATATCAAATCGGTTTCCGCCTTGGCCCATAAGGTTGGCGCGTTGGTTGTTGCCGACAATGTCTTCGCCACGCCCGTTTATTCCAATGCTGTGGCACAGGGCGTTGATGTGGTGGTTTACTCCGCCACGAAACATATCGACGGGCAGGGCCGTGCCTTGGGGGGCATCATTCTTGGCAGCCGCGACATCATCCGCGGCACCGTCGAGCCCTATATGAAGCACACAGGTGGCTCCATGAGCCCTTTCACGGCGTGGATCATGCTCAAAGGTCTGGAAACCATGGACCTGCGCGTGCGTGCGCAGGCGGCGTCGGCGGCGAAAATGGCCGATGCGCTGGATGGGCATCCCAAGATTGCCAAACTGATTTATCCCGGCCACACCAGCCATCCGCAACACGATCTGGTCATGGCGCAAATGGGCAATGGCGGCACCATGCTCAGCTTTGAAGTGAAAGGCGGCAAAGAGGCGTCCTTCCGCATGCTCAATGCACTGCAAATCGCGGTGATTTCCAACAATCTGGGCGATGCTAAAACCATCGCAACTCCGCCCGCGGCCACCACGCACCAGCGCCTGCCAGCAGAGCAGAAAGATATGTTGGGAATCACGCCGGGCTTGGTGCGTCTTAGCCTCGGGATCGAGGACACGGACGATCTGATCGCGGATATGCTGCAAGCGCTAGAGCAAGCCTGACAACTTGCTTAAGATGTGCGCCCGTAAAAGCCGAGCCGCTCTTCTTCAGTAAACATCGCGCCTTCTGTTTCGTAGTAGGTCAGGACAGTCACAACGCGCGCGCGTTTGCCTTTGGCAGGCGTGACGCAATGGGGGGTGTTCACGCCGCGAAACACGTTAAGCGTACCGGGTTCCACATCCAATGCCTGCACGTCAGGGTCTTGCCCGCGCACCAATCGTTCAACCCCTGCGTAATTTGGATCATCCGCGCTGCGCAGATCGGTGCGATAAAGAAAGGTGCTGCCTTCTTCGGGCGCTTGCAGCAACAGCGTTGTGGTGAATTCAGAGCGATCGAAATGCCAGTTCAGCCCCTGTCCATCGCGATAGGCCATTACGTTCAGCCGCGCCAATGGGTCGGCCATCGGGAAAAGGGCAGGGCGCTCCATCACATCTGCCAGAAAATCCACAAAGGGCGGCCATTCATAGAGCTTGGTAACGGGCGCCGCTTGCAACTGGTCAGCGCATAGCGTCAGATTTGATGTGGAGAATTCCGTGTAAAGCGGGGAGTCCGCAGGCACATCCGGGATAACCGTCTTGAAATAGATGTTGTGCATGCGCTCGTGGCGAAAGGCTTCGGTGTCGAACTTGGGCATTGCATAGGCCAGCGTTTCAGCAATCGGCGCGGGCTTCATAAAGCCCTCCAGATTGAACATGCCGCCCGCTGCCAGATCGGCTTTGCAGCGGCTCACCAGGGCCTCGTAGTCTGCGCTCCCGCGCTGATCTAGCGGATATCGGTCCAGATCAAGAATGTCGCGCATGTGATGGCCCCCCAAGTTATTGCCAGCACTCTCAGCCACCTGTAAGCACCGCGCAATACCAAAACCGAACCCCTTTGGTCGTGTTTGGTGACTTTTGCTTCGCCTTTTCCCCTAGGGATACGTCGAAAAGCATGGGAAAACGGGGGGGCATTCCTATATAAAGGACGCAAAGCTGTTGAATTCGGGGAACCTGTCATGACACTTCAAACGCCGATTGAGGCTATTGTAGCAGGTCGCGAAAAGGCCGAAAATGCCCTGGCGGTGCTGAAAAACTGGGCTGCGGGGGCAAGTGCTGCTGAAATCGACGCGCTTGATCCATCTGTGCGCGCTTTGCTGGATGGCGCTGCATATCCTGACCTAAGCCAGAATTACCCTGATAATTTTGTCGCCGATTCGACCTATAAAGCGACCCTGCCCGATCTGCAAAACGGACCTAGTTCGCTCATTCGCGGCTCAAAACAGCTGATCCAGCATGTCGGCATTTCCAATTTCCGCCTGCCAATTCGGTTTCACACCAAACACGGCGGCGATCTGACACTTGAGACGTCGGTGACGGGCACTGTCAGCCTTGAGGCAGACAAGAAGGGCATCAACATGTCCCGCATCATGCGCACCTTTTATCGGCGTGCAGAGGAAACCTTCAGCTTTGATGTGATCGAAGCGGCGTTGGATGATTACAAATCCGATCTCGAAAGCTTCGATGCCCGCCTGCAAATGCGCTTTTCTTTCCCTGTGAAGATCGAAAGCCTGCGCTCGGGCCTTACGGGCTATCAGTATTACGATATCGCGATGGAGCTGGCCGAACAGAACGGCGTGCGCCAAAAATTCATGCATGTGGACTATGTCTATTCCTCGACATGTCCGTGTTCGCTCGAACTAAGCGAACATGCGCGGCGCACCCGCGGGCAGTTGGCAACGCCACATTCGCAGCGCTCGGTTGCGCGTATCTCGGTTGAACTGATTGGCAAATCGATCCTGTGGTTCGAAGATCTGATCGATCATTGCCGCCGCGCTGTTCCGACGGAAACGCAAGTGATGGTCAAACGCGAGGACGAGCAGGCCTTTGCCGAGTTGAACGCAGCCAACCCGATCTTTGTTGAGGATGCCGCGCGCCTGTTCTGCGAGCAATTGCAGCGCGATGAACGCATCGGCGATTTCCGCGTTGTCGCCTCGCATCAGGAAAGCCTGCATAGCCATGACGCGGTCAGTGTCCTGACCGAAGGACCAAGCTTTGCTGCGACCAGCCTTGATCCCAAGCTGTTCAGCACGCTTTTTCACGTAGGATAATCTGCTCTGCCCTTCGTGAACGGGGCCATTACCATTGCGCCGCAGCCTCGCAACAAAAATTGAAAACGGGTATTGGATTCAATAGCTTGCTTCGGCTTGCGTCCCACGAATCTTCAGCATCCAGTTGCAAAACTGCTCTACAGGTTTGGACAGTTTTTCGCCTTTGGGTACGATTAGGTAATAGGCAAAAGACGTTTCAAAGTTGCGCCCAAAAGGGTTCACCAAAGCCCCGCTTTTCAGCTCTTCCTGTACCAGCCATGACGCAAACAGCGACACCCCCAACCCGTTGATGGTTGAACTAAGCTGAAAGTGACGATCCTCCAACATCATTTGCGTTTGCGTTGCACTTGCTTTCACCTCGTTCATCAACAACCATTCTTCCCACATGCGGTTGTCATCTACATGCAGCAGATTGCACAAAAGCAAATCCTCGGGTTGGCTGATCGGGTGGGCGGCCAGATAGGCGGGGCTACAGACCACCGCAAGTTTTTCAGGCCACAAGCGGTGCACAGTAAAGCCGCTCCATTTGCCTTTACCCCATTGGATGCCAAGGTCCGCAAAACTGGCCGGATTATGCATCCGCGCGAAACTGTTGTTATGATTATGCATCGACAGTTGAAGGTCTGGGTGCAGTTCCATCAAGCCACCCAAGCGTGAAGACAGCCAGCGGCTGGAAAACATGGGCAACAGGGCTATCTTGACCGAACCCGCCTGATTGGCAACCCGCTCCAGCCCTGTCTGAATCATGTTCAATCCGTTCTCGACATGGCTCGCCAAAACGGCACCTTCCTCAGTCAGCTCCAAGCCCTGCTTGGTGCGCCGAAACAGGGCGTATCCCAAATCGGTTTCCAATTTTTTGATGTGATAGCTGACAGAGCTTTGACTGATATTCAGTAATTGTGCAGCGCGAGTGACATTCCCTGCCTCGGACGTGACATTAAACACTTGAATAGATTTGATATTCCTAATCATTCCGCTCACCCCGCCCTTGGCTTTGATTGAACTGGAACGATCTTAGCCATCTAAAAATTAGATATATAGAGTAAATCTTTGAATTTTGCACAGCGCAGTGTCCTCGCTACCGTTGATTAACCGCACGACAAATGCGGAGGGGGGATACCATGAAAACGCCTGTTCTTAAGGTGGACACATTGTGCAAATCGTTCGGCGGCGTTCACGCAATCCGCGATTTGTCATTCGAGCTGCGCGAGGCCGAAATCCTTGGTTTGATTGGCCCCAACGGGTCGGGCAAATCAACCACCGTCAACAGCCTTGCGGGGATATTTCCCATCACTTCAGGCAAGATCATGTTGGGCGATGCGCAAATCGACAACCTGCCCGAATACGCAAGGGTCACACAGGGACTTGCACGCACCTTCCAGACCGCAAGCACCTTCAGCGAATTTACCGTGCGCGAGCAAATCCTTCTGGGCAGCAACGTCACCCGCACATCCCATCCATTGTCCTCGGTCTTTGGCTTTGGTCGCAAAGCGTCTGAAGATGCGGCGCTGGAAAAACGCGTGGATCACATCCTAGAGATCACCGACCTCAAACCCGTTGAACATACCCGGGTCGGCACAATCAGCTCTGCGCAGCAACGGTTCTTGATGATCGCGACGGCGTTGGCGTCTGACCCCAAGGTCATTTTGCTTGACGAACCGGCTGCGGGTCTTGTTTCGCATGAGCGCAAAACACTAAGCGAATTAATCAAATCCATTCGCGGGCTTGGCGTGTCGGTGCTGGTTATCGAACATCACATGGCGTTGATTATGGACGTCTGCGACCGCATTGTCGTGCTGAACTTCGGCCAGAAAATTGCCGAGGGCACGCCAGCAGAAATCCGCAGCAATCCGGTTGTGATTGATGCCTATCTCGGCGAGGCGGCATAGATGTTGAAAGTTTCCGACCTGCGCGTCAGCTATGGCCCTATCGAGGTCATCCACGGCATTGATATCGAAGTTGGCGAAGGCGAATGTGTTGCCCTGATCGGGGCCAATGGCGCGGGCAAATCTTCGACCCTCAAAGCGATCTGCGGACTGGTTCCAGCGAGTGCCGGCACGATTACCTTTGAAGGACGCGATATCACCAATCAAAGCGGCCATGACATCGTCAAGGCGGGCATCACCATGTGCCCCGAGGGGCGTCAGGTGTTTCCCCAAATGAGCACGCTACAGAACTTGCGCATGGGGGCTTACACCCGCACCGATCCCGATCAAGCAAGCGATGTCGACGAGATGATGGATATGTTTCCCATCCTGCGGGACCGTGCAACACAAGCTGCTGGCACGCTTTCCGGCGGAGAGCAGGAGATGCTGGCCATTGGACGTGCGCTCATGGCGCGTCCCAAGCTGTGCATCTTTGATGAACCCTCCTTGGGGTTGGCACCAAAAATCGTCGCCGAAGTGGGAGCGACCATCAAGCGGATCAAAGAGATGGGCAAAACCATCCTGCTCGTCGAACAGAACTCCGCCATGGCGCTGCGCCTTGCGGATCGCGCCTACCTGTTTGAGGCCGGAGAGATCGTACTGAGCGGAACAGGCGCAGAACTACAATCACATCCGGATGTCGCAAAAGCGTATCTGGGCCATTGAATTTAACGTTTCTGGGAGGAGACACACATGAAACTGACAGCAATCACCGCTGCATTCGCATTGACGGCAACTGCCGCTTTTGCCGCAGACAAAACGCTTGATATCGGGGTCAGCGACGCGCTGACCGGGGGCGGCGCAGTCTACGGTCTACCGCAAGCGAATGCGGTCAACCTCGCCGCCAAAGAGATCAACGCAAACGGCGGCATCAAGGTCGGCGACGACACTTATATGCTCAATGTCATTGCCTATGATGACAAAGCGAACCCCACAGAAGCCTCCAACGCGGTGCGCAAACTGATTGACCGGGACGGTGTGAAATACATTCTAGGGTTTTGCTGTTCCGGGGCCACGGGCGCGGTTGCATCCTTTATCGAGAATGAGGATGCGGTGATGCTGGTCGGCAACGCGGCGGAGCGTTCGATCACCACACGCGAAATTCCAAACCTGACACGCACGCGCCCACCGGCAGATTATACTGGCGCGGCCGCGGGGACTTTCGTTGCTGAAAAAGGTCACAAGCGCGTGGCTGTTCTGGGGGCCCTCGATGTGGGTTTCTACGCCAGCTATGTGGACGCTTTCGAGAAAGAGTTGAACAAAGCGGGCGGCGAGATTGTGAGCCGCGAGGCCTTTGGCCTAAAAGATCGCGACATGTCCCCGCAGCTGACAAAAATTCGCGGGCAAGAGCCTGATGCGATCCTTGTGGTTGGCTATGTCGAACCTGCTGCATTCATCTACCGTCAAGCTGTCGAGCTGGGCATCGACGTGCCGCGCTACGGCTTTACTTCGGGGTCGGAGGAACAGTTCCTGCGCGTTGCCACATCCGAGCAGATGGAAGGCGTCTGGGACCTGCGTCCGACAGAACTGACACTGCTGTCAGCCTCAGACAACGGCAAAGCATATCACGCGAACTACTCGGCGGAATTCGGCATCGCGCCATCGCCAAGCTCGCCTTATGCCTACGATCAGACCTATGCGTTGAAAAACGCGATCGAGGCGGCAGGTACAGTGGATGACACCCAAGCGGTGGCCGCTGCTCTGCGCGAATTGACTGTGCCTGATGAAGTCGTGATGCAGTATCTTCCTGTCGACGGAAAAATGTTTGATGTGAACGGTCAGGCCTACACTTCAAACGGTGCATTCCAATGGCAGAGCGGCAACTGGGTCTTCGTACAAGACCTGCCGTCCGATGCTGCGGCCTATTCCGCATTCCTCAGCACGATCGACTGATCTCTCCCTGACGGGGCGTGGGCCTTGTGCTTGCGCCCCCTTTTTCTTTCCTCTTATTCGCAGGACCGAACATGGTTGAGGTTATTCAACAAATTATCAACGGCGTCGCTATCGGCGGTGTCTATGTGTTGATAGCGCTGGGGCTGACGACAGTGTTTGGCATTCTTGGCATTGCCCATTTTGCCCATGGCTCTGTGTCGATGTTCGGCGGCTATCTAACATTCTTTTTCGTCACGGGATGGGGTTTCCCACTGCTGCTTGCGATCCTTGTGTCACTGCTCGTCGGTATGGTCCTCGGGGTGCTGATTGAACTGCTTGCCTATAGACCTGTGCGCGACGCCAATCACATCAACGCCTTCATTGTCGCCCTTGGCCTGACGATGATGGTCGAAGGGCTGAACCTGGAATTCTTTGGTCATGAACAGATTGTCATTCCTACCGACCTCAGCCGCGTATTTAACATCGGCGGCGTCACCGTTCCTGAACTCAGGCTTTATGTGATTATCGCGGCGGCGCTGCTTGTTCTTGCCATGACCTTGTTTGTTGAAAAAACCAAGACGGGCCAAGCGATCCGCGCTGTGGCTGAAAATCGCGATGCGGCGATCCTTATGGGCGTGAACGTTAACACCATTCCACTGGTGGTGTTTGCCATCTCTACCGCGCTGGGGGTCTGCGCGGGCGTCATGGTCGGCTCTTTGTTCGCCATCGCACCCGGCATTGGCGAGGGCTTGGTGGTCAAGGGCTTTGCTGTGTTGATCCTTGGCGGTTTGGGCTCGATCCCCGGTGCGGTCGTTGGTGGCCTTGTGCTGGGCATCACCGAAGCGCTTGCGGCTGGTTTCATATCTTCCGCCTATAAAGATGTGTTCGCCTTTGTGGTGATGATCGGCGTGCTGTTGTTCCGCCCTCAAGGCCTGATGGGGAAAGCATGATGACCCTGAACCGAACCTACATTTTCTATGCAGCGGCGCTGGTTGGCTTTATCCTGCTGCCACAATTCATTGCCGTGAAATACTACTTGCATCTTAGCGTTTTGGCGTTGATCTGGGTGATCGCGGCGCAGGGACAAAACCTGATCCAGGGCTACACGGGATATGTCTCTATCGTACAGGCCGGCTTTATGGGGATCGGGGCCTACTCGAGCGCGCTGATGGGCATGCATTTTGATTTACCTGTCTGGCTTACCATCGCGCTGGCCCCTTTTATCACTGCATTCTTTGCCTTGCTGACGGGCTATCCCAGCCTGCGTGTCAAAGGGCATTACTTTGCTATTGTGACCCTTGCGTTCAACATGGTGATTTTCATCGTTCTGATGAATTTTCATGAATTGACCCAAGGCGAGGCGGGCATCACGGGCATCCCAAAACCGGGTGGCAAGGACGGGCTGTTCAATTGGCGTGACCGCGAAACCTATTATTACTTCGTCTTGATCCTTGCAGTGCTGATGACAGCACTCGCCGCCTTGATCGTGCGCTCGCGCATAGGCCAAACGCTGATCGCGATCCGCCAGAACGAAGACCTTGTTGGTGCCATCGGAATTGCAGCATGGAAATACAAGCTGTTCGCCTTTGTGATTTCAGCGATGTTTGGTGGCTTGGCCGGTGCGGTTTACGCCCATTACCAAAGCTTCATTAACCCCGAAATTTTCGGTGTGGCGCAATCCCTTGATGCGATCCTGGCGGTCATCATTGGCGGATCGGGCACCATTGCGGGTCCTGTCATCGGCGCGTTTTTTGTCGTGCTTCTGCCCGAATATCTGCGCTTTGCAGATAGCTTCCGGCTTATTATTTATGGGCTTGTTCTTGTGCTTGCCACGATTTACATGCCGCGCGGCATTGTTGGGGTGGGCACCGATCTGATGGCCAGATGGGGGCGGGGCAAGCCATGAGCCAAGCCTTTCTGGATCGTGTCGCAAGCTTTGCCGCCGAGCACATCACCCCTGCGGCAGCAGGCTGGTCAATGGGCGGCGACCTTGATGCGTCGATCTATGAAATGGCTGGACAATTCGGCATCTTGGGGATGCGGGTGCCGCAGTCATTTGGCGGGCAAGGTGTTGATTTTACAACCCTCGCAAGCGCTTGCAGCATTCTGGCTGGGGCCGATTTCGGTTTTGCAATGTCACTCGTCAACACCCACAATATCGCGCTGCGTTTAAGCGAGATTGCCTCTGACACGCAAAAGCAACGCTACCTCCCAAGCCTGTTGAACGGCAAGATCAGCGCCTGTACAGCCCTCACCGAACCCGGAGCGGGCAGTGATTTCGCCGCCGTCACCACAAAGGCAAGCAAGACGGACACCGGCTGGCTGCTGAACGGCGAAAAGACATGGATTATCAACGGACGGCACGCTGGTCTTTCTATTGTTTATGCTCAATGTCGCGCAATCGGTGACGCTGGCGGCATCGGTGCCTTTTTGGTGGATCTGAACGCCAAGGGCGTGACGCGCTACGCTATTGATAGCAGTTTTGCCCAGAGCAGTATGGGGACCGGCGGTTTTACACTGCAAGATGTAGAAGTCGAGCATGACGCATTGCTGATAGCCCCCGGCACCGCGTTCAAAGCGATCCTGACTGAAATTAACGGCGCGCGAACCTATGTTGCTGCCATGTGCAACGGCATGCTCGGCAAGGCGGTTGTTGATGTGGCAACATATGGCACGCAGCGCACCAGCTTTGGCAAACCGCTAAACGCTATCCCAAGCTGGCAGGCTGCTTTGTCAGAGGCGCAGACTGCGCTGGACACCTCGCAAACGCTTACCGCTCGGGCCATTGATCTGGTCAACACAGGCCACGACGCCCAATTGGCAGCCGCGCAAGCCAAGATTGAAGCCGTAACCTGTGCCCAAAGACAGCTTCCCGAACTGCTACAGCTGATGGGGGCAGAAGGGTTGCGGCCTGAACACCCGTTTGCCCGTCATATCGCCGCCGCACAGATTGCGGGTTTCACCGATGGGGCCACCAATATTCTCAAAGATAGGGTGGCCAGACTGACCGCTCGGAAAGGGCCGTAAAAATGCGTGTATTCCAGATTGAAGGCGATTGGGGATTTGACAATCTCAAACTTTCGCAGCGGCCAGAGCCCGTTTGTGGCCCAGGTCAGGTTATCGTTGCGATGCGGATGGCATCGTTGAATGCGCGTGATCTGATCGTGCCAGAGCGCGGCTACGGGCGCGCCACGGGCGAGCTGCCGTTGATCCCCGTTTCGGACGGCGTCGGCGAAGTGGTCGACGTCGGCGAAGGGGTTTCCCGCGTCGCCATCGGGGATCGTGTTTGCCCGACATATTTCCAGGACTGGACCAGTGGTGAACCCACGCCCGAGCGGTTTTCTTCCGCCTTGGGCGGTCCGCTTGATGGGGTTATGGCTGACCTTGTCTGCCTTTCTGCCGAGGGCGTAGTCAAGATACCCGACTATCTGAGTGACGCCGAAGCAGCCACATTGCCCTGCGCCGCCCTGACCGCATGGAGCGCGATTGTCACCCACGGCAAAACCCGCGCAGGCGACAAGATATTGGTGCAAGGCACGGGCAGCGTCGCCCTGTTTGCCTTGGCCTTTGCCAAGATGCACGGCGCGCATGTCACTGTGATTTCCTCCAGCGATGACAAACTGGCGGCTGTGTCTCGAATGGGCGCAGATGCCACCATCAACTATCGCACAACGCAAGATTGGGCCCGCGCCAGCCGCCCCATCACCGCGCAAAGAGGCGGTTATGACAACATCATCGAATTGGGCGGCGCGAAAACCTTGCCATTGTCGCTGCGTGCGGTGCGCCCGGGCGGGACGCTTTCGATGATCGGGGTTCTGTCGGGATTGAACATCGAGGCTTCGCTGGGACCAATCGTGGCGCGTCAGGTGCGCCTGCAAGGTGTCACCGTGGGGCACCGCGACGGGTTCGAGGCGATGCTGCGCGCCATGGCGCAACACGAGCTGCACCCGGTTCTGGGCAAAGTCTTTGCGTTTGAGGATCTCAAAGCGGCGATGGAACATCTGCGAAATGGCGGTCACTTCGGTAAGACGCTTGTTCAGTTCTGATCCGATGACCGGCACATCTCACCCCTATCAACCCCGCGCGCATCCCCCTGATAAGCCCGCATTTATCATGGCTGCCAGCGGTGAAACCGTCAGCTTTGGCATGTTGGAAGCACGCGCTAACCAAGGGGCGCATGTGTTGCATGCCCAAGGTGTCAAACAGGGCGAACATATTGCAATTCTGATGGAGAACCGGCGCGAAATGCTGGAAGTCTGCTTTGCCGCAGATCGCGCAGGCGTCTATTATACGACCATCAGCACACATCTGAACACGGACGAAATCGGATATATTCTGGCCGATTGCAATGCGCGGTTTCTGGTGGCCAGCGATCGGTTCCTGGACATTCTTGCAGACTTGCCACCCGTTCGCGCAGGTTCGTGCAAGGTCATGGTTGTCGGTGCCAGTAACGCGCTCTACGCCGACTGGCAAAAGGAAGCGGCACTTCACAAAGCAACGCCAATCCCTGATGAGGCGCAGGGCCTTGATATGCTTTATTCCTCGGGCACAACCGGACGTCCAAAAGGCATAAAATGGCCATTGGAAAATGCACTGCCAGGCACGCGCACCATGTTGGTTGATCTGTTGAGCAACTTGTTCGGATACAGCCACAACACATGTTATCTCTGCCCCGCACCGCTTTATCACGCAGCGCCGCTTAGGCATGCGATGGTGACGATCAAGATGGGTGGCACCGCGCTCATTATGGATCGCTTTGATGCTGAAACATCCTTGCGCCTGATCGAACACTACAAGATCACCCACAGCCAATGGGTGCCCACGATGTTCGTACGTTTGTTGAAACTACCCGAAGCTGTACGCATGCGTTATGATCTGTCGTCTATGGAAATGGCGGTTCATGCAGCAGCGCCTTGTCCCGTTGAAATCAAACATGAAATGCTGGCGTGGTGGGGCGACATTATTCACGAATATTATGCAGGGACTGAAAATAACGGGTTTTCGGCGATAAACAGCCTCGAGTGGCGCGAACACCCCGGATCAGTCGGCCGCGCAAAACTGGGGGTGGTGCATATTTGCGATGCAGATGGTCACGAAGTCCCGATTGGAACGACGGGGGAAATCTACTACGAGAACGGTCAGCAGTTCGCCTATCATAACGACCCCGAAAAGACCCGCGCTTGCACCAACTTGCAGGGCTGGACCACATTGGGCGATATCGGGCGGTTGGATGATGACGGTTATCT
>NZ_JBAUHO010000278.1:0-3416 GCF_049680325.1 Planktotalea sp.
CGTGCCATGGCTGGAGATAACGTGACGCTGTTTTGCGGAACGTTTTGCAGGGCTTGTTCAAGGGCAGCGCGCCTTCCGCCGTTTCCAATGATGCGAAACTGCATGCGTCCGGCAAACCGTTTGGCAAGGGCGGGAATGATCTTCTCTAGCCCCTGCCCTTCGCCAATATTTCCTGCATAAAGCAAGCTTGGTAAAGTCGCGGTAGCGTTTTCGGATTTGGAAAAGTCTTCGGTGAGGAAATCGGGGTCTATGCCATTGGTGAAAACCTTCACACCCACATTGGGAGCTACCTGTGCAATATGAGCGGCAAAGCCGGGCGAGTTGATACTAATACGTTCTGCCTGCCGGAATGTGCGCCGCTCGATAAAGCGAAAAAGTCCCAATACATGACGCAATACGCTTTTGACGAAAACATCTTGCATGGTCTCAGTGAAAATATCGCGGATATCGAGATACAGCCGGGAGCTGCTCCGCCGAGCGATTTGTGCGGCTAAAGCGGCACTCATCAAACGTGATGAGGTGCCAAACACCAGATCATATGTCTGGCCCTTCGAAAGCCTCAGCGCTTGGCGGGCATAGCTTAAAAAGGCGCGTGATTGATCCTTGATGCCGCCTGTGTGGCTGGGTAGTGCGATGCGGTGAATGTGCAGACTGGGGCGCTCTTCCAACCCTGCCGGAGATATGGCAATTTCGCTGTAACGGTTTGGGGTCGTGGTGAGCACGTCAATTTCAAGATGCAGCCCCTGCGCCGCGCTGCGCCGCTGCAGCGCCTTTACCATTGCCTCCATGCGGAAAGATCCGGCACTCAGATCGGGAGGATAGTAAAAACTGATCAGCAGAATTTTCAGAGTTTTTTTGGACGTCGGAGAGGTCAAGATGTCTGCCATGTGATCTCTGTTTCTAGTGTTAGGGGAAGATCTGCTTGACTGCGGATTTCGACTTTTTGAGCTGGTAGTGCGATACCGAATTCGGGGTGCCACGTGGTATCGCGCAGCGCGACTTCAGTCTCGGCTGGCGCGGTGATTGTCACGTTCTGTGACGTTTTGCCGTGTCGGCCCGTGACCTGCCGTCCTTCTAATGATAACGCCCAATCTGGGGCAATGGGCAGGCCTATGGTGATATTGTGCTGCCCGCGCCCGCTGAAGTGATCGCTGATCAGCAGGCCGGTTTTGCTCAAGGACCAAGTGCGACTATGTAGAACGCTCCGCGTTAACCGTAAATAGCCTGTGTGCGTCGCGCCGAACTTGATCTCATCTATATGTATTTCACTGTGGACATCCTTCACAGAAGCGCGGCGCGCCACGCGAAATCCGGACCAGACTTCAGAAGAATCCTGCCCGTCCACAAGAGCGGTTGCATGGGCCGCTGTTCCCCGTTGACGCACGCGTTCAGCACTGGTGCCGTAGACTGAAGTGCCCCCGTTTACTACACATCTGTATCCGTCGAGAGACAGTTCGAAACTGAGCGTATCTGCATGTGCATGACCAGGCAGATAATCAGGGCCGACCTTGGCCATATCCGCCAAGAGAACCGCAGGGCCAAGTGCTGCGCGCGCATATCCGCTGGCTTGCAGATGAGTGAAGCGGCTCTCGATTTCGGGCAAACTAGGAAAGCCCAAACGGGTGGCATAGTTCGCTACTACCTCAGGGGCTGGCGCAATCCCAATCGCTGCATCATTGAAGAAAGCGATATCTCCGTCTGGATGGCGCATCACGGCCATCCAGCGCATCATCTGGGGCACCAATTCTTGCCACATCGAGAGCGCTGCCATACCCTGGGTTCCCAAACCGGCGGCAAAGCTTTGTGCGATGTTCACCAGATCAAGGACATCCTCGACCGCAAGGCAATGATACATCGGGCTTAATTCGAAGTGGCCACCATCCGCTAGGATTTGCTCGGGAAATTCTCGCGCTAGAATTTTCAAACCAAGATCGCGCCATGTCTGAGCCTCGGGCCCTTCAAACCACAGTCCTGCAAACAGGAGGGCTTTGGCATTCACAAAGAGGTGGTTGCCTAAAATATGGCGTTCAAGGTTGCGGCTGAGCCAGCGCGCCTGATCGGCAAGACTGGCGCAGGCTCCAGCCGGTAGGCGATTCCCCGCGAGCGCCCATTTGATCCACGCGGCCATGCGCAGAGATGTGGGATAGGCATGCCAGCCTGTTCCTTGCCCCGCAGGGTTGGCGGCAATCCAATCTGTGATTAGAGCGGCATGTGCTTCTGTGCGCTCAGAGGCGGAACTGGCTAGAAGATCAGCAAAATAATGCTGGTTATAACGCCAGAGTAGTGCTCGCTCTGGACCGTCCCAGCCGATCTCGCTCAGATTGCCGCTCTTGCCTAGGAAGGTAAAGTGGCCGGGTGGTGTAAAACTGCTAGACTTGGTGATAGGCGCAACCCAATCGCTGCTTTGCGCACGTTGTGCAAGCACAGAGCCAGAGCGCGGACTAGGCCGATAGACTTGACGCAAAAGCTGGAACGCGATTTGCTCGACTTTGAGGTACCTCAACGTGTGCCAGTAGCGCAAAACCCAGCGTATCATGGCATTCCGCTTGAATAATCAGAACCGCTGCGCAGCGCCTCTGCTACATCCAGTGTCACGCGCGCCACTTCAAACAGCTCGCTGGCAGGAATTGCTGCGGCTTCTGGTGCCATGCTGCCCGCGCGCACTGCGTTGAGAAAGGCCTTGGCGCAAGCCAGTTGGCCCTTGTCCTGACGGCGCAAACTGCTCTTGCGGAACCCGCGCCAGTTATAGCCGCGCAGCTTGAGGAAATTGTCCAGTTGCAATGTGCCCCCGGCCGAGAACACTTCAATGCGTTCTTTGGCAAAGGATGCACCCCCGTTGGCCAGATAATGCAATGATCCAAACGATCCATCAGCAAAGCCCAATGTGATTGAGACCTTGTCATCCGTAACCGCCACACTGGGGGCATCCCCCATGCGTCGTGCCTGTACGCTGGATATCTTAGCACCGGCCAGATAGCGCATTAAATCAATGTAATGGCAAGCCTCGCCAATGATCCGCCCGCCACCAATGGCCGGATCCTGCGTCCAGTGATCGGCAGGAATCGCGCCCGCGTTCATCACCATGATAAAGCTCTTGGGTTCGGCACTGGCATCCAGCAGGGATTTCATCGTCTGGATTTGCGGCGCAAATCGGCGGTTAAAGCCAACCATCAACTGCCTGTTCGCTTTTGCATAGGCTGCTTCTATCTCTGCCAGACCGCTGTGATCCATCGCTAGTGGTTTTTCCACAAACACATGTTTACCCGCTTTCAGCGCCGCGGCGGTGAGAGCGGCATGGCTGTCATGACGCGTAGCAATGACGACGGTATCGATGGTGGGATCGGCGAGGACCGCCGCGCTGTCCGAACTGGCATGAGAAAAACCCATGCGGCTGCCATGCACGACACTGTTGGTAC
>NZ_JBAUHO010000279.1:0-3798 GCF_049680325.1 Planktotalea sp.
TACCACTTGGCACTTTCACTTTCAGCGCTCGCAGTTCCGGCTGCGGGCGCTCCGGTCCTGATGCTCCCGGTTGACTGCGAAATTGGCAAATCCTGCTACATCCAGCAGTACATGGACCACGATCCAAGCGAACAATATCAAGATTTCCAATGTGGTCCGCGCTCCTACGATGGACACAAAGGCACAGACTTTGCCGTACCAACAGCAGCTGACGCCAAAGCAGGCATTAACATCCTTGCGGCGGCCGCTGGCACCGTCCTTGGAACCCGCGACGGGATGCAAGATGTCTGGGATGGAAAGTATGACGGCGAAGCCATAAAGGGGCGCGATTGCGGCAATGGTCTGGTGATTGAGCATAGCGACGGCTGGCAGACCCAGTATTGTCATATGCAAAACGGATCACTTGCCGTTTCAAAAGGCGACAAGGTTGACGCTGGCACGGTGCTTGGAAAGATCGGGATGAGTGGGCGCACAGAGTTTGCCCACATGCATCTGTCTGTGCGCAAAGACGGCACACCCATTGATCCTTTCGCGCCGAACGGTGCAAACTGCGGCGGTTCGATTGAAAAAACACTTTGGAACGAAACGCCCCAATTTCAACCCGGCGGGTTCCTCGCCCTTGGCTTTGCAGATTTGGTGCCAGAGTTCAGTGACATCAAGATGGGTGTGGTTGATACTAAACTAACCCGCATCTCCCCTGCCCTTGTAACCTATGCGTACCTATTTGGCGGCAAAGCTGGCGACACGGTCGAAATGACCTTCACGGGCCCCGGTGATTTTCGCGTGAGCGAAAGTTACGAGTTGCCCAAAGCGCTGGCCCAGTTTTTCCGCGCAATCGGCAAAAAGCGCCGCTCGGCGCCTTGGCCCGGCGGAGAGTATCAAGCCATTGCAACGCTATATCGCGATGGCGAGATCATAGACACAGCGCAAAGCACCTTCGAAATCCCGCGCTAGGCGCTATTTCTCTGTGAATTTCAGCTCGATCCGACGGTTTTGCGCCCGCGCAGCATCGCTGTCTTCTAGGTTCACTGGCTGGTATTGACCAAAGCCGTTTGCGGCCAAACGGTCAGGCGGAATTCCTAGAAAATTCACCATGTATTTCACCACTGACAACGCCCGCGCTTGGCTAAGTTCCCAGTTGTCTGCGAATTCGCCAACCCCCGAAAGCGGTACATTATCCGTGTGCCCGTCTACGCGAATGACCCAGTCGATTTCAGCGGGGATGTCGCCCGCAATGGCACGCAGAATAGTTGCGACCTTCGCAACCTCCCCACGCCCTTCGTCTGACAGGCTCGCGCGCCCTGGCGCGAACAGAACCTCCGAGGAAAACACAAAGCGATCGCCTTCGATCCGCACACCGTCCTGCCTACCCAAAACATCGCGCAAACGCCCAAAGAACTCTGAGCGGTAGCGCTCCAAATCCTTGGTTTGCGCGGCAAGCGCTTTGGCTTCTGCTTCCAGCCTTTTGCGCTCGGCCTCTTCCAGTTCCCGCCGTTTACGTTCTTCTGCAGCGACGCGGGCCAGAGCAGAATTCAGCTCGGACCCCAGGTTTTGCAATTGGACCTTTGCCGCTTCGTCCTGCACCTTGGCTTCATCAAGGATTGCTTGCAGGCTGGAAAGCTGCGAGCGCAATGCACCGACTTGCTGGTTCAAGGCCTCGGTTTGGCGCTGTGCAGCCGTAGACGCGTTCTGTTCTTTTGCCAGTTCTTCACGCGCTGCTGCCAGTAAGATCGCTTGCTGGGTGGCATCATCAAGGCGAACCTCTGCCTGTTGCTCTGCTGCCAGTTTGGCCGCAAGCGCCGCCGCAAGCTGACGTTGAACCTCTTCGCGCTCAAGCTCTGCCGAAGTGCGCGCAGCCAACGCAGCCGCCAACGTCATTTCGATTTCGCTGTTATCCTGCGCAACTGTCAGAGCGGTTTCAGCCTTTGCCAAAGCATCCCGTGTACGCGCCAGTTCCGCGGTGAGCGCTGCAATCTTCGTTGCTGCCTCTTCTTGCGCGGCTGAGATTTCGGCCAGCTTTGCATCACTTTCATCCTGCACTGCAAGCATTGCTGCAATTTGGGCCGCGCTCTGCGTTTCACTGTTTTGCTTTTCTAACGCCGTTTGTGCGTGCTGCGTTTTCGCCGCGTCAAGGTCAGAGCGCGCAAGCGCCAGCTGCGCCAAGACCTCGGAAAGTTCTTTTTCAACCGCCGCTTTTGCAGCATCAATATCTTGGCCAGAACTTACCGCCGCGGCGAGTTGTGCCGTCAAATCGTTTTGCGCAGATCGCGCAGCTGCCAACAGCGTAAGCGTGTCTTCAGCCTCCTTGCGTTGCGCTTCCAGCGCCAGCGTCATCGCAGTCAATTCAGCATCCGCATTTGTCAAACGCGCGCGTAGCGCTGCCGCTGCCTCTGCTTCAAGCAATCGGGCTTTTTCTTCTTCGCTTAACGCCTCTTGCAGCTCTGCAAGTTCGCTCGCCCTTGCTGTGAGCGCGGCATCCTTTTGCGCGCCTTCATTGCGCAGATCGGCAATTAGCGCTTCCATAGCCTCGCGCTGCGCCGCAGCCAAACGGGCCGCCTCCAGCTTGTCGTCGATTTCCGAACGCGCGCTCGCTAGCGCCAGATCCAGCGCTTCTTTTTCACTCAACAGCGCAGCTTGTGCAGTCTCCAGCTCAGCGATATTGCCTAGTGCCGTATCGCGCTGGGACAAGAGCGAGGCAACTTGCGCTTCAAATCCCGTGATCTGCGCCTGTGCCGCTTCGATTGTCGCCGCCTGCTCGTCTCGTTGCTGCTGAAGCGCGGCGATCAAGGCAGACTGCGCAACAGCACGTTCATTCACATCGTCGAGCGTCGCATTAAGCGCGCCAAGATCGCTTTGCAAACGTTGTGTGCGGTCGCGCTCAAGCCCCAAGGCCTCTGCAAGCGCTGCAATTTCCTGACCGAGATCATCAAGCTTGCTTTCTTGCCCTGTGATAGTTTCGCGCAGAACGAACTGCATGACCATGAACATGGTCAACACAAACATAAGCACCAGCAATAGACCCGTCATCGCATCGACGAAACCCGGCCAGATCGAGCCTTGAAAGCGTTGTCCTGTGCGCCGCGAGAGTGCCATTAGGCCCCATCACGCGTGCGCGATGCCTGAGATTTTGCAGCGCCGGCTGGCGCCTTGCGGGGTTGGGTCAAAACGCGCCCAAGGGCGCTGATATCACTGCGCAGCTCTGCCATCGTTTCTGCCCGCCCCGCGGACATTTCTTCGAGAATCTTCAAAAGTTGCACATCAATCGAACGCAGGCGCATCCGGCTTTCTGCATCGATACCATCGCCGCCCAAAGCCCCGCCGTCGAGTTTCGCAATCAACCGTTCCTGCCCTTCTGCAACGCGGATCAACGCATCAGTTGCAGTGCCCGTCGCTTCCATCCGTTCGGTCATGCTGGAAATCGCATCCGTAAGCGAGCCAAGTTTATCATCCACCATCGAGCGGCTCACGTCGCTTTGTGTGAACATCAATTGCAGCGCTTCCATCTGCTCTGCCATGTGATCGACAACTGCGGCCATGGCCGAATTTTCAACGCCGCCCTCACCGTCGCCCGATGAATATCCAAGACGCGTTATGGACGATAACCACTCTTCCAGTTCGCGGTAAAAACGGTTTTGCCCATGACCTGCAAACAGTTCCAACAGACCCACGACAAGTGACCCCGCAAGACCAAGCAAGGACGATCCGAACGCAACGCCCATTCCGCCCATCTGCGCCTCAAGCCCCGATTGCAGTCGTTTGAAAACATCCGCGCCTGTTTCGCCCTCTGCAGCACTCAGG
>NZ_JBAUHO010000280.1:0-2000 GCF_049680325.1 Planktotalea sp.
CGAGCGCAGCGCGCGGCTGGCGGCGCAGGTTTTTGGGGGGTCCTTGTAACACCCCCCGGATGAAAGACAAAAATAGGAGAATACAATGAAAGTGATCTATCATGGCTTTGACGGATTAGAATTTGCAATCAAAGCAAGTCTTACCGAAGAAATGTGTGGAGAATTCAGCGCCGCACAAGAGCTTGCAAAGGAGAACGATGAGTTTTGCGCCCTAAAGGTTGGTGATGAGTGGTTGCATATTCACTCGACTGGGGCGCGAGGCGGATACGCATACCGCTTGTCTCATGCTTCCACGGGAACGTGGTTCTTTAAAAAGCACTCGCTGAACAACGACGCTTGGGGCGTTCGTTTCTCCGCGGCCTCCCACGCTTTGGCGATTAGTGGTCTTGAAGGTTTGCGTCAGAAATGCGCTGCTCTTTTGCTAACCTTGGGCATCAAAGCATCTGACAGCGACTATCGACCGTCTCGCGCGGACTTCGCTGTGGATTTCATCATTCCGAACTTCGAACCAAAACCTGAGAACTTTGTGATAAACTCACAGACCAACCGTAAAGGCATTTCAGAAATCGAAGGGATTGAGACAAACGCCAAGTCCAATCGGATCACGTCTATTACAGTTGGCAAAATGCCGAACCGCCAAGTTATTATCTATGATAAATCTTTGGAGGCTAATATTCGTCGAAAAGGCGAGTGGCCATTGATTTGGCGTCAAAACGTCGGTTCTGAATTAGATGGTGCGCGGGTCTGGCGTGTTGAACTGCGCATAGCCAAGAGGCATTTCAAAGACGTTTGGAATGTCGACGGATGGGCGTCGTTCTACGAGCTATTGAAGCGTATCCTACAAAAGCTATTGAATGACATTCGCTATTGCGAGCCGAACGCGGAGGCAAAGCGCGCGCGCTGGACTGTTCACCCCATCTGGCAAGAAGTGTCGCGCGTCGCCTCTGAAAGCTTGTTTGACCATATCCCGACCCTTACTCCTGACAAGTATGTCGAAGTGAAACGCGAGCAAAAAATTGATGAGCTGCAAAAACAGGCTTTAGGACTGTTGATTTCGACTGCAGCAATTGAAGATGTTAAATCGGTCGACTTGGAAGAATTCCTGATAAATGCGGCCAAAAGCCTCGCGCAGACGGCGCAGACAAGCAATCCACCGCTCGAGCAAAAGATTGCACGCGCTAAGGCGCGGTATATTCATCTGGTCTAGCTCCAAGTAGCCGAGAGCCGCGTTGACCGTAGCTCTCGGCCCATACCAGCCATTAGGTCACTCAAGCCAATGCTGCGATGCGGCTGTTCATTGCTGATGGGGTGGATGGCTCCTGCTCCAATCGGCGTCGCAATGCGCCATACTGCAGATGTCCATATCTGCTTATAGGAGGAGCCACCCAATGCAAGTTACCACAATCGGCCTTGATCTGGCTAAGAACGTTTTCCAAGTTCACGGGATCACTAAAGACGACGAGGTCGCCTTCAACCGACATTTGAGACGGGCGCAGCTGTTGTCCTTTTTCTCAAAGCTTGAACCCTGCTTGATTGTTATGGAGGCGTGTAGCAGCGCGCATCATTGGGGACGTGAGCTGTCAGAGCTTGGCCATGAAGTCAGGCTGATCCCACCGATTTATGTGAAGCCTTATGTCAAACGCGGTAAATCCGATGCCATCGACGCCGAAGCGATATGCGAGGCAGTGACGCGCCCAACGATGCGATTTGTCGCGGTTAAAACCGTAGAACAACAATCCTTGCTATCACTCCATCGTGCAAGGGATTTGCTGGTTCGCCAAAGAACGCAGCTCATCAATGAGTTGCGAGGCATGGTTGCCGAGTTCGGTGTCTATGTCGCCAGAGGCCTCGCTCGCATAATCGACTTTGCTGAGAACATTTTGGCAGGTGAGGTCTTAGATCTGCCGGATATCGCGAACGAGGTAATCCACAATATGTGCGAACATCTTATGGCACTGCATGCACGTATTCGCTGGTACGAGAACCGTTTGAAACAGGTC
>NZ_JBAUHO010000281.1:0-2942 GCF_049680325.1 Planktotalea sp.
TGTTGCTTTGGCTGGCGCGCCGGCGCGATGACCTCCGATCCCTTGCGTGATCGGACCGACGCGAGGGGCTAGCCCCTCGCGCTCCCCAAGGTATTTTTAGACCAAAGAAGAGGCTGGATTGGCGCGTCATTGGCTTGAGTTAGGGCGGTCACGAGAATAGGTAGAGTGGGAAGCAAGGAGACATGCACATGATCGTAGCTCAGGATCTGGCTCAGGCCATTGGGAATACACCGCTTATCAAACTTAAGGCCGCCTCGGAAGCGACGGGGTGCACGATCCTTGGCAAAGCGGAATTTATGAATCCGGGCCAGTCGGTCAAGGATCGAGCGGCGCTGTCGATTATTCAGGATGCGGTTGCGCGCGGGGATTTGAAGCCGGGCGGCACAATCGTGGAAGGCACGGCTGGTAATACGGGCATCGGCCTTGCGCTGGTTGGCGCGTCGATGGGGTTCAAGACGGTGATTGTGATTCCTGAAACGCAAAGTCAGGAAAAGAAGGACATGCTGCGCCTTGCGGGGGCGGAACTGGTGCAGGTGCCTGCTGCGCCGTATCGTAACCCGAACAACTTTGTGCGCTATTCGGAACGCCTTGCCAAAGAGCTGGCGCGCACCACCAATGAGGGCGTGATCTGGGCGAACCAGTTTGACAACGTGGCCAACCGCCAAGCCCATATCGACACAACCGGCCCCGAAATTTGGGAGCAGACAGGCGGCAAGGTGGATGGCTTTATCTGTGCTGTCGGATCTGGCGGCACGCTTGCGGGGATCGGCATGGTGCTTCAGCCCAAGGGCGTGAAGATCGGACTGGCGGACCCGGATGGTGCGTCGCTTTACAATTATTATACCAATGGGGAATTGGTCATGAGCGAAGGTGGCTCTATTGCGGAAGGCATCGGTCAGGTTCGCATTACCAAGAACCTTGAAGGGTTCACGCCTGATATGTCCTACAACATCCCCGATCGCGAAGCGCTGCCGCAAGTGTTTGATCTGCTTGAGCATGAAGGCCTGTGCCTTGGCGCCTCTTCGGGTGTTAATGTTGCGGGCGCGATCCGCATGGCGCGCGATATGGGGCCGGGCCACACGATTGTGACCATCTTATGCGATTTCGGAACGCGCTATCAGTCCAAGCTGTTCAACCCGGAATTCCTGCGCGAGAAAGGCTTGCCGGTGCCTGAATGGCTCGACAGGGCACCTGCAAGCATTCCAGGTGTGTTTGAGGACGTTTGATGCGGATATTCATGTTTTTTCGTGCGCTTTGCGTTACGCTGTTTCTGGTTGGTGCGTTCAGCGTCAGCGCCCAGACCGCTGCGCCAGACTATGTCGCCTGGGATAGTGTTGCACAACGCGCTGAAATCGCTGTCGAAAATGGACGCGCATCATCATCTGCTTTGGAAACGTTACGTAGTCAGATCGTAGAATGGCGCGAGACGTTTCTGACGGCGCAGACAAGCAACAAAGCGCGGATCGTGACGTTGAAGTCGCAGATCGAAGCCCTTGGCACGCCTCTGGAGGGGGTTGAAGAGGCTGCCGACATCGCAAGTCGGCGCGCGGAGTTGAATGACCAGTTGCAGCGTCTGAGCACGCCAATTGTGGCTGCCGAGGAGGCCTATAGCCGTGCGGACGGGGTGATTAAAGAGATCGACCGTATTATCCGCGAACGTCAAACCAGCGCCCTGTTGCAGGGTGGGCCCAGTCCTGTAAATCCCGTCTATTGGGCACCAGCGATTGAAACACTTGGCAAGTCACCTGTGGCGATTGTGCAAGAAACGAGCACAGCTCTCAGATCCGAGACGCAGTTGAAGGTTTTCCTTCAGGAATTGCCCAAGATCATCGTGATGTCGCTGATAGGGCTCGTGCTTATTCTGCGCGGTCGGCGCTGGTCGCATAAGATCGTGGATGTTTTGCGGCGCTACACCAATCGGGGAAGCAATGTCTGGCGTTTTGTTGCGTCACTTTTGCAGATATTCCTGCCGTTTACCGGATTGGGTTTTCTTGCAGGGGCGGCTTTGGATTCGGGGCTTATTGGCCTGCGCGGAAGTTTGCTTCTGGATCAATTGCCCGTCTTTGGTTTGCTGTTATTGGGCTTTTGGTGGCTTGGCGGGCAGTTGTTCCCGCGCTCTGACGATGAAACCATTCTGCCCATTGGCCCATCGCACAGGGCGGAGGCACGTTGGTATATCACTGCAAGCGCTTTGATATTGATCGCGGCGATGATCCTGCAAAGCTTTGCGAACTATGATAACTGGAGCGATGCAACGCGTGCTGTCCTGGGCTTTCCGCTGTTGATTTTGACAGGTCTGGTGCTGTTCAGGCTTGGCGCCTTGCTGCGCGGCGCTTTGATTGAACCGTCTGAAGATGATGATGGTTGGCTCTATCGCATGCGCATGTCACGTTTGCTGGGCCAGCTTTCAATGGTCATTGCGGTTGCGGGGCCTGTGCTGGCTGCGCTTGGCTATGGCACAGCCTCGGCACGTTTGATGTTTTCGTTTCTGGCGACCATGGCGCTCTTTGGGTTGTTGTTGGTGTTGCAGGGCTTCATTCGCGATCTCTATGCCTTTGTTATGCGCAAAGAGAGCACGGATGATGAATCCCTGATCCCCGTCTTGATGGGCTTTGCCTTGGTGATTGCGTCATTGCCGGTTCTTGCGCTGATCTGGGGCGCGCGTTGGGCGGATATCACAGAGGTTTGGGCGCGTTTCCAAGAAGGTTTTGCGATTGGCGATAGCCGCATTTCGCCGTCAGATTTCCTGACTTTCGCAGTGCTGTTTAGTGTTGGCTATATGGCAACGCGTTTGCTGCAAGGGGCGATGCGCACAACGATCCTGCCGCGCACCAAACTGGATGCTGGCGGGCGCAATGCCATTGTTTCTGGCATCGGCTATGTGGGTATTTTTCTGGCCGCACTTATTGCAATCAGCGCGGCTGGGATTGATCTAAGTGGTC
>NZ_JBAUHO010000282.1:0-1615 GCF_049680325.1 Planktotalea sp.
GGCCAGCACCTGAGCCTTGGTAAGCCCCCGCTCTCGCACGGCTTTAAGGGCTTCTTGGCTTCGGTTGCCGAAAATCTTCCAGACATTGGAGATTTCAACGACGGTATCGTTTGCCATGACAGGGCTCGCTTATTGAATAAGGGGCAAGGCGTGGAATACGGCACCGGACGCGCCAGTGCCGCTGGTTTTGACCGCCTAGCCTTAGAGGCCAAGCATCGCGTCGACGCGGTCAGAGTTCGCCGCGATCCACTCCTTCGCTGCATCCGCAGGCTCTTTGCCGTTGGCGCTGATCTCAAAGGCGAGGCCGGATACATCGTCCGCTGTCAGTGAGAAGTTGGCGAAGAATTCAGCAATCGCAGGGGAACGATCTGCGAGGGAGTTGGACCATGCGATCTGCACATCCTTCAGCGCGTCCTTGGTCGCAACCGAAGACTTCTCGTACCAATCGGCATCATCGGAGGGCTGGATCATAACGTACTTAGCCTCGTCGAATGTCGGCTCTGTCAGCATCTCGACGTCGAACATGAACCAGACCGCGTGGGGTTTGTAGCAATAGAAGGCATAGCCTTCGCCCTTGGCGATACTGTCCTTGATACGTGCTGTTTTCACAGCTTCTTCAGCGCGGATCGGCTCGATGAAATCAAGCAGGCCGTAGTCGCGGACTTTCACTTCGTTCACGTTGGCAGAGGCCCAACCGGGTGCGCCGATCCACATCTCGCCTTTGCCGTCGCCATCGCTGTCCATCAACGCGGCCACGTCAGGGCGGCCCAGATCCGCGATGTCTGTGATGCTGTTCGCGCTGGCAAAATCCTTGCTCACGCAGAATCCCTGATTGCCCTCATAGGAGTTCTGCGACAGCGTCACAGTGCCCGCCTCGGTCACATATTTATCGGTAAAGCTTTGCTGGTTGGGAAGCCAGACATCGGGATGTACGTCAATGTCGCCCTTGCCCTGATCCATCGCCTGAAAGATCGTCGCGTTGTTGCCTGGTACATATTCGACCTGACCGCCGATGCGGGAAGTGACGATCTCGCCCAGCACATGGCCGATCGCTTGGGCACCTGTCCATGACGGCAGGCCGATTTTTACTTCTTCTGCGGCGTATGCGGGCAGCGCGAAAAAGCTGACTGCTGCTGCAAGGCCGAGTGTGTTCAATTTGGTTTTCATTTCATATTCCCCAGTTGGTTCGCGCCGGATTCTTGGCGTCTTTTGCGTGGTCGGATCGTTGTCCATCGTATGCCGCAACTTGCGCCTTGGCCGGCGCTGAGCGTGCAATAGACTGCACCCGCGGCGTATGGATCAAGAATAGAACGGGAAAATTCGAAAGTGCCAATTCTAACATTTCATCAAACTATTCGCAATTTGCATGGTTTGAGATAAGCTTATCGTGAGAGCCATTTCGGGATGGGAATAAGGCAATGGATTTGAACTGGCTGGGCGATTTTGAATGCCTTGCTCGCACGTTAAACTTTACCCGCGCCGCGACTGAGCGAAACATCACACAGTCTGCTTTTAGTAGGCGAATCAAAGCGTTGGAGAGTTGGGTCGGCGCGCCTCTTATCAACCGCGCGCATTATCCTGTGCAACTCACAGACGCAGGGGCACAGTTTTTGCC
>NZ_JBAUHO010000283.1:0-5368 GCF_049680325.1 Planktotalea sp.
GTCTATGATAAAGACCCGGTCAAATACCCGGATGCCAAACGCTATGACACTGTTTCCTTCGATGAAGTTTTGCAGAAGCACCTGGGCGTTATGGACGCTTCCGCGATTGCCTTGGCGCGCGACAACAACCTTCCGATCATTGTCTTTTCGCTGGACGAACCGGGCGGTTTCAAGGGCATTCTGGCGGGCGAGGGAACCTACACCCGCGTTCAGGACTAACTGGTATCGCGTAAATCCCTCACGCCATTGCGATTACACCAAGGGCTGGGCTATAAGACGCTAAAAGCAAAACTGGCGAAAAAGGTGAGCAAACCATGTCAGACGACTTCATTCTCGACACAGACGATTTGCAGCGACGCATGGACGGCGCGATGAATAGTTTGAAAACCGAATTTGCAAGTTTGCGCACAGGACGCGCTTCCGGTTCGATGCTTGAACCCGTGATGGTGGATGCCTACGGCAGCATGACGCCGATCAATCAGGTTGGCACGGTCAACGTTCCAGAGCCGCGCATGGTCACGATCAACGTTTGGGACAAAGGTCTTGTTGGGAAAGTTGAAAAAGCCATTCGTGAGAGCGGCTTGGGGATCAACCCGCAACTGAACGGCACGATTATCATGTTGCCGATTCCAGAGCTGAACGAAGAGCGCCGCCGCGAACTGACCAAGGTCGCCGCGCAATATGCCGAACATGCGCGCGTTTCCGTGCGCAACGTGCGTCGTGATGGCATGGACCAGATCAAAAAGGCCAAGGCCGACGGCATGTCCGAAGATGACCAGAAGTTCTGGGAAACCGAAGTTCAGGAACTGACCGACAAGGCGATCAAGGCGGTTGATGCGGCGCTTGAGAACAAGCAAGCCGAAATCATGCAGGTCTGACAGTATGACAAGTGCCGCAGACGCTTCCAATCCGCCAAGCGAAGCGGGGACGGTCAATGGACCGCGTCATGTGGCGATTATTATGGACGGCAACGGACGCTGGGCACAAATGCGCGGGCGTCCGCGTTTGTTCGGGCACCACGCAGGTGCGCGCCGTGTGCGCGAAATCGTTGAAGCGTGTCCCGAAAACGGCGTTAAATACCTTACTATTTTCGCCTTTTCGACGGAAAACTGGAAACGCACACAGGTCGAAGTTTCTGGCCTGATGAAGCTGTTCCAACGCTATATCACGAAAGAGGCGCGCGCGCTGTCTGATGATGGTGTGCGTGTGCGTTTCATCGGGGATCGGGTGCGGCTGAACGACAAGCTGGTCGAAATGATGGACAATCTGGAAACCATGACGGCTCATAATGACCGCGTGCATTTGACGATTGCCTTGAATTACGGCGGCCGCGATGAAGTTGCCCGCGCGACCAAGCGACTTGCACAGGACGTAGCCAGCGGAAAACTTGATCCTGAAACGGTAGATGAAGAAACTTTGCCAAAGTATTTGGATACTTATGTTTTACCGGATCCGGATCTTGTTATTCGCACAAGCGGTGAGGCAAGAATTTCAAATTTTCTTCTGTGGCAATCCGCCTATGCCGAGTACGAATTCATCGATACGCTCTGGCCTGATTTCACGGCAGACGAGTTTTCCGCACTTACGCAAAAATACGGAACGCGCGAACGCCGCTTTGGCGCTGTAAAAGTATGAGCAGCGCCCACGCCAAATGGGGCGATTTGCGCCCTCGGGTTTTAAGCGCAATCGCCATGTTGGTTATTGGTGTGTTTGTGGTTTGGGCTGGCGGTGTCTGGATCCACCTGTTGGTGCCGCTTGCTTGCGCTTTGATGGTGTGGGAGCTGGCCCGAATGCTGCGCACCGGTGATCCGCAAACGCCCGTTTGGCTTGCGATCATCAGCGGCAGCGCCCTGTTCGCAGCTAGCTACACACCCTATGCAAGCACAATTCTGCCATTGCTTTTGGCCCCTAGTTTCGTGGGTTTTTCATTGCTTAAAGAAGGTGCTGAACCTGCGAAAGCAAAACGCATCTTCATGAGCTATACAGCGGTCATTCTGGTGGCAGGGTTTAGTCTTATTGCCCTGCGCGACAATTTTGGCATCACGTGGATGGCCTGGTTGTTGTTGGTGGTGATCGTGACCGATGTTGCCGGATATTTCGCTGGGCGCATTCTTGGCGGACCAAAGTTCTGGCCACGTGTCAGTCCCAAGAAAACATGGTCCGGCACTATTGCGGGTTGGATCGGTGCGGCGATTGTGGGGCTGGTGTTTGCCAAATTGTTCGGCGGCGGCTCTAATGTGGTCCTGATGTCAATTTGCGCGGCTTTTGCCTCGCAATTGGGGGACATCGCCGAAAGCGCTATCAAACGGCATGTCGGCGTTAAGGACAGCTCGAACCTGATCCCGGGTCATGGCGGCCTGCTGGATCGTTTCGACGGGATGCTCGGCGCTGCGTTATTTCTGTTTGTCACCGGTTTGTTTATCGCCTTTCCGCCAGTTACAGGCGGATAGAGCAGGGCGATGCGTCGGGTTTCTATCTTTGGTGCCACGGGTTCGATTGGCCAGAATACCATTGATCTAATCAAACGCGCGCCAGATGAATACGACGTTGTCGCGTTGAGCGGCGCGCGCAACATCGCACAGCTTGCCAAAGATGCGCGTGATTTGCGCGCAAATGTGGCTGTTACGGCTGACCCCACGCTTTTGCCAGACCTGCGCGCAGCGCTCGCTGGCAGCGATATCGAAGCAGCGGCAGGCCCTGAAGCATTGCTTGAAGCGGCGAGCCGACCTGCCGATTGGGTCATGTCTGCGATCGTCGGGTCCGCTGGCCTTGCGCCCGGGTTGAAAGCGTTGGAGCAGGGCGCATCGCTTGCCCTCGCGAACAAGGAATCCATGGTCTGCGCTGGTGCTTTGGTCCAAGCCACGGCCCGGCTGAACAAAGCCCGCGTGCTGCCCGTAGACAGTGAACATTCTGCGGTGTTCCAAGGGCTGATCGGCGAAGATATCGCAGCCGTTGAGCGGATTATCATCACAGCATCAGGCGGTGCATTTCGCGATTGGCCGATGGAAAAGCTCGCTGGTGCGACGCCGGCACAAGCGGCGACACACCCGAATTGGGACATGGGGCAGCGCATCACGATTGATAGCGCTTCCATGTTTAACAAAGCCTTGGAAGTTATTGAAACACGAGAGTTTTTTGAGGTTGATCCAAACATCATCGAAGTGCTTGTTCATCCACAATCCATGATCCATGCATTGGTTGGATACAACGATGGCGCGCTGATGGCGCATGTGGGTCCACCAGATATGCGCCACGCCATTGGCTTCGCCCTGCATTGGCCCGAGCGTCGCAAATTGCCTGTTGAACGCCTTGATCTGGCTGCGCTCTCGCAACTGACATTTCGCGATCCTGATGAAACCCGCTGGCCTGCGCTGCGCCTTGCGCGTGAGGTCATGGCAGCAGGCGGTCACACAGGCGCAGTGTTCAACGCAGCCAAGGAACGCGCCTTGGATCATTTCATCGACGGAACTATCGGATTCATGCAAATGGCAGAGGTCGTGGAAGAGGTGTTAAACCAGCTTTCTGCCCAATCTAGCCTCACAAATGCCGAAATGACCCTTGATAGCGTGCTTGCGATGGACCATCTGGCACGTATCACCGCCGATGCGATAATCGAAAAAACATAGGCCGCAAAAGCGGCGCAAGAGCAGATAAAAGGACCATAAAACATGGATATTCTGGGGCTTTTGCCGCAATTTGGTAACGTGATCTGGACGCTTTTGGCCTTTGTGCTGGCGCTTTCTGTGATCGTCGCGATCCATGAATACGGTCACTACATCGTTGGCCGCTGGTCTGGTATTCATGCCGAAGTCTTCTCGCTTGGATTTGGGCCGGTACTGTTCAGCCGTGTCGACAAGCATGGCACGGTTTGGCAGTTCGCGGCGTTGCCGTTCGGTGGCTATGTCAAATTTTTAGGCGATGCCAATGCCGCCAGCGCGCCCGACGGCGAAGCCGTGCGCGAAATGAGCCCGGAAGAGCAACGCCGCACCATGCCCGGCGCACCGCTTTGGGCGCGCGCTGCGACGGTTGCCGCCGGACCTATCTTTAACTTTGCCCTGTCCATCATCGTATTTACGGCGATTTTCTTTGGCGAAGGCGAAGCCAGCGACCCCTTAGCCGTCGGCAGCCTACGCGAGATGCCCTATGAGCAAGAATTGCAGGTTGGCGATGTTCTACGTGCTGTCGACGGAATTGCCGTGCCCAGCCTCGAGGACGAGGGCGGCTTTTATGCCCTTGAAACACAAGTCGAAAAAGCGGCCAACGTCACCTATACGATTGAGCGTGCTGGCAATACGCTCGATGTGGCTGGCCCTTATCCGTTTCCTGCGTTGATAAGTATGGTCGCCCCGCAATCGGCTGCTTTGGCGGCAGGTTTGAAAGAAGCGGATGTCATCACGGCGATTAACGGTGCGCCTGTCTATGCCTTTGCCCAGTTGAAAGAAGCAGTAGAAAGCAGTGATGGCGCGCCTTTGCTGCTCGAGCTATGGAACGCAGGCGAAACGCGGCAGGTCACACTGGCCCCGAAACGCGTCGATGAAGCGCAGGCCGACAATAGTTTTATCACCCAGTGGCGCATTGGTGTCGCTGGCGGGCTGTTCTTTGAACCAGCGACGCAATCCATGGGGCTGACAACAGCCTTCAGCAACGGCGTCAGCCAGACCCGCCGCATCATTGAGGGATCGCTTTCAGGCATGTATCACATGGTGACAGGGGCCATCAGCTCGTGCAACCTGTCGGGTCCGATTGGCATCGCTCAAACCTCTGGTGCAATGGCAAGTCAGGGCGCAACGAATTTCATCTGGTTTATCGCGCTGTTGTCGACAGCGGTTGGTTTGCTCAACTTGTTCCCGGTGCCGGTTCTGGATGGCGGGCATCTGGTGTTTTACGCTTACGAAGCCGTCACAGGAAAACCGCCAAGCGAAAAAGCCCTGCGCATCTTTATGACTGCGGGTTTGGTGATGATCCTGTCCCTGATGCTATTCGCACTCGGAAATGATCTGTTTTGCCCTTGAGATTCAAAATTGATCGGGTTTGCCCATTTTTCGCCTCATTTGCTTGTTAGGCTTTTCGTAACTTAGCCTAACATTGGCGCCCAGGCGCTTAGAAAAGAGCAAAACAATGCAATTGATCCAATCCAGCACCCGTAGCCTTGGCTTTCTTATCGAGCTGAATTGGGACCGCCTTTTGTATTTCGTTATGCTGGGGCTATGCCTGTCACTATCAGCCTATGTGGCGTCTGTGACATTTGCTAACCCCTTCATCTTGTAGCGCCTTCTAGGTTACAAGCCCGCGCGATCCACGCAGAAATCGGCCGATCCGCTTTTGACAACACGGCTCATTAGGGCTAGTCAGAGCCTATCTGGGATGT
>NZ_JBAUHO010000284.1:0-7668 GCF_049680325.1 Planktotalea sp.
AGCGTCCCATCGGCGAGGGCGACTGGATCGAGGTCGGTGGCAAGATGGGCTATGTGCGCGGGATTTCCGTGCGCTCCACGCGCATCGAAACCTTTGATCGCACCGATGTCATTGTCCCGAACGCCGATCTTGTGTCGGGCATGGTGACCAACTGGACGCGCGGCAAGACGGTTGGCCGCGTAATCGTTCCTGTGGGCGTCGCTTATGGCAATGATACGCGCAAGGTTGAAAGCATCCTTCTGGCGATTGCGCGCGAACATCCTATGGTGTTGCTCAATCCTGAACCTTCAATCGTATTCCAGGGCTTTGGGGCGGATTCCCTCGATTTCGAAATCAGGGCAATCTTGCGCGATGTGAATTATGTGCTGTCGGTGAAATCGGACATGAACCACGAAATCGCAAAACGATTTGGTGAGGAAGGTGTCGAAATTCCGTTCGCGCAGCGTGATATCTGGATCAGAAACCCGGAGGCACTGGTAGGCGGAGAACCCGCGAAGAATAACGGGGAAGATCTTGCATGACTGTGCAAATGTTTTTGGACGACGCCTATATCCGCGACGCTGAGGCAAGTGTCATTGCCCATACCCCGGAGGGCGGCGTTGTTCTGGACGCTTCGATCTTTTATGCAACGGGGGGCGGGCAGCCGGGGGATAGCGGCACGCTAAGCTGGACAGGCCATAAGCTCACTATCGCGACATGCGTGAAGATCAAGGACAGCAAGGACGGGCACACCGCGCTTGTGCCCGCCGAGCCAGCCCCTTTGCCAGCGATCGGCACGCGCGTGACGCAATCGCTGGACTGGGAGCGGCGCCACTCCCTTATGCGGGTCCATACGGCGCTACACCTGCTGTCTGTTGTCATTCCTTTGCCTGTCTCGGGCGGCTCGATCTCAGTCGGCAAGGGGCGGCTCGATTTTGACATGCCCGATGCACCCGATGACAAAGACGCGTTAGAGCGATCTTTGAATGCTTTGATCGAACTCGACTATGTGGTGTCGCAAGACTGGATCAGCGATGACGAGCTGCGCGCCAATCCGCAACTGGTCAAGACCATGTCGGTCATGCCGCCGATGGGGGCAGGGCGTGTGCGCCTTGTGCGGATCGGAAATGAGGCACGGCAGATTGATCTGCAACCCTGCGGTGGCACCCATGTCGCGCGCACATCTGAGATCGGGCGCGTGCGCCTTGGCAAGATCGAAAAGAAGGGTAAGCAAAACCGCCGCGTTTACCTGCATCTGGATGATTAAGCGGACACATACGATTGGATTCTGGGTGAAACTTCTCTCGCAACCACTGACCATGACATTGGCGACGATTGTCTGCGGGGCGCTCTGCGCAACGCTTTTGATCGTTCCACAATTGCTGGCCTGGTTGTTTCAGATTGAACTGGATCACAGCGGCGCTATCTTTGCGCGCCGTGCGGGCATGCTCTTTTGCGGTATCGCTGTAATTTGCTGGCACAGCCGCGCTTTGGACCCTTCTCCGGCGAGCCGCGCGATATTCCTGGGGCTTGGCACTATGATGGCAGGGCTCGCGTTGCTAGGTCTTGTCGAGTTCGCACAGGGGCGCGTCGGCGTCGGCATTTTCCTTGCGATCGTTGCAGAAATTGCCTTTAGCGTTCATTTCCTGAGCTTCGCAAAGAAGTGAGAACCCCGCCAGATTTATGCTTGCATTCCCTGCGCGGTTGCGGCTAAACCCCGCCCAACGGACAGGTGGCCGAGTGGTCGAAGGCGCACGCCTGGAAAGTGTGTAGGCGGGAGACCGTCTCCAGGGTTCGAATCCCTGTCTGTCCGCCATATCCCAATTCTTGAATTCGAGCTGCGCAAAATATATCTGCGCACCCTGCAAAATCTGTTTGCAGACCACTTTTGGACGATCACAACCGGGACGCGTGGAAAGTGGCGGAGAGACAGGGATTCGAACCCTGGGTGGGCTTGCACCCACAACGGTTTTCGAGACCGCCCCGTTCGACCACTCCGGCACCTCTCCGTGGGTGTGGCTGGCTTTCGGATAATCGCGCGCAGGCGCGGGTGCAACCGCTTTTTTGACTTGCTAGAGAAACCCCAAGGCGACACATACTGGCGCGTTGGCAATCGTGCCGGGCGTGCTTATGTTGGGCGGTGACTGCTCAAGCTTTTGAAAGGCTATAACGTGCGTTTTCGCTTCCTCCTTGCAACTATTGCTATTGTTTTGTCCCCCGACAGCTTGTTTGCGAGTGAAGCAACCGACCGGTTGCTCAGCGCGCTTGGTATGGAGCAGATGATCGCCTTGATGCGCGAAGAAGGGCTTAGCTACGCGGTTGAGCTGGGCGATGAGATGTTACCGGGTGGATATTCCGATAGCTGGGGCGCAATGGTCGCGCGGATCTATGACACGGATGCGATGGAAATTGCGGTGCGCCGTGGCTTTGCCAAAGGCTTGGAAGGGGTGGATTTGGCCCCGCTGGAGGCCTATTTCTATTCACCGCAGGGCGAGACTATCGTTTCTCTTGAACTTAGCGCGCGGGCCGCAATGATGGACCCTGCGATCGAGGAAGACGCGAAGGAACGCGCGCGCGCTTTTGAACGCGCTGGTGATGATGCATTCGTTTTGATTGATGAAGTTGTTGCCGCGGGTGATCTGCTAGAAGCGAATGTGGTCGGCGCGCTAAATTCCAACATCCAGTTCTATAGCGGGCTTGTTGATGGCGGCGCGTTCGAATTGAGCGAGGCTGAAATTCTTGCGGATGTTTGGGAACAGGAAGAAGTGACGCGCGCGGACACTCGGGACTGGCTATATGGCTTTTTGATAATGGCCTATTCGCCGTTGGAGCCGGGCGCGATTGAGGCATATACAGCGATGAGCAATACCAGCGAGGGCAAGGCCCTGACTGCGGCGTTATTCCAAGGATATGACAGCATGTATGGCGATATCAGCTATGCGCTAGGCCTTGCGACGGCCCGCGCGATGCGGGCCGAAGAAATCTGATTGCTGACGTTTAGCTTTGCTTTATCAGCGCGGCGATTTCGGCAAGGCGTGCAAGTGGGGCCTGAGTGCCCCAAATTTCCTCGCCCAGGGCAAAGAAATCGGTAATCGGCGCGAATGCGTTCAGCGCGGATGTATCCAGTGCACCTTCGGCGACAACGGGCACTTCGATGACTTCTGACCACCATTGAAACAGATCATGGCTGGCGCGGGACCCATCACCAAGCGCGGCTTCGCCAATGGGGCCAAAGCTGACGTAATCCGCGCCTGCTTCGCCTGCGCTCATGCCGTCGTGGCGCGATGTGCCGCAATGGGCACCAATAATCGCATCATCGCCAAGCATTTTGCGTGTTTTTGCCACGCGGCGCGATCCATCGCCCAGATGCACGCCATCAAGGCCCAGTTTTTCGACCAGTAGAATATGTTCGCTAACGACCAAGGCAACATCTCGTGCAAGCGTCACCTCAAGCAAGGCATCAGCTGCGCGGCAGATACGATCCTCGTCCTGCGTTGCCAAAGCAAGGCGCACGCAAGCGATCTCCGTGCTATCCAGGGCCTGTGCCAAAAGCGCGGGAAAGACGTCCAAATCCAGTTCTGGTGGTGTGATAAGGTAGAGTTGTGGCTGCTCGATTTCGGCCATGTGGCGCGCTCCGTCTTAATGTTTCGCCCCCTATACGCGTGAAAATTCGCTTTGGCTACTTAGGCGGTAGACTCGCGGTGAATTCCAGGGACATTTCGAGCAGACGTTCGCGCAATGCGTCCTCGGCCATAGCGTTGATCTCGACATCGACCAGACCACCCATTGACCGCCCCGTCATTGTCATCTCGTGCACGCCAGCCAAGTCCAGCGCCATGCTGTGCCGCTCTTTGCCCACGCGGTAAAGCGCGCCATCCTTGTGGACGCCGCAAAGCATATGCCCATGGTGCATAAAGCAAATGCCGCCAAACATGCGCACCTCTTTGAGGCCTTCAAGCTGCGCAAGATCATCGCGCATCACCTCTGCCAAACCCTCATCATATGCCATGAACACGTCCTCCCGAGCTTACCTTAGCAAATGCCCTTGCGCTTGAAACCCGCCGCATGCGGGATTATCAGCAGCACAGCCTGCACAGGAGCTTTGCCATGCCAACCGATACGCCTCAGCCCAGCTTTGTTCTGGTGCGCCCGCAAATGGGTGAAAACATCGGGGCGGCGGCGCGCGCAATGTGGAATTTCGGCCTTGATCGTATGCGACTTGTTGATCCGCGCGATGGCTGGCCAAACCCGAAAGCGGATGCAATGGCCTCGGGTGCCGGGCGGCTTTTGGATGAGGCGCAGTTTTTCCAAACCACGCCAGAGGCGGTCGAGGATTGCACCTATGTGTTTGCGACGACCGCGCGCCAGCGGGGCCTGACCAAGCCTGCGTTTTCGCCAGAAGGCGCGATGAAGTTGGCAGCAGAAAAGATCGCAAATGGCGAGAAGGTCGCCGTGTTGTTCGGACCAGAACGCGCGGGATTGGAAAACGATGATATCGCCCGCGCCAATGCGGTCATCAACGTGCCGGTGAACCCTGAATTTGCCTCGCTCAATCTGGCGCAATGCGTTTTGCTGACCGGGTATGAATGGCAACGGCAAGTCGGCCAGATCACCCATGAACGCACGGAAATGGCCAAGACTGTCTGGGCCTCGCAAAGCGAAACCGAAGCGCTGGCAAAACACTATGAAGAGCGTCTTGACGAGGCCGGGTTTTTCTATCCACCCGAGAAGGTCGATAGCATGCAGGTCAATCTACGAAACATGTGGTCGCGCATGCCGCTGACCCGCGCGGATGTGCAGATGTTGCACGGCGTGCTGCGCCAGATGGTGCGTTGGAAAGATAAATCTCAATAGCGGCTTGAAGGGGCAGGGTGGCAGGCCTACCCTTACACAAACCCGCAGATCAAGAGGCAGGTCATGAGCAAAAAACGCAGTATTTTCGAAGAGGTCGATACGGCCCAAAAAACCGCCCCCGTGACGGGCGTGATTGACGCGGGCAAACGCGGTGCGCGGCGCGGCATACGGCTTTGGTTGATGGTGCTGTTTGCCTTGGTTGTCGTGATGATTGCGGTTGGCGGGTTGACCCGTTTGACCGATAGCGGATTGTCGATCACCGAATGGAAACCAGTGACTGGCGCAATGCCCCCGATGAGCGAGGCCGCGTGGCAGGTCGAATTCGACAAATACCGCGAAATTCCAGAATATCAGTTGCAAAACAAAGGCATGAGCCTGTCTGAATTCCAGTTCATCTATTGGTGGGAGTGGAGCCACCGCCAGCTTGGCCGTGTGATCGGCCTTGTTTGGGCGCTCGGATTTTTCGGTTTTCTGCTCACGAAGAACATTCCGACAGGATGGACGGGCAGGTTGCTTGGCATCGGTGCGCTTGGCGGTTTGCAGGGCGCTGTGGGCTGGTGGATGGTCAGTTCGGGCCTGAGCGGCTCGATGCTTGATGTGGCCTCTTATCGCCTTGCAACGCACCTTGGTCTGGCCTTCATCATCCTTGGCTTTATCGCATGGTTTATGTTCGAGCTGAACTGCGAGGAGCGTCAGCTCATGCAATGCCGTCGCCACCGTGAAGCGAAGCTGTTTTCAATGAGCACCGGGCTGATGCATTTTGCCTTTCTGCAGATCCTGTTGGGCGCCTTGGTGGCCGGGATTGACGCGGGGCGTACTTATAATGACTGGCCGCTAATGTCGGGCGGCTTTATCCCGCCCTATCCCTTCGATCTGGAACCGCTCTGGCGCAATTTCTTCGAAAACGCAGGGCTGGTTCAGTTCATGCATCGCATGGCGGGGTATCTATTGTTCATCTTCGGTATCGTGATCTGGCGACGCGCGCGCAAATCGCCAAATTCTGGCACGCGCGGTGCCTTCACCGTTGTCATCGCTATGATGGGCCTGCAAATGCTGCTTGGCATCTTCACGGTCCTGTATTCCGCGCCTTGGCATATTGCCATTGTCCACCAACTGGGCGCCGTTGCGCTTTGGGTCCTGATCCTGCGCGCGCGTTTTTATGCGGGCTACCCGACACCTGATAGCCTGCGAGGAGCAGCAAAATGAGTGCATATGATGATCTAATGGCGCATCAGCGCGAGACGGAAGCACTGAGCGCCGTAATGGGCCGTTTGGGTTGGGATCAGGAAACCATGATGCCGCGCGGGGCGGCACCGCAGCGCGGCGAAGAAATGGCCGCGCTTGAAGGCGTTCTGCACGCCCGCCGCACGGACGCTCGCATTGGCGAATGGCTGAGCAATGCTCAGGCCCCTGATGAAGCGGGCAAGGCGCAGTTGCGTCTGATTACCATGTCTTATGAGCGTGCACAGAAGGTGCCTGCCGATTTGGCGCAAGCGCTGGCGAAACTGACCTCTGCAAGCCAAGGCATTTGGGCCGAGGCGCGTGAAAATGAAGATGTCGCCGCCTTCCTGCCAACCTTGAAAGAGGTCGTTGCGCTGAAACGCGAAGAGGGCGCAGCGCTCGCCGCGGGCGGCGATGTCTATGATGCGATGTTGCAAGATTATGAACCGGGTGCCAGCGCAGAAAGTCTGAGCGATATGTTCGCAGCCCTGCGTCCACGGCTTACGGCCTTGCGCGAGCAAGTTATGGCCACTGAACAACCTGCCGATCTCGATTTCGACTTCGACGAGGGTAAGCAGATGAAGCTGACCCGCAAACTGGCTAAAACCTTCGGCTATGACATGAGCCACGGGCGCGTGGACAAAGCCGTGCATCCGTTTTCCTCAGGCTCAGGTCAGGACGTGCGCATCACCACCCGCACCAGTGCGCGCGATCCGTTCAACTGCATCTATTCCACCATCCACGAGGTCGGCCATGCCTGCTATGAACAGGGCATCAGCGACGCCTATCTGCTGACCCCAGTGGGCGGCGGGGTATCGATGGGCGTGCACGAAAGCCAAAGCCGTATCTATGAGAACCAACTGGGGCGCTCGCGCGCGTTCTGTGGCTATCTCTATGGTCAAATGCGCGATGTGTTTGGCGATTTCGGCGTGGCGGACGAGGATACGTTCTATCGCACCGTCAACAAACTGCGCCAAGGGTTCATCCGCACCGAAGCGGACGAGGTGCAATATAACCTGCACGTCCTGCTGCGCTTCGATCTGGAGCGCGCTTTGATCGCAGGTGATCTGGCCGTCGATGATCTGGAGGCGGCGTGGAATGATCGTTTTAAAGCTGATTTCGGCTTCGCAGTAGACAAGCCGTCAAACGGCGTATTGCAGGATGTGCATTGGTCCGTCGGCCTGTTCGGCTACTTCGCGACCTATTCCTTGGGCAACGTCTATGCGGGCTGCCTGAACGAGGCGATGCGCAGCGATTTGCCCAACCTTGACGAGGCTCTGGCGCAGGGCGATCCATCCTCGGCCACCGAATGGCTGAACGAGGCGCTGCAACGCCACGGCGGATTGCGAGAGCCCCGCGCCACGATCGCCCACGCGTGCAGCGGCATCGAGCCAAGCGAAGGCCCGTTGCTGGCGTATCTTGAGGCGAAGTTCGGCAGGATCGCGGGGTAGGGCGGCGAGAATATGCTATCCTGAGTTGAATTTGCCCCGCGCAACAAAGCACAAACAAGGGATAACGGACGTTATGTTGTTCAGCTTGGGCGGGAATTGATTTTTTACTAAGCGACAAATAGATGTGTTCATGAACTGTCAGATCTTTCTATCGAATATGTGA
>NZ_JBAUHO010000285.1:0-3055 GCF_049680325.1 Planktotalea sp.
ACCTATGAATTTGCGATTGCGCTGGCGCTCAGCGGCTACGGCGTTCCCGTGACCGAAGGACTGGTTCATGGGCTTGCATTGCGCATCATCGTGCTCTTGCCCAACCTTGTGGTGGTTGCGCAAATGCTGCTGTTTGATCGCTTTAAGATCAAGGAATTGCGCGCGCAGGTCAGTGCCTCACGGCGTGCGTCTTAGGCCTTTTCGTAGATGAAGCGCGTGATCAGCGTAGCATTCTGCCCAAACGTGCCAAGGGCTGGATACATTGACAAATGGCGCCGAGTGAATCGCTTATCCAAGTCCGCGATGATTGTATCGGCGAAATTGGGGTGCTCCCAACAGATGATCTTGTCGTAATTGATCTCGGTATTTTTGTGGATCCAGCGCCGCGACGTCAAGAAGCGTCCCAATCCCCAAGCAAGACCACCCTCGTTGGGAATGGCCCCAACTAGCTGACCACCGGGCGCGAGGCAGCGGGCATAATCATCAAGGTATTCCCCAAGTGGATGCAAATGTTCGAGCGAGTAAAAGCTCAAGAGGAAATCAAGACTGTTATCGGCAATTGGCAGGGTTGTTTGGTTCGGCGCAACTTGAATGCCCTCAAAAGAACAGCCAGCTGCGGCTTCGGAAATTTCCAGAAAATCGGGATTGATATCAAAAGCAGTGAAATGTTTCGGCCTGCCCTGCCAAAAATCCCGATGCGGGAGCGAGCCGGGTCCAATTTCACCGACCGAGCGGCCTTCTAGCGAGACGCGCTTGAGAACTTTATAACCGGCGTCATTTACCCGCGCTCCGGCTCCGCTTTTTTGGGTGGAGCTGTAGAAGTTTAGGTATTCTTTCTGCCATGCGATCCAATCCGGATCGTCCTGCACAGGAACCGGACCATAGCGTTTTCGATCGCCAAAGAGGGGAATAGCTAAAGTTTGAGGTAAAAGGCGTGCAATCATGGTCATGGGGTGATGTGCCCTGAAGCTATATCGTTAAGTATCTTGCGCCCCGCAGCATAGGCGACATCTTCATTGAGACGAAACGAGCGTGTTGGTGAAAGATGATAAGGCTCTTTATGTAAAACGCGGCCGCCATCAATCACAGTGGTGATCTCATGCAGGCAGGCATTTTGCGCGAAGGCTTTATCTCGCAGAGCGCGATGTAATGTTCCCAACCCACCATATTTTGGCAAATCGGCGCAATGTACATTTAAGAACTGTACAGGCTGATCAAGCACTCTGCGCGTCAGAACAAGGCCTGCGCGATAACAGATGATCCGATCGGGCACTTCAGCCTTAATGAGTTCGAGAACGTCTGCATTACTTTGTATGATCGGAAGAACCGGCGCTGCCAGATTGGGGCGGCGTATATCTGCAAGTGCAATCGCAAGAACGTCTGGAAGTTTGATCGCTCCAGACCTGATCAAGCGCCATACACGTTTGGAACCAACAGAACGATTGAGCCAGATGGCATCTGGCACGTTTAGCTCAGCGGCCGCCTGTCGCCCTACCTTGTCGTCACCAATGATGAAAATCGTTTTCATGGTGCCCGGAGATCCTTCGAATGACATTGCGTATTCGGGCTCCCCTAAAGCAAAATATGTAAGGTGTCTCGGTCTTTGTTCATCGGGTTTGGAGCATAACTCTCTGTGTTTCGGATGTGGATTAAGAAAATTTTTCTCACATGTAATTTTAAAGCTGCGAAACTGGCAGGAAATAGCGGGTCTTTGTTCGCATCCCGAACTATCACCCTCCGAACCAAATCCGCAATGCAGGAATGCTACTGACAGCACGGCCGGATTTTTGTATGTCTGATGGATATTTAAGGAATCTATTATGGACGGACGTCTGGCAGTACTCTTCTTTGTGGTTGGTCTTGCCGATATGAAGACCAATGATTGTGACACGGGCTGCCTTGCGCGCACCCCTGCCCAAGAGGCGCTGTCGCTGTCGTTCGGCAATGTGATCTTTCAGGACAAGGTGATCGGAAACGAGGCCTATGTGCGCTATGATTTTGGCACCTCCTTTGGCCCCTTCCAGCCAGCGATTGGTCTGTCGGTGACCGATAGCAATGACGTGTGGGTCGGTGCGGGCGCCACGCATACCACACGTTTCTGGGAGCGCCCCTCTGGCATGGGCGGCTATGCGCAACTGCATTTTATGCCGGGGGTTTATGCCCAAGGCTCTGGTCCTAATCTGGGTCATGATGTGGAGTTCCGCTCGGGTGCGGAAATCGGCTGGCAGGCGCGCAGCGGTGTGCGTGTGGGGGTGTCTTATGACCACCGCTCTAACGGAGGGATTTCGAACGTGAACCCTGGACTTGAAACCTTGCAATTGCGCGTGAGCGTTCCGCTGAACTGATGCGCGTTCTGGTCTTTGGTAAAACGGGACAAGTCGCGCGCGCGCTGCAACGCTTTGACGGCGTGACGGCGCTGCCCCGCGCCGAGGTTGATCTGAGTGACCCTACCGCCTGCGCTGCAATTATTGCTGGAACCGATGCGGATGTGATCATCAACGCCGCCGCCTATACGGGCGTTGATACGGCTGAAACAGACTCTTATATGGCCTTTAGAGTCAATTCTGAGGCTCCTACGGCGATGGCCACAGCCGCTGCCAAACGCGCCCTGCCCTTCCTTCATGTCTCGACCGATTACGTTTTTGATGGCTCTGGCGCGCAGCCGTGGCGCGAGAATGACCCAACTGGCCCGCTGGGTGTTTACGGAGCCTCCAAGCTGGCGGGCGAGCAAGGCGTGCGCGCCGCTGGCGGTCCCCTTGCCATTCTGCGCACCTCTTGGGTGGTCTCCGCACATGGCAACAATTTCGTGCGCACCATGCTGCGCCTTGGGGCGGAGCGCGAGGCGCTCACCATCGTGGCGGACCAAATTGGCGGGCCGACCTGCGCGCGCGATATCGCCGCTGCGTTGATGGGCATGGCGGAGCAGTTGCAAAGTGATCCAAGCAAGTCCGGCACCTATCATTTCGCGGGAGCACCTGATGTGAGCTGGGCCGATTTCGCGCGGGAAATCTTCGCGCAATCAGGCATCATCTGCGATGTCACGGATATTCCCTCC
>NZ_JBAUHO010000286.1:0-10696 GCF_049680325.1 Planktotalea sp.
GAAAAGCGGCCCTTTCGTGAAACGTCATTTCCCTGTTAACCCATCTGGGGTAAGCAGCACCAAAGACCCGTTTTGAAAGGTGAAGTAATGAGCAAGATCAAAGTCGCAAATCCCATTGTTGAAATGGACGGGGATGAAATGACCCGTATCATGTGGGATTTCATAAAGAAAAAACTGATCGAGCCTTATCTGGATATTGATCTGCTTTATTACGATCTGGGCATTGAAGAACGTGATCGCACCAACGATCAGATCACCATTGACGCCGCTGAAAAGACCAAAGACGTCGGCGTTGCCGTGAAATGTGCGACCATCACGCCTGACGAAGCCCGTGTTGAGGAATTTGGCCTCAAACAGATGTGGAAAAGCCCCAACGGCACGATCCGTAATATCCTTGGCGGTGTGATTTTCCGTCAACCGATCATTTGCAAAAACGTGCCGCGTCTTGTTCCCGGTTGGACCAAGCCGATTGTTGTGGGCCGTCACGCATTTGGCGATCAATACAAAGCAACGGATATGAAGTTTCCGGGCGCCGGGACGTTGACGATGAAATTCGTCGGCGAGGACGGCACAGAGATCGAACATGAGGTCTACAAAGCCGATAGCGCGGGGGTATTCATGTCGATGTATAATATCGACAAGTCGATCTATGACTTCGCGCGCGCCTCTTTGAATTACGGTTTGAACTTGGGCTGGCCGGTTTACCTGTCCACCAAGAATACGATCCTGAAACAATATGACGGTCGTTTTCTCGAGATTTTTCAAGAGGTTTATGATGCGGAATTCGCTGATGCCTTCAAGGAAAAGGGCATTTGGTACGAACACCGCCTGATTGACGACATGGTCGCCTGCGCGATTAAATGGAATGGCGGCTTTGTTTGGGCGTGCAAGAACTACGATGGCGATGTGCAGTCTGACGTGGTGGCGCAGGGTTTCGGCTCGCTTGGAATGATGGCAAGCCAATTGATGACACCTGATGGCAAGATCGTTGAATCAGAGGCGGCGCACGGAACCGTCACGCGTCACTACCGCCAGCATCAGGCAGGTGAATCCACATCCACCAACTCCATCGCGTCTATCTACGCTTGGACCGGCGGGCTAAAGCACCGTGCGAAACTGGATGACAACGCGCAGCTTATGGGCTTTGCAGAAACGCTGGAACGGGTCATCGTGCAAACAGTTGAAGCAGGTCACATGACCAAGGATCTCGCGCTGTTGGTTGGACCGGATCAAGGCTGGTTAACGACGATGGGTTTCCTGGAAAAGATCGACGAAAACCTGAATGCTGCATTGGCAGGATAGTCTGTAAACATCACACAGAAACGGCGCCCATTCGGGTGCCGTTTTTTATTGGGCTTAACTTGCACCATTGTTTTCCCAATAAGAACAATCAATCAAATCCTTTCCACACCTCCTATTTTTTGCAAAGCTGACCCAAAGTAATGCATTTCGGTGCAAGTAATGAGTTGGGGGACTTATGCTATATCTATTGGCTTTGCTCGGTTTGGCCGCGGGCAGCACTTTCATTGGCAGCGCTGGCGATGATGAAATTATTGGCACCGATGATGGTGACGATATCCATGGTGCTGGCGGCAATGACGTCATCGAAGGCCTTGGCGGATTGGATTCGCTTTTTGGTGATGACGGCGATGATACAATCGATGGCGGGACGGGTGATGACGGCATAAATGGCGGTCTTGGCAATGACTACCTGATTGGCGGTCCCGGAAATGATATAGTGTCTGGCGACGCCGGTGAGGATCTGCTTGATGGCGGTGATGGCAATGACGTGATGATTGGCGGCGCTGGTAATGATGGCGGTCATGGCGGCGCGGGTGATGATACAATCGAAGGCGGCATTGGCGATGACATCTTCTCGGGTGGACTTGGCGCGGATTCCATGACCGGTGGAACTGGCGACGATGTTCTGCACGGTTTTGAATTTGGCACGCAAACCCCTGACGGCGGTGATACAATCGATGGCGGCGCGGGCGATGATCTTCTGTTTGGCGGTGAAGGACATGATTATCTGATCGGCGGCGACGGCGATGATATGCTGGACGGCTATCAGGATAACGACACGCTGCTTGGCGGCGCTGGTAATGATGAAATTATCGGGCACGAAGGCAATGACAGCATTCATGGCGGCACTGGCAACGATGCGATTGAGTCCGGAAGCGAAAATGACACTGTTTATGGCGAAGATGGCGCGGATTCGATCACCGCAGGCAAAGGCGATGATCTTGTCAGCGGCGGCCTTGGGAATGATGCTATCATCGGCGATGAAGGCAATGACACCCTACTTGGTGATGCGGGCGATGACATGCTTCACGGCGAATCTGGCAACGACATCATTGAAGGTGGCGAGGGCAACGACGAGATCAAAGCGCTCTATGATTCCGATACGGTTTCGGGCGGCAGCGGTGATGATACCATTTCCAGTGCCTCTTATGGCTCTATCCATGGTGCGCTGAGCGATGCAACTTTCGTTGGCTCTTTGCTTGATGGCGGCGCTGACAACGACAGCATCGATGCAGGTGCCAATGACACCGTTTTTGGCGGCACTGGCAATGACGTGCTTGATGGCGGGATTGGCGGGATCACGGCGGCAATTTCCGGCGGCGACGGTGATGATACAATTGACGCAGGCTACTTTGGCACGACGTCACTCGATGGCGGCAATGGCGATGATGTAATCCGCTCGGTTCAATACCTTGGCCGCGACGGAACCTATTCCGGCGGCACTGGCAACGATCATATCTCGTCGGCGAACAATGGCGATCACCTTATGCTTGGCGAGGAAGGCAACGACACGCTTTTTGCCGGCTATGGGCAATCCACACTTGATGGCGGCGTGGGTGATGATGTTTTGATCTCGGGTTTCCGCGGCGCTGAAATGATCGGCGGCGCAGGCAGCGATGTTTTTGCGCTTCACGCACAAAACCCCGATGCAGATTTGATTAGCCCGACCAACGGGATAGACACGATTGCCGATTTCTCTGCGGCGGAGGATACAATCGTACTTGTTCACAGCGCAGCTCATGCAGCGCCCCTGCTCTCCGAGCTGAGCTTTCGCGAGCTTGACGCAAGTGATCCAGATGCCCCCGCCACAGAATTGGTGCGTTTGCGCCCTGACGGGGAAGAAGAAATTCTGGCGATCCTACAGGGAGACTTTGAAGCGGGCGATCTTGACGTGAACCAAAATGTAGGGATCGGCTATCCAAGCGATGAACCTGACGAGCAATTGGATGCAACATCGGGCGCAGATAGCCTTGTTGGCACGCCAGCGTCGGATGTCATTGACGGATTGGCTGGCGATGACACGATTGACGGGCTTGCGGGCGCTGACACGTTACTGGGCGGGCTTGGAGACGATTTCCTGAGCACAGGCGATGATACAATTGTCTATGATAACTCCATGCCATTTTCGACACCACGCGGAGATGACGACTTTGCCTATGGCGGCGATGGAAATGATACGCTTGAAGCAGGTGCGCGCGATGCCAATCTGTATGGCGAAGCGGGCAATGATCTGCTCGTAGGTGGTCATGCGGGTGTTCAGGTCCTTTCTGGCGGTGACGGGGATGATACGCTTATCGGGGTCGAGGCGGATCGCATTATAATTTCGCAAAATGGAACGGTGGCAGAAGCTTCACGTCTCATCGGCGGCGATGGCGAAGATATCATTGCGCTGTCACAAGACTACGAGGCCTATGGTGGTTCAGGTTCGGATACGTTCATTGTGAATGACGGTTCGATTTGGGCACCCCAAATCATGGACTTCAATCTTGACGAAGATGTTCTGGTAATCGACTACCCGGAAGGATCAATTCCACCCGCATTTGAAGATCTGCGCTATCAATCCGTTCCCGAGTACTATCGACTAACCTATTTAGGCGTGCATCTGAACGTTGGCGTCGCTCAAGAGGATGGCAGCGTCAATTGGGTCGCGCGGATCGACAACTTGGGATATCGCGGTCCTTCGCCGTTTGATCCCTATAACTATCCCGTTGGCGCCGAGGTTTTGCGTCCCGAGAACATTGTTTTTGCTACGCCCTCTGAAATTGACGCCATGCTTGGGCAAACGCCAAACATGAATGTGGGCTAATAGCATTTTACGGCGCGCTCAAAATAGCGCGCCATGTCCGGCTCACTGCCCGCGATTATGCGTGCGCGCATATAGCATGGCAGTGATCCGGCTGGCTGTCTTTTCACATGCAGCCGGAATGAAGGCATGGATCAGTGCGGCGCCTGCTGCCAAAAACAAAAGCCCGGCAAAACGCAGCGCAAAACCCATATGCTCGAAATAGCTTTCATCGACGCTTTCGGGATGATCGATAAATATGCGGCGTAACATGGCTTTCTCCTGTTGGTATTTTCAGCAAAGATGCCATGCAATTGCTAAATCACATCCCAATTTATACGCATAAACGGCAATTGATTGGGAGATATTCCCATGATATCAATAAATCCATGGAAATAGATCAAATCGACCGCCGAATCTTGCGACAACTCCAATCCAATAGTGACGTCTCACTGGATGTTTTGGGCGAGGCCGTGGGCCTGTCCCGAAACGCTTGCTGGCGCCGTGTAAAACTGATGACAGACGCGGGAATTATCAAAGGCAGGGTCACGCTTCTGGACGCGGAAGCAATTGGCTTGCCGTTAACGGTTTTCATTCAAGTGCGCACAGACCGCCATACGGCAGAGTGGTCCGAAAAATTTGCCCGCGCCAGCAGGGCCTTGCCTCAGATCCAGGGCGTCTATCGCATGTCAGGCGAGCTGGATTATCTCATTCGCGCGCGGGTGTCGGATATGAAAGACTACGATCGGCTCTATCAAAAACTGACTGCATCTGTTCCACTTGCCGATGTCTCGGCCAGCTTTGTTATGGAAGAAATAAAAGAGACAACCGCCCTGCCCGTTTGAAAGGTCCTGCATGCCAACCCATTATCTTATCTTGCTTATCGCCGTTGCATGCGAAACCGTTGGAACCGCGGCACTACAGGCAAGCGCACAATTCACACGCTTCTGGCCATCGCTCCTTGTTATCATTGCCTACGCGGTCAGCTTTTACTTCCTTGCACTCGCGCTACGAACCATCCCGCTCGGCATCGCCTATGCGCTTTGGTCTGCACTTGGTATCGTGTTCATTGCGGGCATCGGTTATCTGGTTTACGGGCAAAAACTCGATCTGCCCGCGATCCTTGGCCTTGGCTTGATCCTCAGCGGTATCGTCGTGATCCACCTTTTCTCAAACGCATCCACCCATTAACCCTAACAGATATTAAGGTTAACGCGCCCCGCTTCTCTGGTCCGAAAATACCTCGGGGGAGGCTGATCTTCGATCAGACGGGGGCAGCGCCCCCGAACCCCTCAGCCCATCGCGCGCATACGCTTTATCAGGCTTGAAGTATCCCATCGCCCGCCGCCCAGCTTTTGCACATCTTTGTAAAACTGATCGACCAATGCGGTTACAGGCAGGCTTGCGCCCACCTCATCGCCCGCATCCAGACAGATCCCAAGATCCTTGCGCATCCAATCCACAGCGAACCCGTGCTCGAAGTGATCGTCGATCATCGTCTCATAACGATTGGCCATCTGCCACGAACCCGCTGCACCCTGCGAGATAACTTCAACAACCGCGCGACCATCCAGACCAGCCTTTTCTGCAAAATGCAGTGCTTCAGACAAGCCCTGAACCAACCCGGCAATCGCAATCTGGTTGCACATTTTGGTCATCTGACCTGCGCCGCTATCACCGATACGGCGGCACATTTTGGAATAGGCCGCAATGACCGGCTCTGCGCGCTCATAGGCACCAGCGTCGCCGCCACACATGACAGACAAAACACCGTTCTCTGCGCCAGCTTGTCCGCCAGAAATCGGGGCATCAACGAAACTGATCTGCGCGGCATCGGCTTTCTCGTAAAGCTCGGCAGTTACCTTTGCGGAAACGGTCGTATGATCCACAAACACAGCGCCATCGCTCATGCCTGCAAATGCCCCGTCCGCGCCAAGGCAAACCGAACGCAGATCGTCATCATTGCCAACGCAGCAGAACACAAAATCCGCGCCCTCTACCGCTTCGCGCGGCGTAGCCGCAAAACGTCCGCCATGCTCATCGGCCCAAAGACGGGCCTTTTCAACGGTTCGGTTATAGACAGTGACCTCATGGCCCGCTTTTTTCAAATGGCCGGCCATCGGATATCCCATGACGCCAAGTCCCAAGAATGCACATTTTGTCATCGGCTTTTCCCTTCTCTCTAATTACCCTAAACCATGTGTCGAACCTGCACGGTTTTGACAAGTGTTTTGACCGTGATGATTCCCCGACGTTTAGGAGTAACGACAAAATGGTGGTGATTTTTCGCTGGGCTTTGCGCCTCACGGGCGGCGCTATTATCGCCACTGTGTTGGCTGCGCTTCTTGCGTATTTCCTTGCGGCGCGCTCACTGCCTGACTACACCAAGACGTTGCAGGTTGATGGCGTCACCAGCACTGTCGAAATCGTGCGCGATAACGCCAACGTGCCGCATATTTTCGCCAGCAATGATGCGGATGTGTTTTACGGGCTTGGCTATGCCCACGCGCAAGACCGTTTGTGGCAAATGACCATGCTGCGCCGCACCGCGCAGGGCCGCCTGTCCGAGGTTTTCGGCGCGCGCACACTTTCGATTGATAAAATGCTCCGTCGCCTCGATCTGTATCGCCTTGCCAGCGCATCGGTGGATAGTCAGGACGCGCGCACCAGCGAAGCGCTCAACGCCTATGCGGCGGGCGTAAATATGCGCATTGCAGAGATCAATGAAAACGCGTTGGGGCGCGGCGCGCCCGAAATGTTCCTCTTTGGCGCGCCTGTTTCTCCGTGGCGCCCTGCGGATTCCCTGGCAGTGATTAAATTGATGGCGTTGCAGCTCTCTGGCCACCTTCAAGACGAAGTTCTGCGCGCACGCACTTCATTGATCCTGCCTGACGAAGCACGCCTGTCCGACATCCTGCCAGACATGCCGGGCACTGGCATTGCCGCCCTGCCCAAGTATTCCACTTTGTTTGATACCCCCCTGCCGCGCTATGCTGAGGCACCGCTCGAACGTGACCCCCTGCATCCCGTGCCAGAGCGCGGCCTTGCCGGCGCCTCTAACGCTTGGGCTGCCGCGCCGACGCGCTCGGCCTCTGGGGGCACATTGATGGCCAATGACCCGCATCTGGGCCTGACGGCACCGTCTATTTGGTATCTTGCACGACTAGAGCTGGAAGCAGGCGGTGTCATCGGCGGCACGATCCCGGGCATGCCTGTGGTCCTGGCTGGCCGAAGCGCCGTGCTGGGCTGGGGCGTTACATCATCCTATCTGGACGATCAGGACCTTTTTATCGAACAGTTAAACCCCGACAACCCAGAAGAATATCTGACACCCGAAGGGTTCAAATCCTTCGAAACACGCAAATCCATCATCAATGTAAAAGACAGCGAACCTGTTACCATCACATTGCGCTGGACAGACAATGGCCCCGTCCTGCCCGGCTCCGATTTCTCGCTAAGCACGATAACGCCCACAGGCCATGTCGTTGCCCTGTCTTGGACCGCGCTTAGCCCGCGCGATACCTCGCTCAGTGCAGCAATGGGCATCATGCAAGCGGCCGATGTGCAAAGCGCGCTGGTCAATGCAGAAGCCTACATCGCGCCCTCGCAAAACCTGACGCTTGTCGACAAAGAAAAGATCGCGCTGAAACTTATCGGTGCCATGCCACAACGCAATCCCGCCCATCAAAGCAAGGGACGCATGCCAAGCCCGGGCTGGATCGCGGACAACCGTTGGAACGGCACGCTACCGGCAACCACAAATCCGGAGTTTATGACGCCCGAAGGCGGCATTTTGGGCAATACCAATAACAAATTGGTAGAACGCCCCTTCCCTGTGCACGTCAGTTATGAATGGGGCGACAGCCAGCGGATACAGCGCTGGCAGCGGTTGATGCAGAACCGTCAGGTCCATACACGCGACAGCTTTGTCGAAGCGCAACTGGACACCGTAAGCTTTACCGCGCGCACGCTTTTGCCTTTGATTGGCGCCGATCTGTGGTTCACGGGCGAGCCTGCACCAAATGGAACCCCCGAACGCAAACGCCAGATCGCGCTAGAGCTTTTGGCGAATTGGACAGGTGAAATGAACGAACACCTGCCCGAACCCTTGATCTATTCCGCCTGGCTGCGCGCCTTGCAAGAGCGCTTGATCCAGGACGAATTGGGTCCCTTGGCCAAGGAATTCAAACACGTAGAACCGTTGTTCGTAGAGCGTGTGTTCCGCGACATCAAAGGCGCAAGCGTCTGGTGCGATATCCTGCAATCCTCACCTAAAGAAACCTGCACAGATATTGCGCGTATGTCTCTGGATGCGGCAATCCTATGGCTGGAAGAAAACTACAGCACCGATCTGGCGTCTTTGCGTTGGGGCGATGCCCATCAGGCCACGCATGACCATGAAGTTCTCGGCGATGTCCCCGTGCTGCGTTATTTCGTGAACATTCGCCAATCCACCTCGGGCGGCGACAACACCCTTATGCGGGGCCGCACCAAGGGCGGAGCGGGCAAAGAGGCATTCCTGAACGTGCACGGCGCGGGCTATCGCGGCGTTTATGATTTCGCCGATCCTGACAGTTCCCTTTTTGTGATTTCAACGGGGCAATCGGGGCATCTGTTCTCGCGCCATTACGACGATCTCGGCGCGCTTTGGCGGCGCGGTGAGTATATTCCGATGTCACTGGATCAAGGGCTGGCGCGCGCCGCCTCTGTTGGCGTTACACTCTTGGAACCAAAAGCAAACTAGGCATTTCTTCTCACTGGGAATATCCCCGCCAGCGGCGAAAAACGCTTAGAGTGCTTGAAATTGCGCGCGATCTTTGGCTTTCCAGCGAAGGTCCAGCTCAAAGCCGCTTTCGCCTTGGCGCTCGGCCTCGACCAAAGAACGCTCAAACAGCCATGCGCGCGCCTTGCCCTTTGAATAGGGCAGCACAATCGTCTCTTCGATGATCTCGCCTTCCAGGGCCTCTTCAACAGCTGCGACAAATTCCTTCAGACCCTGACCTGTGATCGATGACAGGGCAAGAACATCATCATGGCGCGCGGCACGGGCGAGAACGGCGTCCTGCTCATCCGCATCCAGCAGGTCGATCTTGTTCCAAACCTCCAGTTGCTTGGACCCTTCACCAACCCCAAGCGAGGTCAGGATTGTGCGCACATCCGCGGCTTGCTCTTCACTTCCCTCATGGGAAATATCGCGCACGTGGACAATGAGATCCGCGGCAAGCACTTCTTCCAGCGTTGCACGGAACGAGGCAACAAGCTCGGTCGGCAGATCAGAAATAAAACCAACCGTATCGGATAGAATAACTTGCGGACCATCGGGCAATTCCACCGCGCGCATCGTCGGATCAAGCGTGGCAAACAACATGTCCTTGGCAAAAACATCAGCGCCTGTCAGGCGGTTGAACAGCGTTGATTTACCTGCGTTGGTATAGCCAACCAGTGCGACAATCGGAAACGGCACCTTTGCACGCGCATCGCGGTGCAGCGCGCGGGTCTTTACGACTTTTGACAGCTTTCGGCGCAGGCGCACCAATTGATCGTCAATCGCGCGGCGATCGGATTCAATTTGCGTTTCGCCCGGTCCACCAACAAACCCAAGCCCGCCGCGCTGGCGTTCAAGGTGGGTCCAAGCGCGCACAAGGCGGGTGCGCTGGTAGCTGAGAGCAGCCATTTCGACCTGTAGCACACCTTCACTGGTGCGCGCGCGATCCGAGAAAATCTCAAGAATAAGCCCGGTGCGATCCAGCAACTTGACGCCCCATGCCTTTTCCAGATTGCGCTGTTGGACTGGCGTAACGGGACCATCTATCAGGACCAGATCAATCTCGTGTGCGTCAAATATCTGATGCAGCTCTTCAATCTTGCCAGACCCGAACAAATGCCCTGCGTGCGGTTTTGGCAACCGCACAATCGTTTGGCCCTGCACGTCCAATCCGGGCAAGGCTTCGGCCAAAGCAACAGCTTCTGCCAGCGCCGGCTCGGGCAAGCGGCGCTCGTTGTTGTTTTTTATGTCAGGATGCAGAACCCATGTCCGGGTCACTGACGGACCATGTTCCATCAGTTAGCGTCTTCGCCCTCGTACAGGCTGATCGGCTGGCTTGGCATGATCGTAGAAATCGCATGCTTGTAAACCAGCTGGGATTGCCCATCACGGCGCAACAGGACGCAGAAATTGTCGAACCACGTAATCACACCCTGCAACTTCACTCCGTTAATCAGAAATACGGTCACGGGGACTTTGGTTTTGCGGACGTGATTCAGAAACGCGTCTTGCAGGTTTTGTCTATCAGTAGCCATTTGGGCATGCCTTTATTCTTGCGAGTATTATTCGGGCGCAGCAAAAAGCCCTGCAATCAGGGCAATCGTCATCCCAAAAGTATGTCGGCTTGCGAAGGGAGTTTCCAGCGGTTTTTTGAGTGAAGACGAAACAATCTTTCGGCAGGCTGTCATTTCCGCCAGAGTTCGGGCGTCATAAGCGCGATAATGGCAAGCGTTTCAAGGCGCCCAAGCACAGTTGCGGCCGCAAAGCACAGTTTCGCAGCGACCGGCAGATCATTCAGAACAATAGGAACAGTGCCCGCAACATCCAATAGCGGACCAGTTGTAGAA
>NZ_JBAUHO010000287.1:0-4370 GCF_049680325.1 Planktotalea sp.
TGGTTAAGCCGCGCAGCGTGTGACCTGATCCGTAGGGCTTGATAACAATAAAGGAAAACCACGGCGCGACGTCACTACAAAGGAAGGTATTGTTCGTGATCGACAAACCGCTGAATGAAAACCCGCCCGTATACGTAGGCGATGAAGTCGCTTCATTTGTCCATTCTACATGGCAGTTATCAATGTAATTCGCTGTAAAGGTGTGACTCAAACTCGTGCGCGTAAAAACAAACCCCGCCAAGCGCGCGCCATCTGATTTGCTGTCACCTTGAAACACGTGATTGCCAGATATGATATAGTTCTGCCCCCCAAGCACAGCAAAGTGGCGAAATTGGCTTGCACGGTTGTTGCGGATCTTAAGGTCATTGCCCTGCGCGTTCATACAAACGCTGGTACGCAATTGTGCGTCTACGCCGCCTTCATTGGTAATAAACTGGCACCCTTCCACAAACATGCCTTGGCAGCCTGTTCCGACAGAGGTAATCCCGCGATCTTTTGGACGGTTGATAAAGCAGTTTTTGATCGTATTCGCCACGCCTGATCGCGGCAACATAATACCCGAAGCATAACCGCGACACAGAATTTCAAGATCAAGCAGGACAAGCTGGCTAAAGAGTGCGAAACCGCCAAAATCGAGAACATACTTAAAACGCTGAAAGCCATAGGTCTGACGCCCGGCGGCATCATGAAGAGGACCCGACAAGCGCACTTCGCTGGTGGCAACATTCACTTCGCGCACATAGACTTCCCGACCAACACCCGTCCCCTGCACGAGCGAGCCGACCTGGATGTTCGCAACATTGCTTACGCTATAAAGCGTATCATCATTTGCTGTGCTGTAGCTTGCAGCAGAGGTGGTCACATCAGGGTCCCAAGCGGTGCCTTCGGCGACATAAAGCTGGCCGTTGCGGATGACGCGGCGCTGCGCAAAACTGGTGCGCGATCCCTCAATGGCCTGCATGTCCAAAGGCTCTGTAATTGTGACCCGGCGCCCGCACATATCTAACGTTTCGTGATCGGCATTGTTCAAAAGCGACTGAAAGGCTTTTCGAAACCCCAGTTCCTCGTCGCCGCCAAAGGCTTCGATATAGCATGGCAGATCAAAACTTTTCGTAAGGGAGAGGATATCGCCCGCAGCCATTTCAAGCTTGCCTTCGAACTCGACCCGCTCATTCAACGTGAGCGACGAGCCGATCAGGTAAGTCCCCGCTGGAACGAATATCTTGCGCCCGTCGGCAGCTTGATCCGCAGCGACAAATGCGGCGTGATCGTCTGTTGTACCATCCCCGAGCGCGCCAAAATCGCGCACATCTACGATGTTCATCATATCGCGGTGAAATGCGCTGGTGATGTCCTCGATGACAATATCGTCAATACGTACTACGCCGCCGTTCGGCCCCGTCAGATCAAGTCCGAAATGCCCATAAAGCGGCGCGCGTCCCCAAACCATATCAACGCCTGTGCGCTGGCCAGATCCGACGATCGCACTGATCTCGATAATCTCGCCATAGCTGGTCAAGCTCACGGAATTGCCCGTCTCATTGATGCCGCTCACATGCGCGCCGCCAGAGCCGCCAGCCCAACCCGAAATGCGCACCGTGGGTAGCGGCCCGCTCATCGCTTTAATGCGCGCCGTCACGCGAAGGTAACATCCCGGCAAAAGCGGCGTTTCCCCCATGTATCGCAGTTTTTGCGTTGCATCGGTCTTTTGGATTTCCAGACACCCGCTGAAATCCAGATCAGCCGGCACAAAGGCCGCTGTCGCTGTTCCTTGATAAGTGTCCGAGCCGGGCGTGCCATCTCCGCGCGCCCAAACATTCAAACCCTGCGCAAATGCGGGGGGCATGAGCACCACGCCGTCGGTGATCGCCTTGTTCATGAAGTCTTCCTCTTCCGCCAAGGGCCGCAAAGCGCGCCCGTTTCAACAGCGCTCAAAGCCATGCAGTTCGGCCGAGCGAGACCGGAAGAGTGCTCAAGAATAGTTAAAGCCGCCTGATAGCACCGTCACGGTGCCCACAGATCGTGTAAAACAGGTTTAGGTCAGGCCGACAGCTCAGAGGTTTTCAAAAGTTGCACACCATTGATTTTCCACCCGTTTTCAATCTCGATCATTTGATAATCCAGAAAGTGGATGCGCCCGCTTGCATCGCGAACCTGCACTTTTTGATACAGCGCTCCAGCGACTTCGCGCAGCTCTAGAAACCTGACATCAGATGGGCGATGCACCATTGGATAGCCTTGCGACACCATCGCGCCAAAGTTCGCGGGTGAGCCGAACATCCGTTTTATCATCGGGCTGGCATAGGTAAAGGCCTGCTCGAAGTCGTCCTTTTGCAGTGCGCTTAACTGGCTTTGGATTGTGTTTGTGATCGCAGGTTTTGCCGCATCATCTGCAACCGCGACGCCGCTCGCCAGCAACGTCGCCACTACGGCCAAAAGCATCGAAAACCGGGTAAACATGATAGCTTTCCTCTCAATATCTAAGAGGAAAGCTAACTCATATCCGGCTCAGGTCAAATTCAGAGCAACTCGCCTGCAAGCGCGCGATCAATCAGGGCAACTGTTTCATCCACACCATAAAGCGCAATAAACCCGCCAAAGCGTGGTCCCTGGCTTGCGCCAAGCAACACTTCGTAAAGCGCACTGAACCAGTCCCGCATCGGATCAAACCGCTCACGTCCACAGGCAAACACAAGGCTCTGAAGCTCTTCTGCATCAAGGCCTTTGTCCCATGCCTTCAAGCCGTCACGCAGCTCGATCAGCGCTTCACGTTCCAATTCGCTTGGCGCACGGAAGACTTTCGCAGGTTTTACGAAATCATTGTAGTAACGCACAGCAAAGCCAGCCGCCTGATCCATGTCAGGGTTGCTCTGGGCATTGGCTTCAGGCGCGTAGCGCTGGATAAAGCCCCAAAGCTGATCTTTGTCCTCTGCACCGGATACCGATGCAAGGTTCAGCAGCATAGAGAATGGAACAACCATCTTGCTTTCAGGAACATCCCCACCGTGGATATGCCAAACAGGGTTGTTCAAACGCGCTTTGACATCTTGATCCACATAGGCGCGCAGCTGTTGATGATATTCGTCCACCGCTTTCGGGATCACATCAAAATGCATCCGCTTCGCGGTTTTAGGCTTTTGATACATGAAATATGACAGGCTTTCGGACGCGGCATAAGTCAGCCATTCATCAATCGAAATACCGTTGCCCGATGTCTTGGATATTTTCTGACCATTCGCATCCAGAAACAACTCGTAAGTAAAATGTTCGGGCGCGGGTGCGCCAAGGATGCGGCAAATCTTGTCATAGATCGGCGTATTGGTGGAATGATCCTTACCATACATTTCAAAATCAACGCCCAGCGCAGCCCAGCGCGCACCGAAGTCTGGCTTCCACTGCAACTTCACATTGCCACCGGTCACAGGAACCGTCCACTCGCGTCCCTCTTCATCATCAAACGTAATTGTGTAGTCTGTGCGATTGATCGACTTCATCGGGACATACAGAACCCGGCCCGTTTCGGGATGAAACGGTAGGAAAATCGAATAGGTTTGACGGCGCTCTTCGCGCAGGCTCGCCAACATGACATCCATGATCTCATCGTACTTATCAACTGCACGCTTGAGCACTTCGTCGAACTGGCCAGAGGCGTAAAACTCTGTTGCACTGTAAAATTCGTACTCAAACCCGAAGGTATCAAGGAAACGGCGCAACATTGCGTTGTTGTGATGGCCAAAGCTTTCGAACTCACCAAACGGATCAGGCACCGACGTGAGCGGCTTTTGCAAATGCTCGGTTAAGCTATCTGCATTAGGGACATTGCCCGGAATTTTACGCATTCCGTCCAGATCATCCGAAAAACAGATCAGTTTTGTTGGTAAATCGCTGATTTCCTGAAAGGCACGCAAGATCATGGTTGTGCGCGATACCTCGCCAAAAGTCCCGATATGCGGCAACCCGGATGGACCATAGCCCGTTTCAAACAGCACATAGCCCTTCTCGGGCGGTGCTTTTTGATAGCGTTTGAGCACACGGCGCGCTTCTTCAAACGGCCAGGCTTTTGAGCTCATCGCAGCATCGCGCAATTCAGACATATCGGGTCTCCAAAAAATAAACCTGCCCGATCGGGCAGGCATGTGCGCGCTACCTATTGAATGCAGGGGTTATCGTCAATATTCTGCTTAAGCATCCTAATGAAAGCACGCTTTCCATGACACAAGCCGACCCTCACCCACTAAGCCCGCAAGATTGCCTTGTTGCGCTGATGATCGCCGTCTCTGCGTCGGACGAAGATATCCGCACTGTCGAGTTGGTAAAAATCCAATCCGCGGTGAATAACCTGCCTGTATTTGCGGCCTATGACATTGATC
>NZ_JBAUHO010000288.1:0-3392 GCF_049680325.1 Planktotalea sp.
GAAATTCCATTACAACTCAGCGCACAGAATCTCGGCTTCAAAACGCTTCAGTGAACGCCGTGCAGCACCGTAATTATGCAACCCTTTTTGGGTCATAAGCTCTGGAAAGATAGAGAAAAGCTCGTCCCGCTGCGCTGATTCTACGCCGTTAAGTGCGTGCTCGGCAGGTTGGAAACTTTCCGTCCATGCGCCATCCGACATGATGACCTCATGCGCTTCAAACATCAGATGCAGATATTTGACCGAACTGGGAACACTTTGTGTGATGCCCGGGCGGCCAACAAGATGTTTCGCCGCGATCAGAACCTCTGACGTGTCGAACAAAAGGCGGTTCATTTGGCCAAGCATCAGAACACGGTGGTTCGGCGATACCTGCAACGCGCGCTCTGGCAAGCCGTTGCCCAAGGCACCTGCCGCAATCGTCACCGGGGCCAGTTCAGGATTTGCAATCATATTGCCAAGGCCAAGCGTTTTTTGCCCGATCCAAGCCAATTCTTGGGCTCCGTTGTCACGGGTTACGACCTTGTCGCCAACGCGCAGCTCGTCTGTGCGGCGCGGACCAAGCGGCGTCATGATGAGCGCGTGAGGCGTAAAGCAGATCACCTGTTCGATTTGTGAATAGGTCGCTGTGTTAATCACTGCCCCGCTGGCATCGAGATATTCGATGATACCGCTTTCAGGGCCGCTTTGGATAACACGGGCATTGATGCCACTTAGATCAATGACATCAATATCAGAGCCATCCGCATCTTCGCCGCCGATAATCACATGATCGCCAGCCCCGTCAAAGATGAACAGGTCGGAGTTGTTGCCACCATCCAGCGTGTCCGTGCCCGTACCGCCAACAATGGTATCCATACCATCGCCGCCCTCAACGCTATCGTCGCCTGCTCCAGCAACAAGGCTGTCATCCGCCGCCCTGACCCAGAATGATGTCGTTGCCGTCGCCGCCAAGCAGCGTGTCATCACCCGCGTCGACCTCTGTCACGATTCCCCCAGGGATCAAATCACCGCTCATCGTGAAGCCGGATGGCGTTGAACGCGCTTCTAGCGTGAACTCGATGAACTCACGGTTCTCAAAACCGGCGCTGAACCAGGAATCTGTATCGGCGGGCGAGTTTTGCTCGGTTCCGTTTGCCCGAATGGTCGCGGCAGTGGGCGTCACTTCAATCGAAGTGACCGGAGCGGTCGAGTAGTTCGTAAAGCTGGCAGTATTAAGAATAACCGCTTCTTCGTTACCGGTAAAATTACGGTCCAGATCGTTGAACGTCGCAACAGAATTTAGTGCAACAGGGTCACCTGTCAGCGGATTGAAAAACTCCATGCGGAAACTGGCTTGCGCCCCAGCGGGAACAGCACCGCCCCCACTATTGAGCAGAATTTCAGACCCATTCCCGCCGGACATATCCACGTTGAGATTGGGATTGGTCATGCTGACGAGGATCAGCCGTGCGGAAATATTTGTCCCATCACCGAGCTCTGCAACATTGGAGTAAATCGCAACATCACCTGGCTGGGCGTTGTTATTGCCTGATGAACTGTCCGAGACAAGATTGTCTTATGCTCAGATCAATTGGCGATGCATCCACGCCCGGCGCGGTGCCGACACCGACATCGCCTTAAAGCGTATCATCACCAGCGCCGCCAAGAATTGAATCATCAGCGCCTTCGCCTGAAATCAGGTCTGCGCCTGCTTCACCGAAGATCGTATCGTCTGTAGCGCTGCCTTGAATCGTATCAGCGCCGGGTGTTCCGTTGAAAACTGGCATAACATGTCCCCCCAGACAAATTCACCAACGGCAATCTATTGTACCGCTATACATCATAAATAGTTGTGCTTTGACCTACACCCAAGGGGGAAAAACGCAAACTTTCCCGCACGCCCTGGTGGTAAAACGTCGGAAAGAGGCGGTTCCCCGCCTCTCTCCATTCCTGATGAACAGCCCCCTGTTCATCAGAGCTGCATATTACGGTGAAGCAAAGGCCTCCTACAGGGGGCCTATCCTAGCAATAGGGCCGCTTCGTATTTCTTCAGCGTCCGGCGCGCCGCCTGATAGGCTTCGGAGCCTTGCTGTGTCGCCAATTCCGGGAACAGTTCCAGAATTTCGTCGCGCTGCTCTTGGCCGATCCCGTCGAGTGTGTAGTCACCCGGCTGGAAGCTTTCGGACCAAGTGCCGTTGGACAGAACAACCTCATGCTGATCGAACATAATGTGGATATATGTGGTGCCTGAGCTTTCCACACGGTCCACACCATCAAGGATGGTCAGGTGCTTGGCCGCAACGAGAACTTCACGCTCTTCAAAGTACATGGCCGCCTGATCCGTCGTCAGAAGCATACGGTGCTGAGGCGAAACAAGGATATCTCGCTCAGGCAGGTTGTTCCCCAATGCACCCGCACGGATCAGAACCGGCTGAAGATGCGCGTTGGCCGCCAATTGTGCGCCGCTCAGTTCCTTTGCGCCGCTCCAGCGAATTTCCCGAATGCCGTTGTCACGTGTGATTACACGATCACCAGCCTTAAGGTCTTCCACTTTGCGCTCGCCCGTTGGCGTCGCAATGAGCGTGCCCGGGGTGAAGCAAGGAATGACGTTTTCGATGTTGTCGAAACGCGCGGTGCCAGTGATAGCATCGGCTGCATCGAGGAAGTTAACGATACCGCCTTCAGAGCCGGGAGCATCATAGACAACCGAAACACGACCACCCGGGTTCGCCGCAGCGCCAGCACCACGAAGATCAAGCGTATCAAAGTCCGTTGGACCTTCGCCGCCGTCAATCGTGTCACCTGCTGTGGCACCGATGATGCTGTCCTGACCATTGCCGCCAAAGATGCTATCTGCACCCGCGCCGCCAGTGATCGTATCGTCGCTTGCACCAGCATCGATCGTATCAGAGCCGTCGCCGCCAAAGATTTCGTCAAAGCCATTGCCGCCGAAGATCAAGTCGTCATCGATACCGCCGTCCAGAACGTCGTCGCCGTTGCCACCGGAAATGGTGTCATCATCGTCGCCGCCAAGGATCGTGTCGTTACCAGCACCACCGTCAACAGAGTCGCGATCGTTTTCTTCGAGGCCCGCAAGCTCCAGTGAATCTTCTACATCACCGATATAGCCAGGCGTACCTGTGTGACCTGCGTCGATATAATCATCGCCGCCGCCGCCGTCGATGGCGTCAGAGCCGTGACCGCCAAGAATGCTGTCGTTGCCAAGACCGCCGCGAACCGTATCGTCATCGATACCTGCGTTGATCGTGTCATCATCATCACCGCCGTCGATGCTATCCGCATCATCGCCCGTGTTGATAACGTCATTGCCCGCGCCGCCAAAGACCGTATCGCGGCCATCGTCCGTGTCAGGATCAGTGACAAAGGTGATGCCACCGTCCGTGATAGGC
>NZ_JBAUHO010000289.1:0-4671 GCF_049680325.1 Planktotalea sp.
AAGTTAGGGTGCCTGTTCCCGATTGTTTTTTCATCAATTAATAACGCTTCTCGAAAAAGTTCCGAGGCCTTGCCGTGTTGATTTAGTGTTGCCAGAGTTGTAGCGTGCTCATTTAATGCCAAAGACAGATTCTGCTGTTGACGACCTCGCCTTGCTAAAGCAACGAGATTTTCTCCAAATTGCACTGCCATTTCGTAGTTACCCGTGCGCCAAGAAAGCTCGCGCGCTTTGAACAATGCATCGAAACTTGGGTCCAGCAAGGCTGCTCGTTGATAATGCTCCGCTGCATCAAGCCAACGGATTTCATTTTCGGCAATTTCGCCTCGAGCATAAGCAGCATGGGATGTTTTTTGAACTTTAAGCTTCTCGCTTTCCTCGACTCTGGCGAAAATGTCATCTGCAACAGAATAGTCTAGTTTTGCAAAAGCAGCTTGCGCACCTGCCAATCTGTCGCCGCCGATGTCATTGCCCATGCGGGTCAGTCGGTCAGTCAGTTCTGCGATTGTCTTTTGGGCGTCTGCCAAGGCAGGTTCTGGATCAGCGATTTGCGTTTCCATCTCTGCGATCCGCGCGCGGAGTTCGGCTTTTTCGGTGTCGTGTGCTTCGGAGAGTTCTTGTTCGAGGTCCGCTTTCATTTCGCGGCGGATTGCGATGAATTGAGGGACTGTGAGTGCTGCTGTTGCGACAGGCCCGACTGGTTTTAGTTGTTCAATGGTCTTCGCATCTAGTGACAACTCTTCTTTCTTAGAAAATGGCCGTTTAATACCAAGGTAGCCCAAAATTGCAGTCACTGCGGCAACCGCTCCAGCTTCTTCTGTATTTGCTTCGAGAAAAGCCAATACTGCTGTCAACCAATCCATACACACCACCCTGCTTATGCCTTACACAGCAGCATACCCGTCTCGCGTGAATTGGAAAGAGCGGACCCCGCACGCGGGTGGGGGTGAAGCCCCCGCCCATGGGGGCGTGCGGGGGCTGCTCGGGGTGAACCCCGAGCGGTGTCAGGTTGTACGGGTTGACCCTTCCCGACCGCCCTTCCGAGAAATGTACAATTTGCCAAATGCTCGTTCAAAGACTGTACAGTTTGCACAAATTGCAGCTACCGCACCTTCAACGTCGCCAGACCAATCATCGCCAAAATCAGCGAGATGATCCAGAAACGGATCACGATTGTCGGCTCTGCCCAGCCCTTTTTCTCGTAGTGGTGATGGATCGGGGCCATCAGGAACACGCGTTTACCTGTGCGCTTGAAGTAGAGGACCTGGATGATGACCGAGAGCGCCTCGACCACAAACAGACCGCCAACAATCGCCAGCACCAGTTCGTGTTTCGTGGACACCGCGATTGCGCCCAAAGCACCGCCCAAAGCGAGCGATCCCGTGTCGCCCATAAAGACCGCAGCGGGGGGGGCGTTGTACCAGAGAAAGCCGAGGCCACCGCCGAAAATGCCCGCTGTGAAGATCAGGATTTCGCCTGTTCCCGGCACATAGTGCACATCGAGATATTCAGTGAAATCGACGCGGCCCACGGCGTAGGCGATGACGCCAAGCGTGCCAGAGGCAATCATCACAGGCATGATTGCAAGACCGTCGAGGCCGTCGGTAAGGTTAACGGAATTGGCGGCACCAACGATGACGATGATCGAGAACGGCACGAAGAGATAGCCAAGATTTATCAAGGTATCCTTGAAGATCGGCAGCGCCAATTTGTTCTGGAGCGCTTCTGGATGGTACTGCGCAGCCCAGTAGCCGGCGATGGCAGCAATAAGAAAACCAAGGCCGAGGCGGATTTTGCCAGACACGCCTGCGGTGTTCTGCTTGGACACTTTTGCATAGTCGTCCGCGAAACCGATAGCGCCGTAAGACATTGTAACAAAAAGGCAAATCAGAACGAATGGGTTATCCAGCCGCGCCCAAAGCAGCGTCGATGTCAGCAGGGCACCAACAATCAAAAGCCCCCCCATCGTGGGGGTGCCTGCCTTGACGAAATGCCCTTCAGGGCCATCATCGCGGATCGGCTGGCCCTTGCCTTGGCGGCGGCGCAGAACGTTGATTAGGGGTCGGCCAAAGACAAACCCGAAGATAAGGGCGGTCAGAAACGCCCCACCTGCGCGAAAAGTGATGTAGCGAAAGAGGTTGAAAAAATCGCCCCCGTCCGAGAGAGCGGTTAACCAATATAGCATTTACACAGTGTCCTTTTCGGCGTCTTTCGGGGCCGTATGGCCCAATTTGCGAACCGCGTCTACCACGCGTGCGAGCCCCATTGATAAAGAGCCTTTCGCAAGCACAACATCGCCCGCATCCAGATCGCGCCCGATCTGAGCCGCCATCTCTGCGCTGCTCTCGAACCAGTGTCCACGCTTGGCCTTTGGAAGCGCATCATAGCAGTTGCGCATCAGCGGGCCGACACAATGGATCACGTCGATGTCCTGGATACTTGGCAAGGTGGCAACGGCCTCGTGCAGGGCGATTTCTTGTGGTCCAAGCTCTTTCATGTCGCCCAAGTAAGCGATGCGGCGTCCTTTGGAGACGCGCCCGATCTCGTGGGTGACCTCTGCCGCGGCAAGCACGGCCAGCGCGGCGCCCAGCGAGGTTGGATTGGCGTTATAGGCATCGTCGATCAGTTCCAGCGTCATGCGAGCGTCCGCAGGATCAAGCGCAATCACCTCGCGCGCGCCACGACCCGTGAAAGGGGTCCATTTGGCAATCGCCTGCGCGGCAAGTGCAAGATCCGCGCCAAGCGCCTGTGCACACCCCAATGCGCCAAGGCCGTTCATCGCGAAATGCTGCCCCGCGCTTTGCACCTTAAAGAGGAGTGGCGCACCAAGCGCGCTGGCCTGAACGATGGTTGTATTGCGCTTCAGAACGATCTTTTCCAGAACGTAATCGTCTGCGGTTTGACCAAACCACAATGCTTTTATACCGAGTGTTTCAGCCGCCTCTTTCAGCACCGCAGCGGTATCAATATCCGCGTTCAGGATCGCACGGCCCTCGGGCTCTAACCCTTCAAGGATAGACGCTTTTTCTGCGGCAATCCCTTCGACATTTTCGAAGGCTTCCAGATGGGCGGCAGCGACGGTGGTAATCATCGCCACATGCGGGCGCGCCATTTTGGCGAGCGGCGCAATTTCACCGGGATGGTTCATGCCGATTTCGATGACCGCAAATTCTGTGTCTTGCGGCATTCGCGCAAGAGTAAGCGGAACGCCCCAATGGTTGTTGTAACTCGCGACAGAGGCATGGGTACGCCCCTGCTCGCCCAGCACATCGCGAAGCATCTCCTTGGTCGAGGTCTTGCCGACCGATCCTGTGATCGCCACCACGCGTGCATTTGTGCGCGCTCGGCCAGCGCGGCCCAAATCTTCTAACGCGCCCAAGACATCCTTGACGATCAACAAGGGTGCATCCGCAGCGACGCCTTCGGGCAGATGCGTAACCAATGCAGCGCCTGCCCCTTTCGCCAAGGCTTGCGCGACAAATTCATGCCCGTCACGTGCGGCTTTGAGTGCGACGAACAAATCGCCCGTTTCAATCGTGCGCGTGTCGATAGAAATGCCACGCACGGCCCAGTCGCCAACAGCGCGGCCACCTGTTGCCGCTGCGGCCTCTGCTGCTGTCCAAAGGCTCATGCCCGATCTCCTTCTAGCGCGGCAACCGCGACGCTTGCCTGTTCGCAATCATCAAACGGAAAGACCGTATCGCCAACGATTTGCCCTGTTTCATGGCCCTTGCCTGCAATCAAAAGCGCATCTCCCGGGCCAAGCGCATCGATTGCACGCAAGATCGCTTCGGCGCGGTCTGCGACCTCGATCGCCGATGGTGCGCCGCCCATGACGGCTGCACGGATCAAGGCCGGATCTTCGGAGCGCGGGTTGTCATCGGTCACGAACACCAAGTCAGCGTTCTCGGCCGCTGCCTGCCCCATCAAGGGACGTTTGCTCGTATCGCGATCCCCGCCTGCACCGACAATCGCTACTAGGCGGCCCATCACATGCGGGCGCATCGCCTTGAGCGCGGTTTCGACCGCATCGGGCGTGTGCGCATAGTCAACAAAGACAGAAGCACCGTTACTGCGCGTTGCAGCCAGTTGCATGCGTCCATGCACGGTCTCAAGATCACCCAAAGTGTCAAACACACGCGCCGGATCTTCCCCGCACGCGATGACCAAGCCCGCCGCAAGCAGGACGTTCTCTGCCTGAAAGCCGCCAATCAGATTGAGCCGTGCTTGAAAGGGGCGATCATGCCATTTGAACAGCAAATCCTGCCCCGTACCATCAAAGCGTTGACCAAGCAGGCAGAGGTCCGCCTCGCTGTTTTTTCCCACGCCGATCAGCTCGTGCCCGTGGGCCTGCGCGATCATCGCGACCTCATGGCCTTTGGGATCGTCCAGATTTACCACCGCGACGCCATCATCCTGCAAGACCCGCGTGAACAGGCCCATCTTGGCCTCGAAATAGGCTTCGAACGTGCCGTGATAATCCAGATGATCCTGGGTGAAATTGGTAAAACCTGCCGCGGCAAGGGTCACACCATCCATGCGCCGCTGATCCAGGCCATGGGACGAGGCTTCCATCGCGGCATGGGTAATGCCCTCAAAAGAAAGTTGTGCAAGGGCGCGGTGCAGCGTGATCGGCTCGGGCGTCGTATGGGCCAGCGGCAGGCGGAAACTGCC
>NZ_JBAUHO010000290.1:0-17884 GCF_049680325.1 Planktotalea sp.
CCTTAAAGACAAGGCCGCGCTCGTCGCAGCGATGCAAGGGATCAAGACCGTTTACAACCTTGCCAAATCCATGGACACCACATGGGATCTTTGCCTGCAAAACGATGTGGGTGTCGCGGTAAACATAGCTGAAGCCGCGCTAGAGGCCGGTGTTGAAAGGCTGGTCTATACAGGCACAATCGCCTCTTACGACATGTCATCCGAGGCGAATACGATCCGAGAAGCGACGCCATTTGGGGATGATATGAGCGATCGCAACCTCTATGCACGCTCCAAGGCGGAGTGCGAACGCCAGCTTATGCACATGCATGAAACGCGCGGTTTGCCCCTAACCATCGCGCGGCCCGGAATCGTTATCGGCGCGGGCGGTCCCCTTCAGCATTGGGGCATCGGGCGCTGGCACGGCGCTGGGGCTGTGCGGCTCTGGAGTGCAGGACACAACAAGCTACCCTTTGTCTTGATCGAAGACGTAAGCGAGGGCTTGATCCAAATGGGAAAAAACCCTGCTGCAATCGGGCAATCCTTTAACCTTGTCGGCGATATCCATTTTACCGCCCGGGAATATTTCGATGCCATCCACGACGCACTCGGTGCGCGCGTGAAAGTAAAGGGCGGAAATCCAACCCTTTTCTGGGCGGTTGATGCTGTAAAATATGTGTTGAAGAAACATGCGCTACGGCGCCATGGCGTGCTACGCCCTTCCCTTATGGATTGGAAATCTCGCGCACATTTCAGCCCGTTTGACAACGCGCAGAGCAAAGCCATGCTGGGCTGGGCACCCGAAACAGAGCGCGATGCTTTCATCCAAAAAGGCATCATCGAGGCTAATTTGCTCGGATATTAATCCCCTAATCACAAGAAATTGCGCAAAACTTCATACCCTGCCCCTTGCAGCGACATGATTTGGCCCAATTTTTTAAGCTATAGTGGACGAAACGCACGCATCGAATTGATGCGCGCTTCAAAGGACGAGCGCAGGTTATGAGCAAGACCAATTCCAGCCCGCTGGACGCAGATAGCCAGAACACTGGAAACCGCCGCAGGTTTTCGGGTGGCGGTATGCGCTTGTCTGATACGGAAGCCGCCGAAATGCGCCGCCGCCTGATAAAACCGATGAAGGCACCATCGAGCTTTGTGCAGGCCCCGGACATGTGGGATCGTCTTGGCAGCATCCCAGTGAAAGAAGCGCATCTTGAACAACAGCGCGTTATCAGCGCGAGCCGACATAATCCTGCGCATGTTGCTTTCGATGTTTTGCGCACGCGCTTGGTACAAAGCCTTGCAGAACGAGGATGGCGCCGCGTCGTTATCACCTCCCCGACCAAAGATTGCGGCAAAACATTTATCTCGACCAACCTTGCTATCAGCATGTCGCGCCAAGAGCGCCTTCGCACGGTGCTAATGGACCTCGATCTGCGCAACCCGTCAGTTGCCCCGCTGCTTGGTGTCGACGAGCCGGGCACCATGGGGGATTTCCTGCGTGGAAACGTGTCTGTCGATGGGCATTTCAAGCGTATGGGTCAGAACATGCTGAAGATCGGCTCGAACGTCGCATTCGGCCTGAACAACGTGCGCGAACCGTTTGCTTCCGAAATGCTTGGCTCGGCAGCGACGTCCGACGCGATTGCACAGATGGAAGCGGAACTGGAACCCGATGTTGTAATCTACGACATGCCGCCCGCGCTTTATCATGATGACGTCATGGCATTTCGTGAACACTATGATGCCGTCTTGCTTGTCGTTGGCGGTGGCACAACCAAGGCCAACGAGGTGCGTGAGCTCAAGCGTCGTTTTGGTGATGACAAGCCGCTGCTAGGTGTCATCCTGAACAAGGCCGAAGGCCTATCAATCAGCCATTATAGCTACTAGCTATTTGCCTCGCGCTTGAACAAGCCGCCAAGCATCCCGCCCAATCCCTTTTCCGCAAGCGTTCGTAGAATGAACGGAAGAGATAGGATCAAAGCGACAAAACCAGCAATCCAAGTCAGCTTGCGACGGCGTTGCTCCCAAGTGCTGCTCACGTAAGGAATTGAAACGACCGGCTGTAGACCAAGCTGTCGTTCAAGTTGCGCGCTTGTGCGAATTGCTGGGTTCATCATTTCCAATGCAAGTGCCGCGAGGCAAGCAAGAAAGCCACTGCCAATAAAACCGAGCATCGCGATTTTCTTGCGGCTTGGAGAGACTGCATATTCTGGCACCAACGCCGTTTCCAGCACGACAAATCGCTCGGATTGGTCGGCTGTTTCAAGCAATTGACCCATTTCCGCCTCTGCGCGGCCAGTTGTGATAACGCTGTACTGATCTTGCAGTTGACGCAAACGGCGGCTCAAGGCGCCAAGTTCACGCTCAATCTCTGGTGCCGCAGCGATGACGGCGTCGATGCGATTGATCCGTTGCTGGATCAATGCCTTTTGCTCTTCGAGACGGGTAACCTGCAAATCCACAACAGACTGGCGTTGACGGTTGGTATTGCTGGACGCTGCGATAATCTCGCGCTCGATCTCTAGTTCGGTTTCGCGCAGGGTGCCTAGTTGATCGCGCTGCGACAGGATCCCGCTTGGTAGCGCATCAGAGTTGGCACTTTTGAACGCGGCAATCTCTTCTTCGATAACCAAAATGTCGGCACCAATACGCTCTTCTTCGCTAGTAAAGAATGCAAGCGCGCCTTTGCTACGCTCTTCTTTGCGCTTGCGGTTTTCCTCTAGGACCGAGCCAAGAAATTCGTTGGCGATGCGCGCCGCCAGTTCGGGATCGCCAAACCTCACACTTATCAACAAGCCCGACGGAGTAATGTTAGGCTGCCAAGATTGAGCCCCATCTTTGTTCTGGGCAATTTGCACAGAACTGCGCAACGCATCGACCTTTTCATTCAATGGCATCCCAAAACCATCGGAAAACAGTTCAAGTTTCTCGATCACTCGCACCAGACTATCGCGCGCCATCAAACGTTGTTCGATCAATGTCAAACGATGTGCCGCACCATTGCTCAGAGAGGTCGCCCCCGACGTTTGATTGGCTACCGAGGCGCTTTCAATTTGCAAAGCGGCATGGGTTTCATAAAGGCTGGGCTGGTTCAGCGCATAGTAAATCGCTGCCAGCGTTCCAAGACACACGATAAGCGCCATCAGGAAAAAACGACGTTTGATAACGCCGAAAAATTCGCCAACTGTTCTGATCTGATCCAAACCAACTCTCCTTAGCCAAACGCCTGGCCATAACCATTTATTCCCCGAAAAGGCCAATACAATAGCCCTGGGTCACATCGAAAGTTGCTGCCTATTTGACGTCATCGCACACGAGGTAAACACCCCGCCATTGCGGCAAACCCTATGAAAGGTCTGCCAACAAAGTCCCCCACGGAATCGGTGGCAGCCGATGCGTCTTGGACAAAGGTATCAGAACCAGACAAATTTTGCCACGTTTTAGTCATATTTTCTCAGAAACAATCCATTTGAATTGTTTCCTATTGCCGCGCCAGTCCGGTCAGGGGATCGTTCTTGACGACCTGCCAAACTATGCCCTGAATTTGAGTGATAGCTTCGGGGGAAGCTACTGAAATTACTTCACTTTCATCATAAAGAGCAACCTTTCCCGCAAGCCCCATCGGGTTGGTGTGATAAAGCACTGCATAATGCGTTAGCGCGGCGATGTAGTTACCCAAGTGCCCAACATGGATCGTATCAAGCGAACCATCCTCGTTTTGCGCAAATAGATCTTCGACTTTACCCAAGCCCTTTAACTTACCCGCCTCAATCTGTCGTGCGATCTCGGCAAATACCTGACCAACAGGAACCACGTAAATCGGTCGCGGCTGCGTATCGTAGGCAAGTGCGGGGCGCAAAATACCATCCTCCCAGTACCGAACCCGATCTTTTTCCAAACGGGCACGCCAGCCTTCGGGGTCATTAACGTTGTGCCATGTCTCATAAAGATAAATGCGCGTGTCTACGCGCCCTTCACGCGCAAGACTTGCAAACTTATGCAGATAATTCGCGCTCTCAAAATACTCGATGGCGTCTCTTAGCTCTACCATCTCGGTCAAGATCACCGCATCATAATCTCCGCTCTCCAGCGCCGACCTCACGTCGCGAAAACGGGGATGCGCGTTCTCTTTCTCAAATCCGAAAACCTCTTCACCCGGCTCCCAATGTGATTTGAGCGGCGTGCCCCAACCGATCTGGCTTTCATATTCGTGCGCACGAGCGGTTGCTTGCGCAAACTGGCGCAGCATGTCGGGCATGTTGCGGTTCACCAGAGAATGACCAAGGTGAAAGACGCGCAGCCCTTTTTCAGGTGCGTTCAAAGGGGTTTCATAGAGCGCTTCAAACTGCGCGCGCGGCAATGGATCTGGTGTACAGCGCGTCAACCCACACGCCGATAGCAGCAGCAAAAGCGCGCTTGATCCAAGGAATCGCTTGGCGCAAAGCGCCCGATGAAACTTGGCGACAGCGCGGCGGATCATTGCTTTACCCCTTCGATAATGCACTGTGAAATCACGTGGCTTGAAACATGAATTGTCGGCACATCGAACTGCGAACCCTCGGGATAAGCGCCCACTTGACGGGTAAGAACGAGCCCGCTGTTCCCATCGCTTTTGGCCGCATGAAAGCCCATCAACTCACCGCAAATCGGAAAGAGTGCCTTGAACAGCGCTTCTTTCATGCTGAACAGCTCAATGGCCTCTGCCCCGCTGACATGAAGCTCGCTTTCATGCAAAATTGCGCTGCGTAACTCGTCCTTCAGGGGCATGTCACGTTCCGCATCAATTCCGATCGACGCGATGTCAGCCAAGCGGGCAACACCTGCGATACAGATTTCACGGCTGTGCGTGATAGAGCCACAAAAACCATCTGGCCAGATCGGTGCACGGTAGGGGCCTACGAGGATTTCAATGTCGTTGTGACCCAAACCCGAAAGTGCAGCGCGCGCAGCATCACGACCAGCGCTAAACTCTGTTTTGCGCTTTTCGATCGCATTCGCGACGGCCTCGGCTTCCCTGCCGATCAAAGGGTAGTGTTGCCGCGGATCACGCACAGCAAAGGCCAGCGTTCTTGGCAAGAACCCCTCTAATGCGGCGACGAGACTCATTTACGCAAGCGCGCTGCCCGCATCGCGCGTCGTTTAGCCATTGCATCAACGCGCCCTTCAGCGCGCGCCGTTGGCTGGCCCGGAGCGGCAGCATTCGTTTCTGTTTGGCGCGTTGACGTTTGCGCAATCGCCTGACCACCACTTGCCGCGACCCGCTCGGCCAAGGCCGAAAGAACAGGAAAACGGAAAATGTCGGTAATTGAAATCTTCGCGCCCATGGTATCGCGAATTTCGCGGTGCGCTTGAACCGCAAGCAGGGAATGCCCGCCGATGTCAAAGAAATTGTCGCTTGGCGCGATGTTATGCACCCCAAGTATGGCGCTCCAAATTGTAGCGATCTGCGCAGTTACCTCCGATGCACCTACCTGAACGATACCCGTTACAGGCGTGGGCATCTCCACCTTCTTCGCTGGTTTCGGCGCTGGCAGCGCGGCGCGATCCACCTTCTTGTTCGGCGTCAGCGGGAAGCTATCAATCACTTCAACACTAGAAGGCACCATATGCGTCGGCAGTTTTGATTTCATGGCAGCACGCAGCGCGTCAGGTGCCAGTGATTGACCCGTCACATAGGCAATCAAACGCACATCACCGGGGGTATCTTCGCGCGCGACAACAACCGCCTGCTTCACGCCGGCTTGGGCCTCAAGCGCACTTTCAATCTCTCCCAGCTCGATACGGTAGCCGCGCAGTTTGATCTGGTTATCAACACGGCCAAGAAACTCAATCTCGCCTTCTGCTGTTTGCTTGACCAGATCACCCGTGCGATACATTCGCCCACCGTCAGGCGCAGGCACAAAGCGCTCGGCTGTCAGGTCAGCACGTTGCCAGTAGCCGCGCGTCACACCTGCACCGCCAATGCAAAGTTCACCCTCTGCTCCAATCTGGCAAAGCGCACCCTGCTCATCCAACACGTAGAATTGCGTGTTGGCGATTGGCTGGCCAAGGGGGATCGTCCCCTCGCCTTCCGCCTTGCGGGTCGAAGACCAGATCGTTGTTTCCGTTGGCCCATACATATTGGTGATCTCGGCTTTGCTCGCCGCCTTCAAATCCGCGACAAGCGCCGCTGGCAAGGCTTCGCCCCCGATCATAATTTCCTGCAAACCTGCCAAAGCGCCACGCGCTTCGTCGTTCATGCAAATCATCCGCGCCATTGATGGCGTGCATTGCATATGGGTTACCTTGTGCCGAACTAATTGCGCCGCGATGGAAAAATCATCGCTGGCCATTGTTTGTGACGTGTTGGAGCGTCGAACAACCTCGGCCAAGGGTTTCAACCCCTCCAGAACCTGTTCGGTCCCAATGCCATAATCAATCAGACAGGCAACTTCGTTCACACCAATCCGCTTAAGCGCGTCCACCTTGCTCATGCAGTCTTGCACAGTGCCAAACAGGCCCGAATCCTCGAAATAGCGTTGAAAGGCAAAGTCGAGTATGCCTTCCAATTCGTCCTCTTCCAATGATCCAAGATCAAGCTGGAATGCGTTATCCACGCCTTCCGGGCGTTTGAATGCCGGGAAGGCCCAAGCATATTGCTTTATCAGGCCCGCCGCTGAACGCAGGTAATCTTTCATCGGCTCACGCGCGATCTCTCGTGCAATCTCGCGCGTTTCGGCGATGAATGTGTGCAGCATCAGGGTTACTTTGAAATCGCTCGGATCGTGCCCCGCCTCGCGTAGCGCATCGTGATAAAGTGTTATCTTTCCCGCAACCTCGTCAATGCTTTGCCCCAGCAGGTGGGTTAGCACATTCGCGCCGATGGCACCTGCTTCTTTCCAAGTCTCCGGATTGCCAGCCGTGGTCACCCAGATAGGCACCTCTTTGCTAACGGGTCGGGGCTGGGTAACAACCGCGTGCATACCGCCGTCGGCCTTAGGGAATTCAACCGCTTCACCCCGCCAAAGCTTGCGCACCTTGTCGATGGTATCCATCAATGCAGGTTTGTTGTCGGGGGGCGTATTTTCAGGGCGTAGTACAAAATCGTCAGGTTGCCAGCCAGAAGCCATAGCAAGCCCCGCACGCCCGTTCGTGAGATTGTCGATCACCGACCATTCTTCGGCAATCCGTGCCGGATGGTGCAACGGTGCAACGCAAGAGCCAGAACGCACACCAATATTCTTGGTTACCGCGGCAACCGCAGCGCCCGTAACCGAAGGATTGGGATAGGGTCCGCCGAACGCATGGAAGTGCCGCTCTGGCGTCCAAACCGCGCAAAAACCGTGGTCGTCAGCAAACTTTGCACCCTCAAGCAGCAGCTCGTATTTCTTTTCGCCCGCACCATCGTCGTTGCCCCAGTAATAAATAGAGAATTCCATTTCGGCGTCTGAGGTCATCACAGGACCATTAGACAGAACCGCTCGGGTTTCGTCAGAGGTCACAACCAGTTTAAAACCGCGTGTAAGCGTATAGAAAAGCTCCAACACCGAGATGTCGAAGTTGAGCGAAGTCACGGCAAGCCAAGTTCCCGCCGGATCATGATTAAGACGCTGGTCCATACCGACAAAGAAATTGCTCAGATTGCGATGTTCGATCATCACGCCCTTTGGGCGCCCCGTAGAGCCAGAGGTGAAAATAAGATAGGCAAGGTTCTCTGGACCCGCGACAGCGTGCAGATTGTCATCGCTTGCGTTTTGAAGTCTTGGATCGCGGTCTAGTTCCAACAGTGCGGCGCTATGATCTGGCAAGCTGCCAGAGATCGCGCTTTGCGTCACGATCACAGACACAGCGCTGTCTTCAAGGTAACCCGTAAGACGGTGTTCAGGATAAGCAGGATCAAGCGGAACATAAGCACCGCCCGCTTTCATGATCGCCAAAGCGCCAATCAGCATCTCAAGCGAGCGCGATGTATATAGCCCGACAAGCGTGTCGGCCTTAACACCCATTTGTTGCAAGACATGCGCGGCTTTATTAGCGGCAGCATTCAAAGCCGCATAGCTCAGGCTTTGATCTTCGACGATAACGGCTATCGCATCAGGCGTTTTCGCGACTTTCGCCTCGAAGAGCTGTGGCAGGCAGGTTTCATCAAACGGTATTTCTGTTGCGTTCCAAGCATGCAAAATTTCCGCTTCACTATTCGGGACACGCGGGATGTCTTGCGCGGCTGTGCCTTGGCCAAGATGCTCTGCTATATGTACGAGGCGTGCTGCAAGGATAGCGGCACCAGCAGCGCTAAGGTGCGCGCTGTCATAATGAAGTTTCGTGCCAGCAAGTGTCGCGACGCAGCCTTCAATCGGGCCAGCCTCGGACAAGCCCAGAACAGGGGTTCGAACTTGGCTAAGGGCGGTATCACGCACCAAAAGATCACGCGCGAAACTTCCCTTTTCGCGAAGCGTCGAGAGCTCGGAAATATCGCGCATTGGCACCCAGTCAGATAGCAGTAGCGATCCATTCCTTATACCCAGAGCAATGTCACAAGGAGCACCCGTCATTTGCATGGCAAGGGTCATCATCGCTTGACCAAGCAGGTCTTCATGCGTGGTCTCTACCGCGCATTCGAGCCAACCCTGCCCGCCCTGATCTGAGGTCAAAGGCAGCGCGCAGGGGGTCATTTCACCAAGCCGCTTACGCCAGAATGCATCTGCCTTGGCTGCCGCATTCAGTTGATGCTGCACATCATTTGATATCGCTATCGGCACAGCCATGTCACCGACAGACAAAGCGGAAAGATCACCGCCGGCGCACATCAACCGCAAGGCACCATCAGAAAAGGCGAGCGTGACGCTATCGCTGCTAACGGCTAAAACCTCGCCTGCGCGTCCTTTGAGGGCGTTTTCCGCCTCCGCGCTGGCAACGTGGATAATCTGTGCGCCAATCCGAATTTTCGGAGCGCAAAGCGGGTTCCAATAGGGGCCATGATCCAGCGCCTGAACAACTCGCAAAGCGCTTGCACGCGGTTGGGTGTGGTCCAGAAATCCGTGACCTTCTGGCCGCTGCGCCAAAGCGAAATAGCTGCGTTGGGATAGGTCCTGATCCGTTGCAGCAAGCGGTTCAACACTGATTGCATCCAAGACGCGTGCGAAACTTTGAACGCCCGCCTCAAAGCAACGCGTGTTCAGGGTAAATGCTGTATCAGATGCACGGATATCAAAACCTTCCCGCGCAATGATGCGGCCCTCATCAACACCGCCCTCGATCAAATGCCATGTTATACCATGCAGTTTTTCACCCTTGAGCAAAGCCCAGACGGGCGCGTTCAAACCTGCATAGCGCGGCAGCGGCCCGTCATGAAAATTGATCGCGCCCTTGCGCGCAAGGCCAAGCAAATCTGCAGGCAACATCACCAGATTGGCGACAGAGAAAATCCAGTCAACTGCCCCGCCCAAACGGGCCGTCAAACCAGCGCCAAAGCCAAGCACATCAAGCCCTTCACCCGCCGCCCATGTGCGCACATCCGCACTATGGGTGACAACGGCGCGTACATCAAAGCCGCGCGCGCGCAGCTGACGGCCAGCTTCAATTGTAAGGCTTTCCGACCCGATCAGGATCGCGCTTTGCGGGGCACTCATCTAACTTTCTCCAACACGTTCTAACGTACCTAGGCGCGGCACTTTTGCGGCGCGCGGTCGGGATAATAAATTGCGGGTATCGTGGACAATCAGATCACGCAGGAAGTGATCTGGGTCGGCTTGTGGTTTGCCTTGTAGCAGGCGTCGTACACGCCAAAGCAGCCCGCCAACGACATGGGCCTTCACCGCAAGCAAGGCATAAAGCCAACCGTGGTTCTTAGTGAAGTAGTGCAAACGCGAGTCGAACCAGTATTGCGGCATGCGCGCCCAGGTTTTCATGCCCGTTGAAACCGAACCGATATGCGTCACTTCACTGCTCCGCACGAAGACCGTTGGCCAGCCAGCGAGCTTTGCGCGTCGACACAGATCCGTTTCCTCAAAGTAGAGAAAGAACGTCTCGTCAAAGAGGCCGATGTCCTCAAGCACCTTGCGCCGCATCATTAGGCTTGCCCCTGCGAGCCAGTCCACCTCGCAAGTTTGATCTGGCACATCAATCGGCACCCGTTTATTGCGCAGCGCGCGCGAGATAGGACCAAAGCGTGCAGCGCCTTCAAGTTCGGACCATATAGACGGGAAGCGAAAAGTCGTCAGATGCGGATCGCCCTCGGGGCCATGGATGTAACTGCCTGCAAAACCGACCTTCGGATTCGCTTCCAAATGATCCAATAGCGCGCGAATGCTGCCCTCATCCGGAAAGGCGTCCGAGTTCAGCACATAGTAATAATCCGGCGCGCTGCCATCCGAGAGCCCAAGGCGCAAACCCACGTTGTTGCCTGCACCAAATCCACCGTTATGCCCGGATTGAACGACCCGAACACGCGGCAAGCCCTGAGCGCTGGCTGACAGCATTTCGAACGATCCGTCGTTGCTGTCATTGTCAACAATGACAATCTCGCCCTCAAGTCCAGCCATTTCACGCAGTGCAGCCGCGAGCGATTGCAGCGTCATCTCAGGGGTTTTGTAGTTCAGGATTATGGTCAGGATGCTGGGCATGATCTACTCTGCTGCCATATGATCGGGAATGGCATTCGGCGCGGTTTCTGCCGCTTCGATGGCCGCTTTCATCCGCGCGGCCAGCACGCGCACATTCGGCTCAAGCACCATACTGTCATGATCGCCCGGAACCTCTGTCACCTGCACTTTGGGCGCATGTTGGGTCCAATCATTGTCATGCAAGACATAGGCACGTTCAGAGTTGATCTGCTTGCCGCCAGACACTGTCCAATGGCCAACCAAAGGTGGTCGATAAAGCTGCAAGTTACCATGCCACGGACGCACCTCATAAGCTGCAACAGCCTCTAGGAAGGCCGCTTCTATCTCTGCGTTATGGAACTGATGCTCTTGGGTTTGTCCCAAATCAGGTGCACGGCGTTTGGATATCTCCCACGCGACGCGTCGCGCGATCCAACGCAATGGATATAAAAGACCACCACGTTTAAGTTCTGCCCCCTGAATGTAAAGGCGATCAATCGTCGACAACGCCCGTCGCTTTGGCAAGGGCGTATCAAGCAAGACAACCAGATCAACCTGCTCGCCCGCCGCCTCTAACTGGCGCGCCATCTCGTAGGCAGTTATGCCGCCGCCTGAGAACCCACCCAGCATGTAAGGCCCATGCGGCTGCACCTCTTGCAGTTCTACGATATAGTCGCGCGCGGCGTCCTCGATGCTGCGATGCGGTTCTTGATCGCCGTAAAGCCCACGCGCCTGAAGGCCGTAGAACGGGCGGTCCGCGCCAAGTAAATGCGCAAGATGGCGAAGGTTCAGGACATTTCCAAACATCCCGGCAACCAGAAAGAACGGCGCTTTGTTGCCCCGCGCACCTTCGTGCATCGGGACGATATGCGTGAAACGGCGCTCTGGTGCTTTGGGCATTGGGGCGTCGTCTACGCCGGATTGCGGGCCGATTTGCGCCTCGATCAGCGCCGATATCTTGCGAATTGTCGGTGCCTCGAACAGGATCGAAATCGGAAAATCCAAACGGTAGGCCTTCTTGATCTGTGCAAACAAACGCACAGCAATCAGCGAGTGGCCACCAAGGTCAAAAAAGCTGTCGTCGATACCCACATCGGACACGCCAAGCAGATCTTGCCACATCCCTGCCAAGGTCCGCTCGATTTCGCTTTCTGGCGCTGCATAATCGCTATCCAGATCAGGGCGCTCGAAACCAGCCGAACCAGTGCTTTGAACCAGGTCCAGCGCCCCTTGCGCCTTGAGGGCATCCAAATCCAGGGATGAAATCGTGATTTGCGATACACCCAACGACATGACCCGCGCAAAGGCATCTGCCCCTTCGTCGGGACGTATGCCCTGGGCGATATTGTGATGGAGCCGTTCTTCAGCGGTTGAAAGCGGTTGCGTCGCAGCGCTTTCATCAAATTCCAGCTCGTTGGCATGCGGTGCGGGGCCATGAGCGAGGGATGAGCGATCCTCGATCCGCTTGATCGAAAACCCGTCAATCTCTGCGCAGACCTCACCCTCTGGTGTGCAAAGCATCAGATCGAACCGCACGGCTTCGCCGTCGCGGCGAACAGAACGGACCCAAGAGATAATCTTTGAAGGCAAGTCACGGAAAACGCGCACATTTGAATAGCTAAGCGGCACCCAAAGGTGGTCCCCGCCATAGCCGTCAATCAGCCCCATCGCCCAGCCCGTCGCAAGGTCCATCAGTGCAGGATGCAGGCCGAAACCGGTATCGTTTGCAGCCTCGGGCGGCAGCGATAGTTCGGCTATGCCGCTGCCTTGGCCCAGCGACATCGCGTTCAATACGCGCCAGCGCGGGCCGAAATCCAAATGCGCCTCTTGCGGCGAGACAAGCGTTTCCCCTTGAGCGGCGCGCTGCATTTCAGGAAGGCCTTCGCGCACCGAAGCGAGATCAATCACATCGGGCTGGCCAAGCTTGCTTAGAACAAGGCTTGCTTGAGCATTACGTTGCCAAGCGGTTCGACCCTGGAACTGGATCTCGCTCAGCACTTCCATTTCAAAGCCCGCATCAATTGTGCTCAACCGCACACGCATTTTGCGCGATGCGGCCTCGCCCACATCCAAAGGCCGCAGGAAGTAGAGGTCGCGAATGCTAAAGGCACCATTGATCCCCAACGCGCGCAACGCTTGGCGCGCGATTTCCAGATAACCCGTGCCCGGCATCAGGATTGTGCCATCCTTGGTGCGATGCTCGGACAGCACCCAATGATGATCGACGGACAATTCGGTTTCGAAAACGTGCCGCCCGTCAACATCCGCCGACAGAATATCCAAAAGCGGTTGCCGCGCATCGCGTGCAGGAAGCACATTCGGCGTACCTAGGCGTGCGGCCATCGCATCTGCGGCCATGCCCACGCCAGCCCAGACACCCCAGCCGAGCGCAATCACACGGGTGGCGTCGCCCTGGCGCGCATTTGCATAGGCATTGAGAAAATCATTCGCAGCGACATAGTCAATCTGACCCGCAGGGGCCGTCACCGTCGAGGATGATGAAAAGAGCACAAGCCAGTCCAAAGCCCCGTCTTCCCAGACTTTGCCGATCACTTCGGTGCCGTGAATTTTCGGCGTGAACACCGCCTCGACTGAGCCTGCGCCCTTCGCCAAAATGGGTGCATCATCAATAACGCCCGCCGCGTGAATGATCCCCGTCAAAGGACCAAATCTGGCCTCTGCCTGCTCGCGCACGCGCCGCATGTCTTCGGCATTGCAAACATCACCAACGAGGCAAAGAACCTCACCGCCTAGCGCTTCTAGCGCTTGCACGGCGTCTACATAACGCGCGGCAGGATCAGCAGGGGCCAACATGTCCCAGCTTGCGCGATCAGGCAATTCCTTGCGCGACACAAGAACGATGCGTGCCTGAAAGCGGGTGATGAAATCGCGCGCAAGGCTTTGACCAATGCCGCCAAATCCACCCGTTATCAAAACGGCAGCGCCTTGTTCCAAGGCCCATGGTTGTTCTGGCAAAGGCAGGGCGCGCGTTACTGTTGTCTGCTCGTAACGGGTGCCAGCGCGCACGGCAGCGATCTTGTTACCCTGCGCGCTTAACAGCTCTTCCAACACAAGATCGGTAAAATCTTCTGTTTGCGCAGGCTTGGAAAATAGTGACTTCGCCTTCAATGGTGGCACCGAAATATCAAGCCATGAGGCGGTCACGCCGGGGAATTCGGCGGGCGTCACTTTGACGGGACCGTTCAAACAGGCCTTCTCGGGGTAGCGCGCGATCTGCCCTGCAAGGCTATGTGCATCCGAAGAAAAGACAGAAATATGCAAAGGCGTCGGCAGACCCTCGCCGCTGATCGCCTGAGCGAGGAACATGAGCGAATAAAAGCCCTGCTCTTGATTGCGATGGAAAAAGCTTGAGCCGGGGCGATAGCGCTCTTCTTGTGTCACAGACCAGAAATGGGCGATCCGTTCTGGCGTGCGTCCTGTTGCAACCAGCTCGGCAAGAAGGCGATCATATCCTTCGCGGCCTTGTTCAGGGGCAAGAGCAAATCGATCCTGCGACAGACGTGCAAAGGCGTCGCCTGTTACGACCTCCGTCACGCTGTGCCCTGCACGTCGCAAACGCTCTATCACAGGGGCGGCGACACCCGCCTCATCCACAAAGAACAGCCATGTCGTTGGCTCGCCAAGATCGTTTGCCACATCGAAAGCACAATCCGCATATCGCTTTTGCCAATGAGGCACATATCCCCAGTCAGCAATATCGTCGCGTCGCATAATCCGTGTCGGTGCAGGCGCAGTTTGGGGCGCTGAGGCCTCGATGAAATACGGACTGCGTTGGAACTGATATCCCGGCAAAACCACTTTATTTCGCGCGGCGTCGCCCCAGATTTGAGGCCAGTCAATATCAAAGCCGACCGCCCAGAGCCGCCCAAGAACCGACATGAAATACGCATCATCCGCGACGTCCTGTTCTGGATGGCGCAGAACATTTATCACCTGATCGCTTTCTACCGCCTCGCATTGCTGCGCAAGCGAGCTGAGCGCTTTGCCCGGCCCAACCTCGATGTAGGCACAGTTCTTCGCCGCTGCGATATGCGAAATGCCGTCGGCAAAATGCACTGTGCCGCGCAGGTGTTGAACCCAGTAGTCCGGGTCGGTTGCCTGCGCGTGCGTTAGCTCATGGCCCGTGCGGTTCGAAATAATCGGGATGCTAGGAGCATTTAGCGAGATTGAGCGCAGATAGTCACCAAAGCGCGTCAGAATAGGTTCCAACATCCGGCTGTGCGCGGCAATATCGATTGGGATGCGTTGGCAATCAATGTCCTCGCTACCTAGGCGTGTTTGCAAGGCATCAAGTGCCTCTTGTGGGCCCGAAGCAACCGAAAGGTTAGGACCATTTATTGCCGCAAGATCAAGCGTGTCGCCGAGGTACTCTCGCAAATCAGCTGCCGGCATTGAGACGCTTAACATGCCCCCTGCTGGCACCGTGTCGAACATCTGTCCTCGCAACAGCACAAGGCCAATGCAATCTTCAAAGCTTATCACGCCAGCCAATGCGGCGGCGGTGTTTTCGCCCATGGAATGACCGATCAGAACACGCGGGGTTATGCCCCAGCTTTCCAGCAGTTTAGCCAGCGCATATTCAACGATCATAATCAATGGCAATTGAATTGAGGGCTTCTTCAGCGCCTCATCAGCCGCACTACGTCCGTTTTCTTCAGGCAGCCAGAGCGCGCGAATATCATAGTCAAGACGCGGTTGAAGCACCTCCAAACCGGCATCAATCCATTCGGCGAAAACCGGTTCTGTCTCATAAAGATCCCGCGCCATGCCCGCGTATTGCGCGCCGCCGCCGGGGAACATGAAGACAGCTTCGGGATTGGAAAGCACACGGTGGGTGAACACCTCGCGCGGGTCAGATTTTGCGAGCTTTTCAGCCGCCTCTTTTGCGGTTTGCGCGACAACAACGCGGCGGCGTTCAAAAGCGCGGCGCCCTTCCTTAAGCGTAAAGGCGACATCGGCGAGATCCGTTTCAGTGCCTTGTAAATATTCGCCAAGAGCAGCGGTGTTCGCATCAAGCGCCGATTTGTTGCGCCCAGAGATTGTGAGCACCTGGAACGGCCAATCCGATGCCTCTGACGCGGCACGTTCGGGGGCTTCTTCAACAACTGCATGTGCATTCGTGCCGCCTACGCCAAGGGAATTGACACCAGCGCGGCGCGGGCCTTTGTGTGACGTCCATTCTGTTAACGTGTCGTTCACGGTGAACGGGCTAGTGTCGAACTCAATCGCAGGATTCGGAGCCTCATAGCCAAGGCTAGGTGGCATCTGTTTGTGATGCAGCGAGAGCGCCGTTTTTATCAAAGATGCGGCTCCTGCCGCTGTATCCAAGTGACCAATATTGGTTTTCACTGATCCGATACGGCAGAACCTTATTTCGTCAGTTGTCTCGCGGAAGGCTTCGGTCAGCGCGGCCACCTCGATCGGGTCGCCCAGATAAGTGCCTGTTCCATGGCATTCGATGTAATCGACCGTATCGGCGCTGACACCTGCAATGGCTTGGGCCTCCGCTATTGCGGCGGCCTGTCCGCCGACGGACGGGGCAAGATAGCCTGCTTTGTCTGAGCCGTCATTATTGACTGCCGTGCCTTTAATCACCGCCCAAATGTGATCGCGATCGGCAATTGCGTCCTCTAATCGGCGCAACACAACAGCGCCCGCGCCCGAACCAAAGACCGTGCCTTGAGCGCGATGGTCAAAGGCATGGCATTGCCCGTCAGGGGATAGAATTTCGTTTTCTTTGAATAGATAGCCCTGCCCTTGCGGCAGATCGATTGTCACGCCCCCTGCAATCGCCATGTCGCATTCGCCATTCAGCAAAGCTGCGCTCGCATAATGCACGCCAACCAAAGACGTAGAGCACGCCGTTTGCAGCGAAATAGACGGACCACGCAGGTCTAAGAAATGGCTAAGTCGGGTGCTGAGGAAATCCTTGTCATTGCCCGTGTGGCGCAGCAGGAACATGCCTGTATTTTCGACCAGATCGCGGTTCGAGCAAATGTTGAAATAGAAATAACTCCCCATTCCACAGCCCGCATAGACCCCAATCGGACCTGTGAAATTTTCAGGCATATGACCGGCATTTTCCAAGGCGTGCCAGGATACTTCCAGAAACTTGCGGTGCTGCGGATCCATGATTGCCGCCTCTTTCGGGCTAAGCCCGAAGAAATCAGCGTCAAATTCTGTGTAGCCTTCAAGGTTTGCCGCGAATGGGACGTAATTCGGGTCGGCCAGCGTTGCCGGGTCCACCCCTGCTTGGAGCATGTCTTCTTCGCTCAAACGGCGAATAGCGGACGTACCGCTGCGCAGCATATCCCAATAGGCATCCAAGCCTAGAGCGCCGGGCAATTGCGCGGCCATTCCGACAATAGCTATATCGCCAGACATTTCGGTTTGGGACGCGTCAAACTCAGACATACCACCACTCAAGCATCACAGATCAGGATCGTTTATCCCCCAACAATAAGAACATTTTGAGGCACTGACCAAAAAACTTACGCCCTATTGCGGTATCTGATTACCCGCCATGCAGCTAACTCATAGCGGCAAGTTCGACAACACCGTCCCAATTCATCCATAGCGCCAGCGCCATCACCGCGGCACCAAGCAGCGCGAAAGCCAGATCATGAAATGGATCCCATGCTCCCATGCGGCGCGCCAACCAGATCACGACAGGATAGATCAACACCATTGCAAGGCCGATGCTGAACAACGCACCAATCAGACCGAACATCTCGAGGGCGATGAACATGGCCGTTAACATGATAACCGCCCGGCTTGCCGCCAGAACAAAGAACCGCTTGGAATCCCCCGCGGCAAGGGCGGCTTGATCGTAAGTCAACACAATGATCTGCGGTACCTGCATACAGGCGATGATGGTCACAATGATACCCGCCGCTTGATAACGTGGATCATACAGAAATCCGACCAGCGGCACGCCGACGAAAGCCAGTAGCGCAACACCGAACAAAAGTCCTCCGCTCACCACAAAGCGCATCTTACGAAGGGCGGCAAAGTTTGCTGCACTCGCGCGGGGGGGGCGTTCACGGTAGAGCGGGATCAAAAGCTTGTGCGTGACCGAAACCCCAAGCAAAAGCGGGAAGCTGGCAAGGAAAAACCCGATGTTATAGACCCCGAATTGATCCAGAGGCAGATATTTACCCAACAGCATTTTGTCGCTCTGATTAAAGAGGAACCCAGCGACGGTGCTTAGAAAAATCCATTTGCCGAAATTGATAAGCTCACTGGCAGCTGGCTTTTCCCATTCGAACTTATCGCGGTGCCCCTCAAGGTAAGTCCAATAA
>NZ_JBAUHO010000291.1:0-2832 GCF_049680325.1 Planktotalea sp.
TAATCAATTGGTCGTAGGTTCGATCCCTACCGCCGGAGCCAATTCATTCCAGCTACTGCAAAACAAAGCGCCCACCATCTGGTGGGCGCTGTTTTTTGTGCGCTTGATCGCTTAAAGCACGCTTTCAAGTGCTGCTTTGGTCACTCCAACGATTTCGTCAGCTTGTTCACGCGTAAGCGAAAATGGTGGTGCAAATCCGATGATATCGCCTTGGGGCATGGCGCGGGCGATCACACCGCGCTCCAGCATCGCGGCGACAATGCGGGGGGCCACTTTTTCGGAGGCGTCAAAGAACACACGATCATCGCGGTCACTTACCAACTCGACTGCGCAAAGCATGCCTTCGCCGCGAATCTCGCCCACATTTGCATGCGCGCCGAGGGCGGTTGTCATAGCCTCGTTCAGATATTGCCCTACAGAGCCCGCATTGCTGACCAGATCGAGACTATCGAGTAGCTTGAGATTCGCGACACCCGCTGCCGCGCAGATTGGATGCGCCGAATAGGTCCAGCCATGGCCGATGGGGCCAAATTCATCTGTACCGCGCTCTAACACCTCCCACATTCGGTCTGACACGATAGAGCCCGAAAGCGGTGCGTATGCGGATGTCAGGCCTTTCGCAATGGTAATCAGGTCAGGCTTTAGCCCGTAGTGATCCGATCCCATCATTGTACCCAAGCGGCCGAACCCTGTGACGACTTCGTCGGCGATCAAAAGGATATCATGCTTTTTCAGCACCTTCTGGATCGCCTCCCAATAACCTGCGGGCGGCGGAACGATACCGCCGGTTCCCAGCACAGGTTCGCCAATGAAGGCCGCAATGGTGTCCGCCCCTTCAGCTTCGATCAAAGCCTCAAGCTTTGCGGCGCAATCGGCAGAGAACTCGGCCTCGCTCATGCTACGATCGTCGCGGCGGAAATAGTAAGGTGCTTCGGTGTGGATCACTTGGCTCAATGGCAAATCGAACTTCTTGTGAAACAGCTCAAGCCCGGTGAGAGAGCCTGTCACAAGGCCCGAACCATGGTAACTGCGCCAGCGCGAAATGATCTTTTTCTTTTGGGGACGGCCAAGGATGTTGTTGTAATACCAAACTAATTTCACATTAGTCTCGTTTGCGTCCGACCCCGAAAGACCATAATAAACCTGGTTCATACCTTCGGGCGCGCGTTCTGCGATCATACGCGAGAGGGTGATGGATGCCTCTGTGCCATGGCCCACATAGGAATGATAATAGGCCAGTTCCTTGGCCTGCGCGGCAATGGCATCAGAAATTTCGCTGCGCCCGTAACCAACGTTAACACAATAAAGTCCAGCAAATGCATCAAGCGATGTACGTCCTTCGCGATCCGTGATGTGGACACCATTTGCGCCTTTGATAATGCGATTTCCCATCTCGCGACGTGCAAACTGGCCCAAATGGGTTGAGGGGTGGAAGAAATGATCGTGATCCCACTGGCTCAATTGATCGTTTGTTCGCTCTGTGCTCATCGGCTTACCTTTCACTTTCGGTGAACGCACACACTTCAATGAGGACTCCAAACTTGTCAAACGCTGAAAAACAGGTGACGTTTTCCTAGCGCTTTGACGTTCGCGCAGCCCATCACCCGAGAGCAATAGTATGACCACAACTGATGCCAACTTCACGACTGACGAATACCTGGGGCGGATCACCAAGACCCGCGCCGCGATGGAGCGCGCGGGGCTGGACGCCATCGTCGTCAGCGATCCGTCGAATATGTCATGGCTTACCGGCTATGATGGTTGGTCGTTCTATGTGCATCAGGGCGTGATTTTGACGCTTGCGGGCGAACCTATCTGGTGGGGCCGCGCGATGGATGCGCTTGGTGCGGCGCGCACTGTTTTTATGCAGGAAACTGGTAGCATTCGCGGATATGAAGATACGTTTGTCCAGAACCCTGACAAACATCCGATGCAAGAACTTGCAGGTTTGCTGAAAGACTGCGGGTTGGAGCGCGCATGTATCGGCGTGGAAATGGACAACTATTATTATACGGCCGCCGCCCATGCGACGTTGAGTGCATCCTTGCCGCATGCGCAGATCAGCGATGCCAACGGCCTTGTCAATTGGCAGCGCGCCGTGAAGTCCCCGCGTGAAATCGAATATATGCGCCGGGCTGCACGAATTGTGGAGGCCATGCACGCCCGCATTCTGGACCTCGCCGAGCCGGGTCTTCGCAAGAACGATCTTATCGCGGAAATCTACGCGACGGGCATTCGCGGCGCGGATGGGCATTGGGGGGACTATCCTGCGATTGTGCCTATGGCGCCGTCTGGTCTTGATGCAACTGAACCGCACCTGACCTGGGATGACCGAGCGATGAAAACGGGCGAAGCGACCTTCTTTGAAATCGCAGGCGCGCACCGCCGTTATCAATGCCCGCAATCGCGCACGGTCTTTTTGGGTAAAGTGCCGCAGAAATTCCGCGATGCTGAAAACGCTGTCCTTGATGCTATCGACGCGGGGCTTGAACAGGCGAAGCCAGGCAATCAGGCGCAAGACATCGCTAATGCCTTTAACGCAACGCTGAACAAAGCGGGCTTTGAAAAGGACAGCCGCTGTGGCTATGCGATTGGCATCAGCTATCCGCCGGATTGGGGCGAGCGCACGATTTCCTTCCGTCGCGGCGACACCACCGAGTTGAAGGCAGGGATGACGTTCCACTTTATGCCTGCCCTTTGGCTTGATGATGGGGGTCTTGAGATAACCGAGCCGATCTTGATTACTGAAACGGGATATGAATGCCTGTGCAACACGCCACGTGAATTGTGGGTCAAGCCATGACCGCTTCGCCCGTTTCACCGACGATCCCG
>NZ_JBAUHO010000292.1:0-3056 GCF_049680325.1 Planktotalea sp.
GTTCATGGCACCTGCTGTTGGGGGGGCCTTGCTTTCTTATGCTGCCTTGCGCGACGGGGTAGACAAAAGCACAACATCCTTTTAAAGCGGCGATCAGGAGCGCTGCCTCCTGCCGCTTGCGAGGGAAACCTTATGGTAAATGCAGCATCTTAAACGAACGCACCCTTTTGACGAACGGTCACAAGATGGTGGCAATGCGAGCACCCCCAGAACCAACGTGACCCATATTCAAAATGGGACCAAATCAATGACGAACTCTGAAAATGGCACCGCGGTGCCCTCTGCCGATACATTGAAATCGCAGGCCAAACGCTTGCGCTCTGCAATGGCAGAAAAGCAAACTCCGATCACCCAAAGCATGGCGCTAGAGGCCGTGGCACGACAATGGGGCTATCGCGACTGGAACACCCTTAGCGCCGCAAGCAAATCCAACGCACCGCGCGGCTGGTATGTCGGTCAACGGGTGTTTGGCAGCTACTTGGGACATATGTTCCAAGGCACGCTAAAGGCTGTGCGCGCGGCGCAAGGGGGCTATTGGTATCTCACCGTGGTCTTCGACACGGCTGTGGACGTTATCGAATTCGATAGTTTCAGCTCGTTCCGCAAACAGGTGAACGTGACGCTGAACGAAGACGGTGTCACGCCCGGCAAAACGTCAAACGGCCTGCCTCACATGGAACTGCGCGCGCTCTAAAGTCGGGAAATGGTGCACCCAGCAGGATTCGAACCTGCGGCCTCTGCCTTCGGAGGGCATTACGAATACTATTACCTCTTCATTCTATAGTTTACCAATGCAATACAACCTGTTGAAAATAAAGGTGGTTATCGCATTGGTATCCTTTCGGTTACAATCGCTGAAATACCCTCTTTTACTTTCATTTGGTGAACCCGTGGTGAACCAGAGAGGATTTCGATGGCTAAAGTATCCAAACGATTGGTCGACACATTGCGGCCGTCTGAGCAAAGAATGACGATTTGGGACGACACGCTGAAAGGCTTCGGCATCATTGTCCGACCATCCTCTGTGCACTCCTACGTCTTCTCATACCGCAATGATGCAAACCGAAAACGCAACATCACAATCGGTAAGGTTGGCACCCTCACACCAAATGAAGCACGTCGACAAGCTGAGTTGTATCGACACAAGCTTTTGACTGGTGTCGATCCGCTGGACGAGAAATACGATCCCTCAAAAAGGTTCACCGTTTCAAACCTGATAGATGAATATCTGAAGAGCTTTGCCTATCAGAGCAAAGCAGAAAGTACGCGCTACATCGACATTGGCCGCATTGAAAGACACATCAAGCCGCTGATCGGTAATCAGCTTGTCACAAGCGTTGACATGCAGCTCGTTGAGAAATTCTTTCGCGACATCGCTTCTGGGAAGACCAAACGAGATGTCCCAAGTGGTAAAAAGCATGGGCGATCCACTGTTCGAGGTGGCGATGGCGCAGCGCGAACCACTGTCCGTCTCTTCCGCGCAATTTTAAGCTGGGGCGAAAAGGCTGGGTTGGTAGATCATAGTATAATCAGGGCTGCTCGAAACGTGGACATTGGCCGCGATGGACAGCGTGAAACAATTTTGGATGACCCCGAAGCCTACGCCCGGCTTTGGCATACACTTAACCGATTAAGCGATCCTAACCACCAAAATGCAGACCTTGTTCAAATTCAGCAAGATGCGGCTGACGCTATTAAGATTATTATGCTGACTGGTGCGCGCAAAGGTGAAATTCTGAATCTACTCTGGCAACAAGTTGATCTGGCAAGCGGCATCATTTCAATTGAGCCGCACTTGCATAAAACTGGCCGTCGAACGGGAGACCGAAGGATCATTGGCCTGCCACAACTTGCCATTGATATTCTTGAGTCCCATCCGGTTGAACTTCGAAAGGGACAGGTCTTCAAGCCAAGTCGAGCTGGCGGATGTATCGACTTGTCCAAGGTTTGGCGACGTGTGCGCGATGAAGCGAACTTGCCTCCTGCCCTAGGTCTGCACGGCCTTCGACATTCACTTGCTTCTCACATGGCAATGGATGGCGCTTCAGCAAGCGAAATAATGACAGCTCTCGGACACAGAGATATCACATCAACACAACGATATATTCACTGGGCAATTTCTAACCGTCAAATGCTCGCAGAAAACGCAATCTCAAAAATCACAGCAGGTTTGTCAAAATGACCAAATTCTCCAACTCAAATACTCCCAAATCAACACCTTACGACGGCATTCTCGGCAGAGAAAACCGAGAACTTGATCGCTTAGTTGAATGGTTGGAAGGCAACAGGCGCGCGGAATTGAAGGAATGGCTCGAAGATCGAGAACAAGCGCTGTTCGATCATTTCGAGATACAGAACAACGATGATCCCGATCGTTGGAGAGAGCTGTCCCACGCATTAGCGTGTGCACACGTCCCTGCTTTCAAAGCCAAGCGAGGGAGACCGAGAGCCAATCAATTTATCGACAGCGGCCTGACTCGATTGTTTTGGTATTTGAAGCTTACATCCGGCCACTCTGACGCCTCAATCTATCGCAAAATTCAAAATTTTATTGATCAGAACAACGAGTCCATCAAACCACGAGACGAATGCGAGGCAATGACGGTCGATGTAAATGTCGCCGAGCGACTAAAAAACTACAAAAAGGATCAGCGTAATTCGTTCACTGAATCCAAACGTCTAATCGTTGACGAACTCTCAGAACACGGCGAACAACAAGTCTTTATAAGCTGCATGAACGCTATTTTAATGAGCGAAGCCGCTCACTATTTCTTTGCTCGTCAAAACCTTCAGATTGATAAATGGCCGCACACGAAAGAAAATATATTGTTGGAGTAAAAAGAAATGTTTTTGCCCCACTCCAAGCGATACGTTTGGGTGTCCTTACTCAGCATAAGGAACTCAAATCATGCAGAAAAAAGTACTGAACCGACGTGAAGCCGCCGATTATCTAACGTCTTGCGGCTATTCCATCCGCAAAACCACATTGCAAAAGCTCGCCTCCATCGGAGGTGGCCCACGGTACCGAATCTTCGGAAATCGCGCGATCTATACAC
>NZ_JBAUHO010000293.1:0-24613 GCF_049680325.1 Planktotalea sp.
CATAGGCTGCTATCATGGCATCTGGAATATGGTGTTCGATTGCAGACATTCAGCGCAACCCCTTTAGTTCGTTTCGCAATCGGTTGAGTCCTAACCTAATGCGGGATTTTACAGTGCCCAGCGGCAGGCCAGTTTGCGCGCTGATTTCTTGATGTGACAAATCGCCAATATAGGCTTTTTCGATCATCTCTTTTTGATCTGGGTGAAGTTGATCTATGGCGGCGCGCAGTTGTTCGGCTTCTTGATCGAACGCCAGGATCTGGCTGGCGTCTGGTTCTGTATCTGGATTTAGTGTCAGCTCGTCCGGAACAGGGCGGTTTTCTTTTCGAATGATATCAATCTGACGGTTGCGTGCGATTTGATAAATCCACGCCGAGGCTTGGGCGCGATGTGGATCGAACATCGATGCTTTGCGCCAAACGGTCAGCATGACATCCTGCACGATTTCTTCCGCTTGCGCCGCGCCTGTACCATTGCGCATCACAAACCCTTTGAGACGCGGAGCAAGGTAGTCAAAAAGCGCGCCAAAGGCCGCACGATCACGCTGGTCCCGAACCGCAATAAGCCAAACCGTCAGCTGAGACGTTTCCTGCTTTTGTTGCGGCACAGTTTTTCCTGTCTTTGAGGGCCGGGGTCGTGTGCGGCCTGCAAAAGGTTTTTCTAGCGTAGTCATCATCATACAAGCACTACGCTCGGGTGCAAACTTTGGATCACTAAAAACTGAAAAAGGCCAATAGATTTCTTAATTGCCAAGCGCGCCTGTGTAAAAGGCGGTCAAAAACAGTGCGATTTGGGTCCGCCAGCTATTCGGATTGATCTGCAACAAGGCGCATGCCCAGATGGGCAGGGGGCGTTCCAACGGCGCAGCCACCGCGCGCGGGATCGCGGATAAGGTAGGACATGACGGCTTCGTGTTCGCCGCCCATGATGAAGGCAGGGCAACGGGCGGGGTCGATGCTCTCGCCTTGGCCGCTTGCGCCTGCGTAGCAGTCTTGTGTCCATTCCCAAACGTTGCCGTCTAGATCCTCGATCCCGGCTGACGTCGCGCTGAACGCGCCGCTGGGACGCAGAGCGCGGCTGGTTCGGTTGGCTTCGGTTAGATAGGTGGACGCCCAAGTGAGCGCGGGATCTGTAAAGATCGGGTCAGGTTTTTCGGGCATTACCTCAATCGCAAGCTCTTGCCATTCAGCAGCAGTGGGCAGACGCCAATGGAGGCCGCTTTGCGTGTTAAGCCAGTCAATGTATTGCGCTGCATCGGGATAGCTCAGGCCTGTCGCGGGGTAATCCGTGTCCCTAACGTTGCCTGACAGATTTAGCGCGCAGCCCTTTGCGCGATAACAGTCCTGCCATTGCGCGACAGTGACCTCGCGCATTTGCACGTGTGCGCTGTGCCCATCCGAAAAGGTAACAGTTGCTGTTTCAAGGGGTGGAATTTGCGTATCATCGGGGCCACGCGCAATGAGCGTAGCCCCGATAAGAACCGCCGCAAAACCTGCCAATGCAACATAACGAAGGGTTGTTCGCGATGGGCTTGTGCGATGTTCAACGGCGCTCATGGGTCAAGTCCTTTTCAGTTCTCAGGTCGCGAATTCATGTGGCGCGACGACTTGCTCCATCAACTCGTTGTTCCACGCGCCCTCGACGACAAAGTGGGCCGTCGCGCCAAGCAATGCGCCCTCAATCAGGTTGTGATTGACGTATGCGTACACGCCCGGTTGCTCGAAAGTATACATCGCCGCAACTGCGCTACCGCCGCGCACGAACCAGGTTTCCAAGCCAGTCAGAGGTGCATCGCTAAAGGATGTCTCCCAAACGTATTCACCATGCCCGCCGATCAGGTGGGGACGTGAATCGCGGTTGGCCTGATTGTGGATCATCAGAACCGTTTCACCGACCTTGGCGTTCAAAGCGTTTTCACCTGTCAAAGCGCCAACAGCGCCGTTGAACACGGAATGCGTCGGGATCAAGGTGACCATGGCCTCAAGACTGTCGGAATAGTCCTCGCCCGCAGTTTCGTATTTGCGATACTCACCATCTTCGTCTTTGGGCAGATAGTAGTCCTGCTCGCCGATGTAGGCGATTGAATCGTACTTGAGCTGGTTGCCGTCTTTGTCTTTCAGACCCTCGCGGGGCAGAACCATAACCGCGCCGTTCATCCCGTGGGTGACGTGATATGGGATCATCGCGCCGCCAGGAGCACAGTGATAGGTAAAGCAGCCCGGCTTGGTCGCTTTCCAGCGCAGCACGGTTTCTTCGCCCGGATAAACATGGGTCAAACCACCGCCGCCAAGCGCACCTGTGGAGGCGTGAAAGTCGATGTTGTGCTCCATCTGGCTGTCAACGGGATTGCGCAGGGTCAGTTCGACCATGTCGCCCTCATGGACAATAATCAGCGGTCCGGGGACAGAACCGTTATAGGTCAGTGCCCAAACTTCTGCGCCTGTGTCCTCGTCAACGACCATCAGCACTTCGCTGGTTTCCATTGTGATCTCGACGATCTTTGGGCCGCCTGTCGCAACCTGTTCATGCTCAGGCGCAAAGGGCGGTGCAACCAGTTCCTGTTTGACGCGGGTGTAGCCGGACAGATCGGCAGGCTTGGCTGTTGTATCCTTGGCCTGCTCTGCGGCGGCTTTGTAGAGTTTGGCCGAGGTCGCGTTCACATTGTGTAGCTTAGGTGCGCGCGGCGTTGCCATTGCGCCGGCGCCTGTCAGGGCAGCTGCGCCAGCAAGGACCGAGCCGCGCAGAACGTTGCGGCGGCTGGTTTTCATAAGGCCGGGATTGATGAACTTGGTCATAAGTCTCTCCGTAAATTTCATGGTTTGGGGGAGGCCTGCGCGTGGTGCGGGCCTGAAAAAACTGGATCAAAGGTTGGCGAGTTGTTCTTCGAAACGCGCAAGCGCTTTTTTGGGAATGCGCCCTTCGAGAAAGCCCTCTGGCGCAGCGGCGGCGTCGCCCACTTCGATGGTCATCACCATGCCCATCGCATAATGCGGCTTGCACATGATGCCGTAGAGGCCTTCAACATCGAAGGTCGCTTGGACCTCTTTGCTGACCTTGCCTTTGAAGGTTTCTGCGCCCTCGGGCATCATGCCCTTGATGCTTTCGGCGTTGTGGCTTTTGTCTGTCGGGACAAACACCACCGTGTCGCCCGCAGCGATTTGCAAGAAGGCAGGTTCAAAGATCATTTTGCCGGCATCGCCCTTGTTGAGCATTTTGACCTCATGAGTTTCGGCAAAGGCCGCGCCGCCAAATCCAAGGCCAAGCGCAAGCACCGAAGCAGAGAAAAGATTGAAATGTTTGAACATGTGATGTTCCCTTCAGGAGTTATGTTTGGTGTTGGGCTAAGTGTATTGCCGCGTTGCGGCGCGAACGTTGTGCAAACGCAAACTTCGCCTTGGTACATAGGATTGACGGGGCGAAACTCTCTGCCATAGTCACGCCTTGGCAATGCACGCGGGGAGGGCGACGAACATGCACAGGTTGGACGAAAGCCTGCTGGCCCCTTTGCCGCCGTTTTCAAAGCTCTCCAAACATCAGATTCGCGAAATTCTGGATGCGGCCAGCTCCCTTCTGATCCCTGTCGGCACGGCAGTTTTCAACGAGGGCGACAAAGCGGATTACTTTTACCTGCTACTGGACGGCACTATTCGCGTGGTGCGCATCACCGAAGATGGTGAGCAGGTGATTTCCTTGCATATTCCGGCGGGGCAGCTTTTCGGGATTGCTCCTGCGCTTGGACGTGACACCTATCCCGCAAGCGCAATGGCCGCGAGCGAGTTGCTGGTCCTGCGTTGGCCCACACGCCTTTGGCCTGATTTCGTGGCCAAGTATGACGGATTTGCGAGTGAGACTTACAAAACGGTCGGAGCGCGCGTTGGCGATATGAATGACCGCATTGTTGAAATGGCAACGCAGCACGTCGAACAACGCATCGCCTGCGCGCTTTTACGGTTAATCAACCAATCGGGTGTGAAACTGGGGGATGGAAGCATCGAAGTAGGTTTCCCCGTAACGCGACAAGACGTTTCGCAAATGACGGGTACCACGCTTCACACCGTATCGCGTTTGCTTAGCGCTTGGGAAAAGTCGGGGGTTGTGAGTTCGAAACGCAAAAAAATCACGATACGCCAGCCGCATCAGTTGGTCGTTCTAAGTGGAGCGGACGGGTAGCCTGCGCACTCTAGTCCAAAAGGCGCGCAAGCTCTTCTAGAAACTGCTCTTGCGATAACCCGTATTCGGCGCAGGCGTCCGTCAGGGTGTGAAACGGCGCAACCATACAGCCGACGCAGAGCATATCGCGGCTCAGAAACGCGGGCGCAAGGCGCGGAAAACGCCGAAAAAGCGTTTCAAGATCCAGATCTGGATTATCCAGTTCAACGCGCTTCATCACTCAATGCTCCTTAACATACGCTTGCATGACAATAGGGGGAGCAATCGCACCAAACGTTGTGCCAGCGCAAACTTCAGTTTTGCATTCATTAAATGGGCATTTGCAGGTATCAATCAGGGTATGTGTTTAGCCGTCCGCTGCGTTGATATGTCTGCTTCGGTCAATGCAATATAGCCTTTAAGGAGTCATTCGTGCCCAATCCCGCATCTCCCGACACCATTTCTGTCAGCGCTCGGACCATTGACCAGCTAAAACGCATTAGCACCGCGACTATTGCGACGCTGCTCTACAAGAAAGGGTATCGCAACTGCTATATTCAGGGCGTGTCTGCGCTGGCCGCGGAAACGAAAACCATGGTCGGGCCCGCCTTTACCCTGCGCTATATTGCGGCGCGCGAGGACACCGACCCGATTGTCGCGTTTCGCGAACCCGATCACCCGCAGCGCGTTGCGATAGAAACCTGCCCCGAGGGTTCCGTTCTAGTGATGGATTGCCGCCAAGATGCAAGCGCCGCTTCGGCTGGGTCCATCTTGTTGACGCGGCTTCAAGTGCGCGGCGGTGCGGGCGTTGTCAGCGATGGCGGCATACGTGACGCAAGCGGTGCGGCCGCTTTGGATATGCCTGTCTTTGCCGCCAAACCCTCTGCGCCCACGAACCTGACCAAACATCATGCGGTTGATATCGACGTGCCCATCAGCTGCGGCGGCGCTGCGGTTTATCCGGGTGACATCATCGTCGGGGACAATGACGGGGTAATGGTTATTCCCCGACATCTTGCAGAAGAAATCGCGCAGGAGGGCGAACCGATGGAGTTGTTCGAGGAATTCGTGCTCTTCGAAGTGTTGCGCGGTGTGCCGATTATCGGGCTATACCCGCCAACCGATCCTGCCACGAATGACCGTTTTGCTGAATGGAAAGCGAAACGGGCGAAAGAGGGCTGACAGCTCACCCGCCCTTTCGCGGGTTATAAGACAGCACCTGCGATTGGCGGCGTGCGCGTAGCTGCGTTGCGGTCATGCCGTATTCTTTCTTGATCGCTTCTGATAGCGAACTGGACGTGCCGAACCCGTTGGCGACGGCGATTTCGATAATCGACATCTGTGTTTCTTCAATCATCGCGCGGGCGCGATTGGTGCGCAGGCGCTTGTAGAAACGCGCGGGCGTTTCATCGAACACGTCTTTGAACATCCGCTCAAGATGGCGCGTGGACATGCCGATTGCCTTGGCCAGTTCCGCAATATGCAGCGGCGTATCAAGCGAGGCTTGCATCGCCTCCATCGCCGCTTTGACGCGCGCATCGTGCAGGGCAGGGCTATGCGAGAGATCATTCGGTTGCTCTGCATGGCTCTTTCTGATGAGCGGCAGTATCAAACGGTTGCCAAGTTCGGCGACATTACTTGCGCCCAATTGCTCGGCGATAAGGCCGATGACAAGTTCTTCGCTCGATCCGCTACCTGCCGCGGTGATAACGCCGCCGGCCATTTCTGACAGGTGGTTTGTGACGTTGGAAAACCGGCCATCTTCATGCAATCCCACGCAATCGCGCCAATGGGTGGTGACAGGGCCGTCTTGCAGCCTCGCTTGGCGAATATATGCGCTCGCTGCGCTGGACAGCAGTGCGGCCGGTCGGCCCAGGCGTTGCATCTGGCGCAGACGTGCAAGCCATTTGGCACCGGTCCCGCTTTTGCCGCCAACGACGATCATCGCATCGCTTAGATCATGATTGTCTAGCGCAGGCTCAGCGCGCAGGATCATCCCGCATTCGCCCGTAACCAGACCCGCGCTGTGAGAGACATATCGCCATGTAAAGCGTCGTTCAGACAAGATATCATTTGCGCATTTTAACGTGTGCGCGATCGCGCTGGCCTCATATTCGCAAAAGCCGTTGCCGACATAAATCTCGAAACTGCGCACATGGGTACTGTCGTCGCGCGGGAAAGGGGGGCGTTGTCGCTCCACCTTAGCCAATTTCCCTTGGCGCAAGTGTTTGTCCAAACCGGCCGTTGATAGGATGTTGCTTCATCTTAGCCTTTGTCCCTTTGCGCTATGCGAAGGACTTAACCGTTTCGAGCGCGCCGTCCAGTGCTTTGCCGTCTTGATCTTGTAGCGCAGCTTCGCGCAGGCGGGCCATCCACTCTGCCCCATCTTCACGCGATCGTAGCATGGCGGTCGCCGCCATCAGTTTGTCAAACTTCCCCAATCCACGCGTATGGGTGTCTGAATACCCTTTAATCACGCGGCGGTTCTTTAACAATTCTACGCTAAGCGCATAGTTATCTGTTAATGGTTCAAGTGCCTGTTCAAGCCAGTTTTCAAGGTGGGCAACCTCGATAGCATGGCGATGGGTCTTCAGCCGATACCCCTTAAGCCCGCCCAGAAAATAAAGCATCAAAAAGGCTGGCAAGCGGTCTGTGCGCAGGCGGCGGCCTTTTGCGAATAGCCGTCCAAGGCGCGCCCGCGCTTTGGGGTTGGCATCCAGACGAGCGCCGAGTTTGGCCGGCATAAGGCCTGTGATTTCTTCTGCGCGGGGGTGGAAATACTCGGTCAATTGCATGACCTCTCCTGCATTCATCTCTGCCTTGATCCGTTCTATGCGCGGCGCACGTGTCTTCAAATCGGCAACGCGGATAATGTCATCGTAACACATTGCGTTTGCAGTGTATTTCGCGGCAGCTCGCGTCAGTTGCCAGTCATGCGCGGCACTGTCGCGCGAGGTGATCTGCTCCAAGCGATCCAGATATTGCGTGCCATACGCGATGCCTTGATAATCCACGACCTTGGCAAGGCCGGCGTCGGCCATTGGCTGCACGCCATCGGGCAAACGGGCAATGCGGCCTCGCAAACGGTGCCAATCGGATAGCTGATTTTCGCTGCCAACGATCTCGCGTCTGGCGGAGGCCTGTTTCACCTTGGCAGGCTCAACCCCGCGCGTTGCCGCATCAAAGCCAGCGTTGAAGGCTCGCAAGGACGCATCGACCCCCTTGCCAGCTGCACGTATAGCATTCTCAAAAGCGCGGCGTTCAAAAGGGAGCGCACCCGATCCTGCCAGCGCACCGAAAAGCGAGGCAGATATGACCGAGCCTTGCTCCACCGCAAGTGCGTCCATCTGGGCAAGGATCAAGTGCTTGGCTGCGATTTCAGCAGCTGCGCGCACTTCATCCGCGTTTGCCATGCCATCGCCCGGCACCATTTTTTCGCTGACGGCCAATGCGCGGTGGGTCGAGCCGATCAAGGTGGTGCGATCCGGTGTCACAAATCCGCGCATAATGGCGCGCCCGACTTCCATCATTTCAGAGGCGATCAGCACATCCACATCGCCGCCCGATGGGGCCAGCGCAAAGACCGGCTGTTCATCGCTCGCAGGCGTCATTTCAACATAGTAGATTGTCGATCCCGTGCGCTGGGCGACGCCCGCAACAGAGGTCGCCTGACAGGCATATCCCTCGGCCCGCGCAAGCGTTTCGATCCAGCTGGTCAGGACCCCGCCGCCCTGACCGCCAACGGCCATGACCGCAAGTTTCAGGATGGCCGCAGTGCCGGCATCAGCCCCGCGATCTGCAAGCAGGGCGTTCATGTCGCGCTTCCGCTCAGGCGCAGGCGTTTGGCATCGCGGCGGGCTTGGAGCCACGCGATCATGCGCCTGCGCAGACCCGCGCGCCATGCTTCAAACGCGCCCGGATTATGCACAACATCTGCCTGATAGAACGACGGACAAAGCACAGCCGTGTCCGCAACCTCACCGCAGTTTCCGCACCCGACGCAGGTTTGGTCGATATGTGCAACAGGGTCATCGCGCAGCGGATCGTCCAGCGTTTTCAGGGATAAAGACGGGCAGCCTGATAGCCGCATACAGGCATGATCCCCTGTGCAAACATCGGCGTCTACGCCAAAGCGCGGCACATCCACGCGCCGGCCTTCCTTGATCGCCTGTGTGCGCAACGGCTTTTCGCGGCGCTGTTTGTTCAACATGCATTCGGACGAAGCGACGATCACTTTCGGGCCGTCGTAGTCGGTTGTTAATGCCTCGCGCAAGACGTCGCGCATTTTGGCGACATCGTAAGTGCGCTCGATCTGGCGGACCCATTTGACGCCCACGCCTTCCAACGCTTTAGAGATCGGGTTGTTCGTCGCCTTACTGCCGCCTTTGGCGCGTGAAGACATCACATCCTGACCGCCTGTCGCCGCAGAATAATAGTTGTCCACAATCACCGCGACCGAGTCTGATTTGTTGAACACCATATTGCCAATCGAGCTGCTCAGCCCGTTGTGCCAGAACCCACCATCCCCAAGCATTGAAATCGCGCGCTTTTCGCCGCCGCCGTCAAAGGCCGCATTCGATGCAGGGCCAAGCCCGTAGCCCATCGTCGAGCCGCCAATCTCGAACGGGGGCAGGGAGCCGAACAAATGGCACCCAATGTCTCCGCTGATCTGGTGTTTGCCGAGCTCTTGTTCGGTCAGTTTCATGGCTGCAAAGATGGGCCGTTCAGGGCAGCCAGTGCAGAAACCGGGCGGGCGCACGGGGACAGTCTTGCTTAGATCGGGCAGGGCTGGCGTATCCATGTTCGGCGCGCGCACGTGATCGGGCAGCATGTCGGGTGCCGCTTCTTTCAGAAAGGCCGTAACGCCGTCAAGCATCACAGCGCCAGTATATTCCCCCGCCATCGGAAGAACGCTTTTGCCGTGCAGTTTTACACGCCGACCCGATTTATAAAGATAGCTGCCAAGTTGCTGCTCGATATGATCCGGCTGGCCTTCTTCCACGACCATCACATGATCTTTGCCCGCGCAAAATGCATCGAACTCATCGTGGACAATCGGGTAGGTGACGTTAAGCACATAAAGCGGAATATCGCTGTTGCCAAAGGCATCCGCCAAGCCAAGCCGCTGGAGCGCACGGATCACGTTGTTATACATGCCACCCTGACAGACAATGCCAAGGCTGGCGTCCTTGGGTCCGAACAGCTCGTTCAGCTGGTTCTCGACGATGAATTTTTCCGCTGCGGGCCAGCGATTGGCAATTTTGTCCTGCTCATGGACATAGCTCCATGGCGGCAGGACCACGCGTTTGAAATCGCTCTGCGGATTGGCGAGCGCGTCTTTGACACTCAGCGTCGGGCGCACGTTGTCCTTTGTCTTAAAGCTGCCCGTTACGTGGCAGGCGCGGATGCGCACCATCAACATGACAGGCGTGTTGGAGGCCTCGGACAATTCAAACCCGTCTTTTACAGCCTTGGTGATCGAGGGCAAATTCGGACGCGGATCAAGCAGCCAGAATTGCGATTTCATCGCGAAACCGTGGCTGCGTTCCTGCATGATCGAGGAGCCTTCGCCGTAATCTTCACCGACGATAATCAAAGCGCCGCCCGTGACACCGGAGGAGCTGAGATTGGCTATCGCGTCCGAGGCGACATTGACGCCCACAGGGCCCTTGAACGTGACCGCGCCGCGAATGGGATAGTGAACCGAGGCTGCGAGCATCGCCGCTGCTGCCGCTTCGGAGGCATTCGCCTCAAAGCGCACGCCAAGTTCGCCCATGAGCTCCTCGGCGTCGGCCAGCACATCCATCAAGTGACTGATGGGTGCGCCTTGATATCCGCCCACATATCCAACGCCATTTTCCAGCAGCGCTTTGGTGATCGCCAAAATACCCTCGCCTGTGAATGTCTCACCCGCGCCTTTGCGCAGGTGCTCGACTTCGGCTTTGAAGGATCGTTCGGCCATGGCGGTGTCCTACATTTGCGAGGGCAAGAATAGCACGAGCGTCGGGAAAACGAGCAGCAAAAGCAAGCGCACAATATCCATCATCCAGAACGGCGTGACACCGCGGAAGATCGTCGCCGTGCTCACGTCTCCGACCACGCCTTTCAGAACGAATACGTTTAGTCCGACGGGTGGCGTAATCAGGCTAATCTCGGTGACGACAACGACGATGATACCGAACCAGACTGGATCAAACCCAAGGCTTGTCACCAGTGGAAAGAAGATCGGAACTGTCAGAAGCAGCATGGACATGCTCTCGAAAATACAGCCAAGCGCAATGTAAATCAGCAAGATCAATCCCATCACGACCCACGGGCCCATATCAAGGGCAGTGACCGCAGCAAGCAAACCTTCAGGCAGACCCGCGAGGTTGACGAAATTCGAAAATATCCATGCACCGATAAGCACCGCGAAAAGTGACGCGGTGGTCAAAGTGGTTTCTTCCAGCACTTCGCGCATTGCGCGCCAGTTGATGCCGCCCCGTGCAAGGGCGATCAGGAAGGCACCAGCGGCCCCCATGCCAGCGGCTTCGGTCGGGGAAAAGGCAAGATGGATCGGCCAGAAATCAAGCGCGCCGTAAAGCCCGCCGATAACGAGGCCGAAAAGCAATAGAACGGCCCAAACATGGCTAAGCGCATAGATCCGTTCGCCCCATGTGGCGCGCGGACCCGCAGGGCCAGCATCAGGGTTGCGCCCGACAGTGATCCGCACCGCAACAAGATAAAGCAGGATGCCGAGAAAACCGGGAATAATCCCTGCGACAAACAATTTGCCAATCGAGGTTTCGGTGAGCAATCCGTAAATTACAAGGATCACAGAGGGCGGAATCAGAATGCCAAGTGTACCACCCGCTGCGATTGAGGCAGTGGAAAGGCTATCGGCATAGCCGTATTTACGCATTTCGGGCATTGCGACTTTGGACATTGTTGCGGCAGTCGCCAGCGATGATCCACAGATCGCGGCAAAGCCGCCGCAAGCGACGATGGTTGCCATAGCAAGGCCACCGCGAAAATGCCCGAGAAAGGCGTTCGAGACGTTATAAAGCTCGCGGCTGATGCCGCCCTTGTTCACAAACAACCCCATCAGAATGAACAATGGGATCACTGAAAGCCCGTAGTCCTGAGAGGTGTCGATGATTAATCGGCCAACCATAGAGATCGCGGCGCGGTAGCTGGTTTCATAAACAAGCCCGACCATTCCGACAAAGCCCATGGCAAAGGCAATCGGGATGCGTAGCAGAACGAGCAGGAAAACGGCGGCGAAGCCAATCGCGGATTCAACCATGGTGTGGCCTCAAGCTGTCTGGAGAAAAGATATGAAGCAGCGCGCGCGCGACAAGCGCTGCGGCCGTTACATAGATCATCACTGCGATGAAACAGGCGACAAAGTAGGTCGGAATTTCAAGGTACTCTGTAACATCGCCGTAGCTTTTGGCGCGCTTTGCCAGGTCCACGACGCGCCCCGCAGGCCACCAGAGCATGGCCGCGCAAGCAAGCGCAACAGCAGCATCGCGCCAGCGCTCCAGCTTGAAGCGTTGAAAAGGGCCGTCTAGCAGATCAACGGCGATATGACCGTTTCGGGCGGACAAGACAGGCAGCGCTGCAAAAACAATAAGTGCGATACCCATGCGGATCAGTTCAGTCGCGGCCTCTATCGGCGCGTTAAAGATCGAACGCATCAGGACGTCTGCAAACGTCAGGCACATCAGCGCAAAAAGCGCGATAGAGGCCACGATCATGGGCAGCTGTGAAAGCGTTTTAAAGAAACGGATGGCGGGCTGCATACTGCGGTCCTGTAAGTGAAAGGCAGATAGAAATAGGCGCGCCAAATTCGGGCGCGCCTACCATTTGATGTGGATTAGTTGCCTGACGCGGCAGCCATTTCCTTAACGATCATCTCGTAAGCGGCTTGACCATCAGCACCTGCTTCGGTGACTTCTGCGATGATCTTGGCGCGCACTTTTTCCGCGATCTTGGCAAAGGCGGCCTGATCTTCGGCGCTGGCTGTGACGATTTTGTTGTCAGCCGTGTCATCCGTCAGCTTGCGCGCGGCAACATCGCTCTCGTCCCAGACCGCGCCCATCATGCGCGATGCAGTTTCGCCAAACACCTTGCTGTCAAGCGCCGTTTGAACATCCGCAGGCAGACTATCGAATTTCTCCTGGCTCATGATGATCGAGAAAGATCCGCGATAAAAACCGCCAGGCATTTCATAGACGTTCTTTGCAACTTCGTTCAGCTTGAAACTGATCCGCTCGCCCATGTTCATCGCAACCGCGTCTGCCGCGCCAGAATCCAGTGTCTCGTAGACTTTCGGGGCAGGGACCTGAATGCCGACAAGACCCAATTCCGCGCCAACATCCGCAGAAACGCCGCCGCCAAGGCGGGTTTTCAAGCCGTTCAGGTCCGCCATTGCGTTAATCGCTTTGTTGGAATGGATCTGGCCCGGGCCGTGCGTTGTCAGGGCGATCACTTTTACGCCGCGATGCTCGTCGAGGTTCTTCAAAATGGCTTCGTGCGCGCGCCAATGGGCGACAGAGGCCGCCTCTGCGCTGCCCGTGTAGCCCGGAATTTCGATCAGCTTGGTGCCTACGAAACGACCGGGCGTGTAGCCGTGGAACAGAATTGCGATGTCCGCAGCGCCGTCCAGAACAAGGTCCATTTGCGCGGGCGGGGATGCCAGACCGTTCTTCAATTCAGTTGTGATTTCGCCGCCAGTTGCTTCGGCCATCATTTCGCTCAACTGTGCGAACATGCCGGTGTTGACCGGATGGCTGGGCGGCAACCACGTGGAAATTGTCAGGTTGTCGGCCGCAAATGCGCCCGTTGCGGTGGTCACTACCAATGCGGCTGTGCCCAGAAATTTGGTGAATTTACTCATGTGATCGTACTCCCGTTGATCCAGTTTAGCAGCCTGCCTACTGAGTCGGCTGATTAAAAAATAAGTATATGTGATTTCATGCAATCACATCTTTTCGTGTTTGCAAACAGTTTTCTTGACCGCTTGGTCGGTTAATCCTTTGCCTCAGGTTTTTCGTTCAGGACTTCAAGCAGGGCATGAAGCGCGCTCTTCAAACGCGCGCCGTCGACTGCCCCCAGCTGCGCCAAAAGCGTGGCTTCATGTTTTTGCGCCTCTGGGACCAGCGTCTCGATCAAATCTCGGCCAGCATCGGTAAGATAGACGCGCACACGGCGCCCGTCAGATGGATCGTTTTTTCGCAGCACGAGCCCGCGTTCTTCCATCTGGGCAATGATGCGCGTCAGGCGGGACTGCTCGGCCAGCGCATAAACCGCGAGCCGCGTTATCATGGCTCCGTCCTTGTCATGCAGGCAGGCAAGCACGCGCCATTCTGGAACCCGCAGGCCCGCGCTGCGCACATGCGCGTGAAATTGCGCGCTCGCTTGCTCGCTCGCCGTAGCCAGAAGGTAGAGCAGGTAGTCGCTTACAAAGCCAGCATGAGTGGCTTGCGCTTTTACAGGTTCGTGTTTCAAAAATGCCCCCAGCAAGAGTGGCTCGCATCACACGGCGCTTAGGCGCATCTTGTCAATGGACAAGATGGATTTCGCCGTGGGAGAAATATCTTGACTGATTTTATATGAAAATTCATATTTAATGAGAGGGGGGAAGTCACAATGACCACTATCCAAGGCAAGATCATCGCAGTTACCCCGTTGAGCGAGCGTATCACGGCGCTGCGCATTGCGGCGCTGGATAGCAATCCGTTGCCCGCCTTTGATGCAGGCGCGCACATCGCGGTTTCTTTGCCAAATGGTGAAACGCGGGCCTATTCCCTGATCTGCCTTGATGGCTCTAACGCCGCGCCGCTTGAGTATCAGATTGCCGTTCAACGCGAAGATAACGGGCAGGGCGGATCACGCTTCATGCATCAGCTCTCGGTTGGTGACGCGCTCACGTTCGGCACCCCGAAAAACGACTTTCCCGTTGATACAAACCAACCCGCGCGGCTTGTAGCAGGGGGGATTGGTGTCACGCCGATGATCTCCATGGCCAGCGCATTGAAGGCGGCGGGGCAGGATGTGTCGATGATTTTCGCAGGCCGATCAAAGGGCGATATGGCCTTTCGTGATGAACTTGCGGCCCTTTTGGGCGATGCGCTGACGCTGCACTGCGATGATGAAAGCGGATTGCTTGATCTGGATAAAGCGTTGGTCGATCTGGGCGCAGCACATCTATATGTTTGCGGTCCAAGGGCGATGCTTGATGCCGTGCGCGCGAAAGCACAAAGTGCCGGTATTGCAGCAGATCACATCCATTTCGAACTGTTCGAAGCCGCCGCGCCAGAGGCGGGCGACAGCCCCTTTGAAGTGCAGATCAACGATGGCTCGATCTTTACCATTCCAGCGGGAAAGAGCATCATCGAGGTTCTGGAAGAAAACGACGTTGATGTGATGTATGATTGCCAGCGCGGCGATTGCGGCATTTGCCAATGCGACGTGCTGGACGGCGTGCCCGATCACCGCGATGTTGTGCTTAGCGAAGCGGAACGTGCGGCAGGCGACGTCATGCAGATTTGTGTCAGTCGCTCAAAAACACCGCGACTTGTGCTGGATATCTAGGGAAGGGATGACATGGGCTTTCACGTAGGCAATCCGAAGCAGGCCGCCGATCTGGTGCACCCCCATCAGGTTCACCGTGACGTCTATATCTCGCCCGAAGTTTACGCGTTGGAAATGAAGCATGTCTTCACCAACGCTTGGGTCTTTGTCGGCCACGAAAGCCAGACCCCCAACAAGGGCGATTACTTCGCCACACAGATTGGCAACCAACCTGTCATTCAGGTGCGCCACAAGGCAGATGATATCCATGTGCTGCTTAATCGCTGCCCCCACAAGGGCACCAAGATCGTCATCGACCGCCAGGGCAACACCGGTAAATTCTTTCGCTGCCCCTATCATGCATGGTCGTTCAAGACGGATGGCTGCCTTCTCGCCATCCCTTTGAAGAAGGGCTATGAGGGCACAGGGCTGGAGAAAACAGACAGCGGCAAGGGCATGTTGGCCGCAGGCGCAGTGCGCAACTATCGCGGTTTCATCTTTGCGCGGCTGGCGGAAGAGGGCATCAGTTTCGAGGAGTTCTTTGGCGAGAGCCTGTCCTCGCTCGACAATATGGTGGATCGCTCGCCCGAGGGGCGGCTTGAAGTCGTCGGCCCGCCCCTGCGCTACCTGCACCATTGCAACTGGAAAATGCTGGTCGAAAACCAGACCGACACCTGCCATCCGATGGTCGCCCATGAAAGCAGCGCAGGCACAGCTGTTAAACTTTACGAAGAACTGGATCTGCCCGAGGACGCCCCAAAGCCAGCGGCGATGGAAATCATCGCGCCCTTCATGAGCCCTTACGAGTTCTTTGAGGGCATGGGCATTCGCACGTGGCCCAACGGGCATGGACATACGGGCGTGAACCATTCGATCCACTCCAATTACTCGGCCATCCCCGGCTATTTCGAGGCGATGAGCGAAGCCTACGGTGAAGAAAAGGCCAAGGCGATTCTGGACGAGAACCGCCACAACACCGTCTATTTTCCCAACATCATGGTGAAAGGCCCGATCCAACAGCTTCGCACCTTCATTCCGCTGGCCGCCGACAAGACCATTGTGGAAAGCTACATCTACCGCCTTGTCGGCGCACCTGATGAGCTGACCGCGCGCACGGCGATGTATAACCGCATGATTAACGCGCCCACCTCTATCGTCGGTCACGATGATCTGGAAATGTACGAGCGCGCGCAGGAAGGCCTGCATGTGGACGGGATGGAATGGGTGAACATCCAGCGGCTTTATGAAGAGGACGAGAATTTCTCTGAAGAGGCGGTGATGAACGGCACGACAGAACGCCAGATGCGCAACCAGTTTGATGCATGGCGAAAGTTCATGACCTACGGTGCGGAGGGCGCGCAATGAGTGTCACCAAAGATCAGCTGATCGACTTCATCTATAACGAGGCCCGCATGCTGGATGAGGGGCGTTATGATGAATGGCTGGCGCTCTGGCTGCCGGATGGTCACTACTGGATGCCGCTCGATTACAAACAGACGGACCCGATCTTTGAAACCTCGCTGCTTTACGAGGATATGTTCATGCTCAAGCTGCGGGTGGAGCGCCTGAACGGCGCGCGCACCTTTAGCCAGAAACCCAAAAGCCGCTGTCACCATGTGATCCAGCGCCCTTTCGTGGACGAAATGAACGGCGATACGTTCGTGACCAATACGTCGATGCATTACGTAGAAACGCGTCTGGACGAGCAACAGCTTCTTGCGCTCACCGCCCGCCATGATCTGGCTCTGCTCGAGGGCAAGCTCAGGATCGCGAACAAGCGGGTGGATATCCTCAATTGCGATGCTGCTTTTCGCAATATCCAGTTGCTGCCATGATGAAAGCCGATACGGTTTACGGGGCCTTTACAGACAGCGCGTCGCGTTGGCCAGAGCGGCCATTCCTGAACGTGTTACCTGAAACTGCCCAGATTTACGGGATCGAGGCGGGCGAGATAACCTACGGCGAAGCGCAAGCGCGCATCGCTTCTTATCGCGCCGAAATCGAAAAGGCGGGCTATCGCAAGGGCCAGCGTGTGATGCTGCTGTTGGAAAACCGCCCCGACTATTTCCTTTGGTGGCTGGCCTTCAACGCGCTGGGTTTGTCGGTGGTGCCGATCAACCCCGATCTGCGCGAAGCCGAGCTGGCCTATATGATCGATCACGCCGAACCGGTTCTCGCGATTTCTATCCCTGCGCGCTGCGAGGAGCTGCGCCAAGCCGCGAAAACTGCGGGGCGTTCATTGAGCGTTGTCGCGTTAGGTAATTCCGTGCCTGTTGCAGCCACTCAGCATACCATTGCCGCGCGCGATGGCGATCCAGAAGCCGGATTGCTTTACACCTCTGGCACCACAGGCAATCCCAAGGGCTGCATCCTCACCAATGCTTATTTCATCGAAGCGGGGCGTTGGTACGCCAATGCAGAGGGCGTCTGTGCGATCACCACGGACGGCGAGCGGATGATTACCCCGCTACCGATCTTTCACATGAACGCCATGGCGTTTTCTTTTATGGCGATGCTCGCTGTTGGCGGTTGCCTGACCGCGCTTGACCGGTTCCACCCGCGCACGTGGTGGGCCTCTGTAAAGGCCTCAAAAGCCACCTGCCTGCATTATCTGGGCGTCATGCCTTCGATGCTTATGGCGACAACGCCTTCGCGGGAAGATCAAAACCATACGGTACGGTTTGGTTTCGGAGCAGGCATCGACCCCAAGCTGCATGCGGCATTTGAAATGCGTTTCGGCTTCCCGCTATCCGAGGGCTGGGCGATGACAGAAACAGGTGCGGGCGGGACGATCTGCGCCAATCGCGAACCGCGCGTGATCGGCAAAAGCTCAATCGGTCAACCTGATGCCGCCGTTGAAGCGCGTCTTGTCGACGATCAGGGCCGTGATTGCGATCATGGCGAGCTGCTTGTGCGCGCGGCTGGCTGCGACCCGCAAAAGGGCTTTTTCGCGGGCTACTTCAAGAACGAGGATGCCACGCGCGAAGCATGGCAGGGCGGGTGGTTTCACACTGGCGATATTGTGCGCCGCGAGGCGGATGGGACGATGTATTTCGTGGACCGCAAGAAGAACGTGATCCGCCGCTCTGGCGAGAATATCGCAGCGGTTGAAGTGGAAAGCGCCCTTGCGAAACATCCCGCGATCAAAGCAGTTGCGGTTGCTGCCGTAGCTGACGAAATGAGGGGCGACGAAGTCTTTGCCTGCATCGTTCCCGAAGGGCAGGCAAGTCCTGAATTGGCGCAGGAGATTACCCGCTGGTGCCTGACCCAGTTGGCTTATTACAAAGCCCCTGGCTATGTGGCCTTCGTGGAAGAGTTGCCGGTCACGGCCACACAAAAACTCCAGCGCGCGACATTGAAGACCCTCGCAAGCAGCTTGTTGAGTGATCCCGCCACAATAGACACCCGCGCGCTCAAGAAGCGGAACGCGGCATGAGACAAAGCTACGAAGGCGTCGTGCTGACCGCGCCTGTTTCGGTTCCCTATGTGCGCTACACGAATGAAACCGCCCATTGGTGGATCGCCAAAGCCCTGCGCGAAGCCTTGGGTAAAATCGGCATGACCCCGCCCGAAGTGGATGGCCTTTCTGTGTCCAGCTTCACCCTGGCACCCGACACGCCAGTTGGCCTCACCCAACATCTTGGCTTTTCCCCGCGCTGGCTTGATACCGTTCCAATGGGCGGAGCTTGCGGCGTTGCGGCCCTGCGCCGCGCTGCGCGCGCTATTCAGGCAGGGGATGTGGATACAATCGCTTGCGTGGCGGGGGATACCAACCGCATTGACAGCTTTCGCAACCTGCTCAGCGCCTTTTCGCGCTTTGCGATGGATGCGACGTTTCCCTATGGCTTTGGCGGCCCAAACGCCAGTTTCGCGCTGCTACAAGACGCCTACATGCAAGAATTCGGTGCCACTCGCGAAGACTTTGGCCGCATTGCTGTTTCGCAGCGAAGCAACGCGCTCAGCAATCCTCAGGCGGTGATGAAAAAGCCGTTGACCTTGGAGGAGTATATGAGCGCCCGCATGATTTCTGATCCCATCGGCCTGTTCGATTGCGTCATGCCCTGCGCGGGGGCAGAGGCTTTTGTAATGATGCGCGAGGAGGCGGCGATCGCTAGGGGCCTGCCTTTCGCGCGTATTGCTTCGACGATCGAGCGGACCAACGCCTTCCCCGATGATCCGATCCAGCTGCGCGGTGGCTGGGCGGTGGATGTTGACGAACTTTGGGCGATGGCAGGTCACGGTCCAGAGGCGATTGATCTGCTGCAAACCTATGATGACTACCCCGTGATCTGCATGATGCAGATCGAGGATCTGGGCTTTTGTGCCAAGGGCGAAGGTGCAGAGTTCGTTCGCAAGCATGATCTGACCATTGGCGGCGATTTTCCGCATAACACATCCGGCGGGCAATTGTCCGTTGGGCAAGCCGGTGCGGCAGGTGGCTATCTAGGATTGGTCGAAGCGATCAGGCAGGTCACACAAAGCGCAGGTGGTACACAGGTTGAGGGCGCGCAGCGCGCGCTGGTCTCGGGCTTTGGCGTGATAAACTATGATCGTGGGCTTTGTTCATCAGCGGCCATAATTACGGGGGCAAACGCATGAGCAATACGCTGCCGTTTCCGCCCAAGAAAGACCCGCAGAAACGCACACGTGTTCCCGTGCTACCGCCCTTGGCGCGCTCGCGTGCATCTTTGGGCTTGGGGGTTATGGCGGCGCAGGGGCGCTTTGGGCTGCAGGTCTGTGCAAGTTGCGCCGCAGTGCAATACCCGCCGCGCGATGCTTGCTGCAAATGTCTAAGCGATGATCTGCACTGGCGCGACGTTGACCCGCGCGCGACAATGCTGGCCGAAACCACCATCCGCGTTTCGCCCGAACCTTATTTTCGCGAACGCATGCCGTGGCGCATGGGATCTGCAAAGCTGGACGTCGGGCCTGTCGTGAATTGCCATATGCACGGCGACGTGGGGCGCGGCGATGCGGTTCGTATCGCGTTGAAACTGGATAGGGCGGGGCAAGGCGTTTTGATCGCACTGCCATTGGAAGGAAGTGACACCATGCAAGATGACCCAATTCTGCGCGCAATGTCCTGTGATCCCAAACGGCGACGCATTCTGATAAGCGATGCCCGCGCACCGATGGCGTTGGCGTTGACGGAAGCCTTGTTGGCGGCGGGGGCAAGCCATGTGTTTCTGGGCGAGCCTGAAGCATGGCGCAGCTGGCCTGCGCGCCGGGCATTTGAAGGGATGGAAAATGTATCGTTGTTGCCTTTGGATGTGACGGACGTTTCTTCCATCGACAAGCTAAGCGCAGAGATTGGTGGCAAGGTCGATATCCTTATCAACACCGCCAACCACGCACGCCCCGGCGGTGTCATGGCAAACGACACAAGTTTCGCGCGCGAAACATTTGAAGTGAACACGCTAGGATTGATGCGCCTTGCGCAGGGCTTTGGCCCCGGCATGAGCGCACGTGTGCAGGATGGGATCAATTCCGCAGTGGCCTTTGTGAACATCCTGTCTGTGCAGGCGCTCATGCCGGATCCAAGCTACAGCGCCTTTGGGGCAAGCCAGGCTGCTGCGCGCTCGATCTCGCAAAGCTTGAGGTCCGAATTTCGAGCCTCGGGATTACGCATGATGAATGTCTATGTCGGACCGATTGAAGGCGACGAATGGTTCCAGCCTTTACCGCCGCCAAAAGTTTCGCCCAAAGCGATTGCCCGTTCGCTCGTGCAAGGCTTGGTGGACGGGTTGGAAGAGGTCACATGCGGAGACATTGCCCGCGATGTCTACGCACGCTGGCAGGAAAATGCCGCGCTTTTGGAGCGCGAAGTGACGGGGGGCCGATCATGAGCGATGTGATTGCAGATATGGTTGGCGCATTGGCGAGCGGCGCTGTGAAGATCGTGGATCTGACCCACACGCTTGATCCAGATTTCCCTGTGATTATCCTGCCACCAGAGTTCGGCCAATGCGCGCGCTTTCGTATGGAAGAGGTCAGTGCCTACGATCATCGCGGTCCCGCGTGGAAGTGGCACAATCTGACATTGAACGAACACACAGGTACGCATTTCGATGCGCCGATCCACTGGATTTCGGGTAAGGACGTGCCCAACGGCGCTGTGGATGAGATTGATCCGAGTGCATTTGTCGGGCCTGTTTGCGTGATTGATTGCGCGACAGGCGCGGCGCGCGATGACGACTTTGAACTGACGCCCGAGATCATTGACGCTTGGGAGGCGAGCCATGGTGTGATCCCAGAAGGCGCTTGGGTTCTCATGCGCACCGATTGGTCCAAGCGCAGTGGGAAGGATTATCTGAACATGGCCGAGGATGGTCCGCATTCCCCGGGGCCGACGCCTGCGGCGATCGAGCTGCTTTTGCAGCGAAACATCCGCGGATTTGGCACGGAAACCGTGGGCACGGATGCAGGACAAGGCATGCATTATGTGCCGCCCTATCCTGCGCATTATCTGTTGCACGGTGCTGGCAAATTCGGACTGCAATGCCTGCGCAATCTGGATCAACTGCCTGCAACGGGCGCAATGCTGATTGCGCCGCCGCTAAAGATCAAGGGCGGCACTGGTAGCCCGCTGCGTGTGTTGGCGATGGTGACAGCATGAGCGATTACACCGCGATTATCACAGGTGGCTCCAAGGGAATCGGTGCGGATCTTGGGCAGCGCCTGATTGAAAAAGGTTACACAGTGGTGTCCTTATCGCGCGGTGCACCGGAGTGGTCGAACGCGAAGCTGGTGCATGTAGAGGTGGACCTTCTGGACGCGTCCGCGACCGAGCAGGCCGCGGGCGAGATTGCGGCGCAACACGAGGTGTCACATCTGATCCATAACGCGGGTATGATCTGGCCCAATCTGCTGGAAGAGGCCAAGCCGTCCGATCTGACAGGCCTAACGCAATTGCATCTGGGCAGCGCGCTCACGCTGCTGCAGGCCAGTTTGCCATCGATGAAGGCGAAGCAGTTCGGACGCGTGCTGTTCAATGGCTCGCGCGCGGCGTTGGGGGTGCCGACGCGCACGGCCTATTCGGCGACAAAAGCAGGTATCATCGGCATGGCGCGCACATGGGCGCTGGAACTGGCGCAGCACGGGATTACCGTGAATGTCGTGGCACCGGGACCCGTGCAGACGGATAATTTCTGGGGCATTATCGAGAAGGGTAGCGCACGCGAGGCAGAGCTTGCGAAGAGAATCCCTGTCGGGCGGCTTGGCACGGTGCGCGATATCTCGAATGCGTTCTTGTTCTTTTGCGATCCCGAGAATGGCTTTGTCACGGGCCAGACACTTTATGTGTGCGGCGGTGGAAGTGTCGGGACGTTGTCGCTTTAGCGTGGGCGATGTTTGCGCTAAAGGCTTGGGCGATACTCTCGTCAGCTTTGAGGACACCCCATGGCGCAAGACTTTGATTATGATCTGCTGATTATTGGCGGCGGCATTAACGGCTGTGGCATTGCGCGGGACGCGGCAGGGCGCGGTTTGCGCGTCGGTCTGGCTGAAATGGATGATCTGGCTTCGGCGACGTCCAGTGCGTCGACCAAGCTTTTTCATGGTGGCTTGCGGTATCTTGAGTATTTCGAGGTGCGCCTCGTGCGCGAGGCCTTGATCGAACGCGAGACGCTGTTGCGCGCGATGCCGCATATTTCATGGCCGATGCGTTTTGTGCTGCCCTATCACAAGGACATGCGCTTTGAGAGCGCGACACCTACCTCCAAGCTGCTTGGTTTTGTTATGCCCTGGATGAAAGGACGCCGCCCTGCTTGGCTGATCCGTTTGGGTCTGTTCATGTATGACCATCTGGGTGGTCGCAAGATTTTGCCAGCGACAGCCACGCTTGATCTGCGCCGCGCACCAGAGGGAGGGCCGCTACAGGATCGGTTTGAAAAGGCCTATGAGTATTCCGATTGCTGGGTCGAGGATTCCCGCCTTGTTGTGCTGAATGCGCGCGACGCAGTGGCGCGCGGCGCTGACATTATGGTGCGCACCAAAGTGACAGGCGCAAAGCGGCATTCGGATCACTGGACTGTCACGCTAAGCGATCAGCAAAGCGGCGCGATGCGCGATGTCAGCGCCAAGATGATCGTCAATGCGGCGGGGCCTTGGGTCGGGGATGTGTTGAATGGCACGCTTGGATTGAATAGCCGGGAGGGCGTTCGTTTGGTGCGTGGCTCTCACATCGTGGTGCCCAAGCTATATGAGCACGACAAATGCTATTTCTTTCAGGGCGAAGACGGGCGGATCATTTTCGCCATTCCTTACGAGGGCGATTTCACGCTGATCGGAACGACGGATGCGGATCATTCTGATCCCTCGCAAGTGCCGAGCTGCACAATAGAAGAACAAGACTATCTTTGCGCGTTCGCATCGAAGTATTTCAAAGCGCCAGTTACCCGCGATCAGATTGTGTGGACCTATTCGGGCGTGCGCCCGCTTTATGATGACGGGGCGGAGAATGCATCAGCCTTGACCCGGGATTATACGTTGAAGCTGGATGATGCGGCTGCACCTTTGCTGAATATTTTCGGGGGCAAGATCACCACCTATCGCCGCCTTGCCGAAAGTGCGCTCAGGAAGATTGCTACGCAGTTCGAAGGACTAAAGGGCGAATGGACGGCAGGTGTGCCGATGCCCGGGGGCAATTTTCCGGTGGATGGTGTGGATGCGCTGATCGCGGATTTGCAGCGCGATTATCCGTTTCTGGAAGCGGCTTGGGCCAAGCGGTTGGTGCGGGCCTATGGCACCGACGCGCGCGTTATCTTGGGAGATGCAAAGAATGCAGCAGATTTGGGCGAGGCTTTCGGAGCAGGCCTGAGCGCGGCGGAGTTGGACTGGCTTAGATCCCACGAGTTTGCGCGCACGGGGCAGGATGTTCTTTGGCGGCGCAGCAAGCTGGGTCTGCGATTAAGCGCAGAGCAAGCCGCGCGCGTCGACGCCTATATGCAAGCCTAACGACGCATGTTCGTTGGGCGCGTGATGCGCCGCGCCAAGGCACGTTCGCGCAGGAACACGAACAGGCCTGCACCCATAATCAGCAAGATGCCAAGCGTCACAGCGGTATCAGGCAATTCGCCAAAGATTGTGAAGCCCCAGAATACTGCGAGGGGCAGGCCAACATATTCAAACGGCGCGACAGTTGCTGCGCTGCTAAGGCGGTAGGCTTGTCCAAGGCAATATCCGACGATCGCGGACAGGCAACCAAGACCAATAAGGAAGGGCCAGTCGGAGCCGGGTGGCCAATGCCATTCGCGTAAAAGGAAGATCACCGCACCGTTTTCCACGCCTTCGGCGAAACGCCCGTCACCAGCAACGAAATAAAACCCTGCGGATACGAAAATAAAAGTGACCTGTATGTACATGGCAAGGGCAGAGGCTTTGGAGCTGACGCCAAGTTTGCGCGTCATCACCTGATTGATCGCATAGGTCAGCGCCGAAAGAACAGGCAACAACAGCACGATGCGGTTTACCTCTGAATCGGCCATGCTTTGCCAAGGGCGCTGCATTATCAACACACCGATGAAACCGACCATCACCGCGGATAGGCGCATTGGGCCAACCTTTTCACCCAAAAGAGGAATGGAAAGTAGCGTTATCATCAAGGGCGCGGCAAAGAACAACGCGGTGGTTTCTGCCAAGGGCAGTACGGCAATCGCGGCGAAAAACGTCATGTTCGAAATGACGACCATCAGCGCACGCAGGGCGTGAAGGCCGGGCGTTTTGGTCTTGAGCAAAGTCCAGCCGCCTTCCAGCTGCAAGAACACGATCGAAAAGCAAAGCCCGATGGATGAGCGGGTAAACACCAGTTGATGCAGGGGGTAGCCGCTTGAAAGCTGCTTAATCAGCATGTCGTTAATGGAAATCGCGCTCATGCCGATCAGAATGAAGAGGATGCCCAATGTAGAGG
>NZ_JBAUHO010000294.1:0-9812 GCF_049680325.1 Planktotalea sp.
GTCTATGACATGATAAAAGCCGTTGATAAGACAATGGAAATTGGCGGCATTCATGTGACCCTAAAGGATGGCGGCAAATCTGGCCGCTATGTGGCTGAATGATTAGCGTAGAGCAGGCACTTACCGAACTTTTTGCACTTGTCGCGCCGCTCGGCGTTGAAAAGGTTCAGCTAAAGGACGCAGCGGGCCGCGTTCTGGCCCAGCCTGTAAGCGCCACGCGCGATCAACCTGCATTTGCCGCATCAGCGATGGATGGATACGCCATCTGTGCGTCTGACTATGTCGCAGGTAAGCGGTTGAAAATGATCGGCGAATCTGCGGCAGGCGCGCGCTTTCATGGTGCCATTGCTGCGGGTCAAACGGTGCGCATCTTTACAGGTGCACCTGTGCCGACAGGCGCTGATTGGATCGTAATTCAAGAAGATGTCGATGTTATTTCGAATGAGGTAACCATCCGCGAGACAAGCGAAACCCAAGCCTATATTCGCCCTGCCGGTGCCGATTTCAAAGCGGGTCAAACGCTAGAGTCACCGCAGCTTTTGACGCCGCAGTTGATCGCCCTGCTTGCATCCATGAACATCAACGAAGTGCCGGTGACGCGTTGCCCTGACATTGCACTCATTTCGACGGGTACAGAACTGGTGATGCCAGGCGAAACACCCGGCCCCGATCAGATCATTGCCTCCAACACCTTCGGGTTAAAGGCGATGTTAGAGCAAATGGGAGCGAACGTGCGCTTGCTGCCGATTGCGCATGACACATTGCCTGCACTGCACACAGCCTTCGGATTGGCGCGCGGCGCGGATCTGATTATCACCATCGGCGGCGCTTCGGTTGGCGATCATGATCTGGTTGGCGGCGTCACTGCGAACCTCGGAATGGAGCGCGCGTTCTACAAAGTCGCAATGCGCCCCGGAAAGCCGCTCATGGCTGGCAAGTTGGAAAACTCGGTGATGATCGGCCTGCCCGGCAACCCGGTGTCTGCAATGGTCTGCGGCGTCGTCTTTGTGCAACCGATCGTGCGCGCAATGCTTGGCCTTGGACAAACCGCTGCCCCGCATTTGAACGCCACTTTGTCCGAAGATCTGCCACAGAACGGGCCGCGCGCGCATTATATGCGCGCACAGGTCGCGAATGGCAAAATCACGGCGGTCGAACGCCAGGACAGCGCGCTCTTGAGCGTTCTTGCGCAGGCGAACGCACTCTTGCTGCGCCCTCCTCATGATCCGGCGCGCGCCGTTGGCGAACAGGTTCCCTACATCGCGCTTTAATGTATCTGAACAATTCGTTGACACAAAACGAGAACATGGATAGAACAAAGCGAAACTGCACCGCAGGAGGATGCTGGAATGCTGACCAAAAAGCAGCTGGATTTGCTGGAATTTATCAACAAACGCATGCAGAAGGACGGTGTTCCCCCTTCGTTTGATGAAATGAAAGAAGCGCTGGATCTGCGTTCCAAATCAGGCATTCACCGTTTGATAACTGCACTGGAAGAACGCGGCTTTATCCGCCGCCTTGCGCACCGTGCCCGCGCCATCGAGATTGTGAAGCTGCCTGACAGCATGGGTATGACGCCTGCTGGCTTTGTGCCGCGCGTTGTTGAGGGTGGTAAACCCGATGTACCTGCCCCGCGCGAAGCCCGTCCTGTTGAAGCGATCCATGCGATGGAACTGCCTGTCATGGGGCAGATCGCAGCGGGTGTCCCGATCGAAGCGATCAGTCATGCCTCGCATAATGTTGCGGTGCCAAGCCAGATGCTATCAGGCCCGGGCGAGCATTATGCGCTTGAAGTTAAAGGTGATTCCATGATCGACGCGGGCATCAACGATGGTGATATCGTGGTGATCCGTGAAACGAATACAGCAGATAACGGCGATATCGTTGTGGCCCTGGTGGAAGATCAGGAAGCCACGCTGAAGCGGTTCCATCGCAACGGCACGACCATCGCGCTTGAGGCGGCGAACCCGGCCTTTGAGACGCGCTTTTTCTCGCATGAGCAAGTCAAAGTGCAGGGCCGTTTGGTCGGTTTGATCCGCAGCTATTGATGGCCCCAGCGCGTTTTGCGCAGGGCTTTGTCATTCCAGTATCGTCGGCCCGCCACTGCGCGGGCCGTTGTGATTTCAAGTGCTCCGTTCGGCTTGAACGTAAGTGCGACACTGCCTGTCTGCTTCAATCGCGTGATGTCGAAAATTTCGCATGGCGCGCTGCCCTCAAAGGCTTCTGAAAAGATCGCGATGTCATTGACGGAGCAGCCTTTGAAGGCGGCAAGGCCGCGTTTACCACTTGCGGCATAGATGGTGCGTTCACTGACCGAAGTCGCATTCACGCCCTCCCCCCAGCGCTGCGCTGCGCGCCATTGATCGCTGGCATCCCCATCATTTTCCAGCCAAACGCCCGCAACAAACCCTGCGCCCTTCGCTTTGTTGAGTGCGCGCCCCTTTTCCAAGAGAACCCCCACCAGATTTCCGGTGTCTGCGATAAGCACATCAGGGCGCTCAACCGTGGCCCAAGCGATGGCTCCGACGCAAATCGGGGCGACGCACAAAAAGCGTAGTTTGGACGCCATGAGCCCCAAAAGCAAAAAACCGCTGCAAAGCATAAAGAAGGCCCAACCGGGCGGGGCTGGAACCGTGGTAATCGCGCTTGGCCAATGTGCGACTTCATGGGCGACGGACAATATCCAATCCAGCCCAAAACCCATGAAATAGAGAGGAATTCCTTCCATGTTGAAGGGCAACAGACAGACGGCGATGACACCCAAAGGAATAATCAGCACCCCCATCAAAGGGACAGAAATCAGGTTCGCCGCCAATCCGTAATGCGCGATAATATTGAAGTGGGCAGCCGCAATTGGAAGTGTCGCCAAGCCTGCGACTGCGGAGGAAATTACCGTGCCGCTGATGATACGCACCAGCGGATGCCCCGGCCCGCCACCCATGCGCCGCGCTGAGATCAGGTTGAAAGTAATCACCAAAGCCGTCGTTGCCGCAAAGGACATCTGGAAACCCGGGCCTGTTACCGCCTCTGGCTTGCGCAGCAGGATAATCAGAGCGGCCAGTGCAACGGCGCGCAAACTTATTGCGCGGCGCTCTAGCATGACTGCCCCAAGGGCCACGGCCGCCATAACAAACGCGCGCTCTGTTGCAACGGATCCACCTGAAAGGCCCAGGTACCCTGCCGCCGCAATCAAGCCCCCAAGCGCTGCAATTTTCTTTGCGGATTGGCCGGTAGCCAAAGGCGGCGTCAAAGCGAACAACACGCGCAACGCAGCGAACACAAACCCTGCCAAAAGCCCCATGTGCAGCCCCGAAATGGCTAACAAATGGGCGAGATTGCTATGGCGTAAATCATTGAGCGTTTCTTGCGATAACCCACTGCGGTCCCCCGTCATCAGGGCAGCAGCAAAGGCTCCGGTCTGGCCGCTCAAATGGGATTGAACGCGCTCTGATATCGCCAGCCGCCAAGCAAAGAAGGTGTGATTTCGCTCGGGCGGCGCTGCCAGCAGCAACGGTAATCGCGAATACCCCAAGCCGCCCAGCTGCTCGAACCAGGCATAGCGCTGGAAATCGAAACCATGTGGCTCTGCGGGGCCAGAGGGTGGTGAAAGATGCGCCGTGGTCATTACGCGGGCGCCTGCCTTCGGTCGTAGCTGCGCATCATCGCCAAACAGCGAAATGCGGACCTTTTCGGGGGTTTCATCAGGGGCGCGCCGCCCAAGGGCGATCTGATCCAGCGTGACCCTCAAAGCGCCTGAACCAGAGCGATCCAGCCCAACAACACGGCCTTCAACCGGGCCATAATAACGCCAATCCAGAACGGGTGCAGCGATCGAAGTGCTGCGCCATGCTGCAGCGCTAAACCCAGCCGCGAATAGCGCGAGTGCCCAAAAAACAGGCCGCAGTGAATAGCCTGCGCGACCAAGCGCCAAACCAAAAAGGACAGCACAAGAGAAAGCGAGTGCACCTTGCCAAATTTGTGGCTCAACAGGTGCCTGAAAGTACAACAGAATGCCCAGCGAAAAGACGACGGGCGAAAAGACAAACCCCTGTGTGAGTTCCGCACTGAAGAGCGCGCGCCAACCATTGTCGCGATCCATGCTTGTCCTTGTCCTTACCCGTCCGGATAGCTATCACATGCTCAACTCTATCCAAGTTATGCTTACCGAAAGGTTAATCGCGCTATGTCCGCTGATGTTGTCACCCGTTTTGCCCCGTCCCCGACCGGATATCTCCATATTGGCGGGGCGCGTACTGCCTTGTTCAACTGGCTCTATGCTCGCGGGCGCGGCGGTAAGTTCTTGCTGCGCATCGAGGACACGGATCGGGCGCGCTCAACCCCCGAAGCGACGGCTGCAATACTTCAAGGTATGGCATGGCTTGGGCTGGATCATGATGGCGATGTCATCAGCCAGTTTGAGCGCGCGGATCGCCACGCCGAAGTGGCGAACGAGTTGCTTGCAGCCGGCAAGGCGTTCAAGTGTTTTGCGACGCAGGATGAAATAGAAACCTTTCGCGAAGCTGCGCGGGCCGAAGGACGTTCCACGCTCTATCGCAGCCCATGGCGTGACGCGGATGCCAGCACCCACCCTGATGCGCCATTCGTCATTCGTGTGAAGGCCCCGACAGGCGGCACGATGGTTATTCATGACGAAGTGCAAGGCGAGGTGCGGATCGCCCATGAGCAGTTGGATGACATGATCCTGCTACGCTCTGATGGCACGCCTGTTTATATGTTGGCCGTTGTGGTGGATGACCATGATATGGGCGTCACCCACGTTATTCGCGGGGATGACCACCTTAGCAATGCCGCGCGTCAAATGATGATTTACGAAGCAATGGGCTGGGATCTGCCCGTTTATGCACATATCCCCCTCATTCACGGCCCCGACGGCAAGAAACTGTCCAAACGCCACGGCGCGCTTGGTGCGCAGGAATACCAATTGATGGGCTATCCAGCGGCTGGCATGCGTAACTATCTTGCGCGGCTGGGCTGGAGCCATGGGGATGACGAATTTTTCACTGACGAGCAGGCCAAGGAATGGTTCGATTTGAATGGAATCGGCAAATCCCCTGCCCGTTTTGACACGAAAAAGCTTGAACACGTCTGCGGTCAGCATATCGCAAGCGCCGACAATGCTGCCTTGCAGCAAGAATTGCTCGAATTTCTGGCAGCGCGCGGCGACGAGCCACTTTGCGAACGCAAGGTCGCACTTTTGGCAGATGCGATGAATTGCCTCAAAGAGCGGGCCAAAACCTTTCCAGAACTCCTTGAAAAAGCTGCATTTGTTTTGGTCGAGCGCCCGATTTCACCGGATGAGAAGGCGCAGAAATCGCTTGATACGGTATCCCGTGGTATACTGAATGCGTTGACGCCGCATCTGCAAAATGCTAGCTGGAGCCGAGACGCTCTTGAGGCGATCACAGCGGAATTTGCCGAAGCGAACGACACGAAATTCGGCAAAATGGCAGCCCCCTTGCGTGCGGCGCTTGCCGGACGCTCTGTGACACCTAGCGTATTTGATATGCTGCTGGTTTTGGGCAAGGAAGAATCCATTGCCCGAATTTCCGACGCAGCCACGCCAAACGGGTAAGACTTCGGTAAGACTCGTTAGGTACACGAACCTGGACGCGGTCCGCGCGACAGGTAGCTTTGAAAAGGGATGAGAATGTCTGACACCTCAAAACGCAGCGCCACGCTGAAATTTGACGACAAACAGTTTGAACTGCCGATCTATTCGCCAACAGCTGGACCGGATGTCATCGACATTCGCAAGCTCTACGCACAAGCGGGCGTGTTCACCTATGATCCCGGCTTCACCTCTACTGCAAGCTGCGACAGCACCATCACCTTCATCGATGGCGACAAGGGCGAACTGCTGCACCGTGGGTATCCAATCGATCAGCTTGCTGAAAAGTCCCATTTCCTAGAGGTCTGCTATCTGTTGCTTTATGGTGAACTGCCAGCGGCTGCAGAGCTTGAAACATTCGAAAGCACGATCACACGTCACACGATGCTTCATGAGCAGATGACGGGTTTCTTCCGTGGTTTCCGCCGCGATGCGCACCCGATGGCCATTATGACGGGTGTTGTTGGTGCTATGTCTGCCTTCTATCACGACAGCACAGACATTTCCGATCCGCGTCAGCGCGAAATCGCGTCGCACCGCCTGATCGCCAAGATGCCGACAATTGCCGCTTGGGCTTACAAATATTCGATCGGTCAGCCATTCGTCTATCCGCGCAATGATCTGGATTATGCGTCCAACTTCCTGCGCATGTGCTTTGCGGTTCCCGCGGAAGAGTATGAAGTGAATCCAATTCTGGCCCGTGCCATGGATCGTATTTTCACATTGCATGCGGATCACGAACAGAACGCATCCACATCAACGGTTCGTCTGGCGTCCTCTTCCGGTGCGAACCCCTTTGCATGTATCGCTGCGGGAATCGCCTGCCTTTGGGGCCCTGCCCACGGCGGCGCAAATCAGGCCTGCCTTGAGATGCTACGCGAAATTGGCACTGTGGATCGCATCCCCGAGTTTATCGCGCGGGCAAAGGACAAAGATGATCCCTTCCGCCTGATGGGCTTTGGTCACCGCGTTTACAAAAACTTTGACCCGCGTGCCAAAGTGATGAAGCAATCTGCGGACGAGGTTCTCGAATTGCTCGGCGTTGAAAACAACCCGGTTTTGCAGGTCGCAAAAGAGCTGGAGACAGCAGCGCTTGCCGATCCGTATTTTGCTGACAAAAAGCTGTTCCCGAATGTCGATTTCTATTCGGGTATCATTCTGGAAGCGATGGGTTTCCCGACGTCGATGTTCACACCTATCTTCGCGCTGTCACGCACCGTTGGTTGGGTCAGCCAGTGGAAAGAAATGATCGGCGATCCACAAAACAAGATTGGCCGCCCGCGCCAGCTATACCTTGGCGAGACTGCGCGCGATTACACGGACATCGAAAACCGTTAATCGATTGCGCTTAAGTTAAAGAAACGCCTCACCTATCTTGGTGGGGCGTTTTTTGTTGGCTGGTGCCGTGAGTTTCAGGTGCCGATAACGATTTCTGCGCGTAGCCCACCTAAAGTATCGCTTTTGCCAAAACGCAGAGTTCCGCCATGGGCGCGCGCGATATCATTGGTGATCGCAAGGCCCAGTCCGACGCCCGTACCCTTGTTCTGGTTGCGCGCGGGCTCAAGTCGAACAAATGGTTTTACTGCTGCGCCATGCTGATCCTCGGGCAGACCGGGACCATCATCATCCACGCGAAACATAACCGTTTTTTCCGTGCGTATGACCGACACTTCGGCGCAGGTGCCATAGCGCACGGCGTTGCCAATCAAATTTTCCAAGGCGCGCCGCAAAGACAGAGAATTCAGCATAGCCTTCGGGCCAGTTTGCATCTCCGCCATGGTGACTTTCGTCCCCATGCGCACGGCGTCATCCACAACGGATTTCGCAATTTCCAACGGATCACATAGGTCTTGCCCGCCCTCGCTACTGCCACGTGCGAAGTTCAAAAACTCATCCAAAAGGCGCTGCATATCTTCGACATCGCGTTCTAGCGGTTCGCGATCTTCATCATCCAGCATCGACAGGCCCAATTTCAGACGCGTCAAGGGGGTGCGCAGATCATGGCTAACGCCTGACAGCATCATCGTGCGTTGTTCGATCTGGCGCTCGATCCGCGCACGCATCGACAAAAACGCATTCCCCGCCGCGCGCACTTCGACCGCGCCAGAGGCGTGATAGGGTAGCGTTTGCCCCCGACCAAAGGCCTCTGCGACGCGACCCAAACGGGTGATCGGGCGCAATTGATTGCGCAGATAAATATAGGCAATGACTGTCATCAAAACCCCAAAGAACACCATATTTACCAACAGTTGGTGGGGGTTAGAGGCCGACACGCGCGGGCGATCAAAACCGATTTGAACTGGGCCAAGGCGTGTGTCAACGAATGCAAAAATGCGCCAATCATCAGGCATGGAAATCACGCGCAACTCATCAAGGCGCTCTTCGAAGGTGCGTTCAACGACGATGCCCGAGAAATCATACCAACGCCGTTCTGTTTCATACGGAACTTTCGCCTCGCTCACGAAGGCGACATCAAAACGTAGATTGCGCGCGATATCACGAATGGCGTCCAGCGCGCTGGCTTCAGTCGGAAGCCCCTGCATTTCATCAAGCAGATAGCGCAACTCAAGCGCAACGCTTCGGCTCATCTGTTCAGTCACACCCTCAAAATGACGCTGGATAAAGACGATTGATACGACCAATTGCAAGGTTACAACCGGTAGAACAAGGATAAGCGCAGCGCGGCCATAAAGACTGCGTGGCATATAGCGTTTGAGCCAAGCAAAAGACATGTCATAACCTACACATGACGCGCGCGCGAAGGAAAGAGCAGATGACATTGGACGACTTTAATCCCGCAATTGGCATCGCCGAAGACCTCAACTATGGCCTGCGTAGAATCATCGCGCCGAACCCTTCGCCGATGACTTATCGCGGCACGAACACCTATCTTTTGGGCAACCGCGAAATCGCTGTGATTGACCCCGGTCCCGCAAGCGACGCGCACCTTCAGGCGATCTTGGCTGCCTGTAGCGATGGGCAGCGCATTACGCAGATTTTTGTCACCCATTCCCATGTGGATCACTCGCCCCTGGCGGCCCCGCTGTCGCGTGCGACAGGTGCCCCGATCCTTGCGTTCGGGCCAAGTGATGCGGGTAGAAGCGCCGCTATGCAGGCCTGTTTAGCCGCGGGCATGAGCGACGGCGGCGAAGGCATTGATACCGATTTCGCGCCTGACATTCAGCTGGAAGATGGCAAGACCTATAAAGCAGGCGATCAAAGCATGACGGCCTGGCATACGCCTGGTCACATGGGCAATCACATGTGTTTCACTTGGCACGATGCGGCGTTCTGCGGCGATCTGGTGATGGGTTGGGCGAGTTCACTGGTGTCACCACCCGACGGCGATCTGACCGATTTCATGGCCTCCTGCGCCAAGCTGCGCGCGTTGAAGCCGGCGATTATGCATTCAGGCCATGGTGCCCCGATCACAGATCCGATTGCACGTATCGATTGGCTGACCGCGCATAGAAATTCGCGCGAGGCGCAAATATTGGAACAGCTGACCAAAGGGCCAAACACCGCCCGTGCCATTGCGGAAGCAATTTATTCTGACACCCCTGCTGCGCTGCTGCCAGCAGCGACGCGAAATGTATTCGCACATCTCATTGATCTTGTAGGTAAAAACCTGCTTTCTCGAAAAAGCGCTCCAAACGAGACGGCGATTTTCGAACGTCTCTAGCCCTTGTGTGAATAAAAACGCGATTTGAGGGAAAATCCCTCTGGACGCCGCAAACCCCCATTGCTATATCGCCCGAAGTGTTCCGGCGTAGCTCAGCGGTAGAGCAGTTGACTGTTAATCAATTGGTCGTAGGTTCGATCCCTACCGCCGGAGCCAATCACCCTTGATTTTATTGGGAAAATTGGCGCACCATAAAATCTACTAACAACCTACTCTTGCCTTTACGGGGGTTGTTCGCGCCCTTCCAGCCCGCCGAACGCTCACGAAGACGTGACCGCGTGTCTGCCCTTAGACCGGCCTGCAGGCACTAATGCAATTTCACTCAAAGAAGCGCACTGATGCCTAGGACGAAGTTTTCGACGTAGATTCGAAACTCATGTTCGTCCAACGGTGATCCGCCGCCCATGCTCCACCTACCAATGTCCTGAAAATCGGCTAAGATCGTCCGCGCTCCACCCCGGTTATTTGTGAAGGTCAGCCAGCAAAACGCCTCCTGAATGG
>NZ_JBAUHO010000295.1:0-10423 GCF_049680325.1 Planktotalea sp.
CCTGAATTGCACAGGGGTGACATTATCGCTTTGCGGCTACATGCCTTAACCCTCATAATGATGATTATGTTGTATTTATAGGGACTCTGGGTATTTATGCCTTTGCTTTCAGTCTTTCCAAGACTGATCTCACATTTTGTTCAATGGGCGTTGGGCGGCGGGACTTTTTGTTTACGTTGACATGCACGAAAAAGCCTTCGGCACTTGCATCCGTAGCGTCATTTCTGAACAGGCCGATTTCATAACGCACTGAAGATGTACCAAGCGACACAACGCGAATACCGGCAGTCACAATATCAGGAAACGAAATTTCCCCGTAGTATTTGCATCCGGTTTCTACCACGAGAAAGACCGTCTCACCCGCCCGAAAATCAAGGGCACCTTGGTCGATCAAATGGCCATTCACCGCTGTATCGAACAATTGATAATGGACCACGTTGTTCATGTGACCATAGACATCATTGTCGTTCCAACGCGTCGTGATCTGTGTAAAGGCGTTATAGTCCAGACGTTGGCCGGGTACTGGACGGCTCACAGGGCTGCACCGTAAATATCTAATGCATCCGCTTGGGTAACGGCGCGCGGATTGTTCACGAGCAGTCGGGTCTGATTCATAGCATCGCGCGCCAAAAGCGGCAGATCTTCATTGGTAATTCCAACTGCGCGCAACCCGGATGGCAAACCGCATCGTTCAGAAAGTGCAGCAAGCGCATCGGCAAATCCGGACGCGGCTTTCTGAGTGCTCAGACCTGCGAGTTCAGGAAACGCGATTGGCGCAAGCGCTGCATATGGCTCGGGGGATGTTGCAATGTTGAATCGTAGCACGTGTGGCAAGACCAAGGCATTCGAAAGCCCGTGTGGTACTTTGAAGTGCCCGCCAATCGGATAAGCCAGCGCATGAACAGCAGCAACGGGCGAATTGGCAAAGGCCTGCCCAGCTAGAAGCGACCCCAAGAGCATGTCTCCACGTGCATCCATATCATGGGGAGCGCGCACAGCCCGTTCAAGCGCAGCCCCCATCAAACGCAATGCCTCGCAAGCCAGAGCACGGCTAATAGGGTTATTATTTGGACTGGCAGAGGCATAGGCTTCAATCGCGTGAACCATCGCATCAACGCCCGTTGCAGCGGTTACATGGGCGGGCAGATCCCTGGTCAGCTCTGGATCAAGCAAGGCAAGGTCGGGAATAATAAGCGGGCTCACGACACCCATCTTCTCGCTCGCGCCTGTTGTGACGATGGAAATCGGCGTGACTTCGCTACCAGTACCAGCAGTCGTAGGCACCGCAATCAAAGGGAGCCTTGGACCTTTCACATTTCCAACACCGTAAATGTCCTTGAGCGTTTCGTTCCCTGCCCCAAGCAAAGCAGCAAGTTTTGCGACATCTATGGACGAACCACCGCCTAGGCCGATGACCCCGTCCATCCCACGGGCAGCCTCTGTTGCAGCCAGGATGACCGCTTCGGGTGGATCAGCTTGGACATCGGAGAATACGATCACCGAAACGCTGGCTTGTTCAAGCGCATTTATAGCCCGATCAACGATGCCCGTGGCGATCATGCCGGGGTCCGTTACCAACAACACGCGTTCGCCACAGATTGCTTTGGTCAGGCTGCCCAATTCGTCAATCAAGCCGGCGCCCATTCGAATGCTGGGCGTCGTATTGAATGTAAAAGATGACATGTCGTTTCCTTTCTGGTGCGCTGTGGCCAAGTGACTTGCACATGGGCCTTTGAGCTAACTTGCCATCAAGTCGGGTTGAACAGCAACGTCTAAACCCCGCTCGCCCCCCAGCGTGATCGACCTGTTTGAGACCGGCCGCGCGAAACAGTCAGCCCTTGGATCGTTTGTGATGTTATCAATATGCCCGCTAAAGGCGTTCAGCGTCTGGCTTTTTCACATGTTGAACAAAACCGATGGCATATCCGTTGGCTGCGTTATGAGAACGTGGCGTCGTAATTGGTAATCCCCCAAGTTTGGACGTGGCGTGACTTCTTTCAATTCAAATCGAATTGCACCAAGGTCGCTACGCGCTCATCAAGAGTGCATAGAGATCAAAGGACAATCATCGTGACGCAATCCGATACAGTGAACCGCAAGTTTGTTTTAGCAGAACGCCCAAAGGGTGAACCCAACGATAAAACACTTCGTCTGGAAACAAGTGACCTGCCAAGCGCTGGCGCAGGTCAGATGTTGCTGCGTAACGAATACCTTTCTCTTGATCCCTACATGCGTGGCCGGATGAGCGATGCGCCCTCCTATGCCGCGCCTGTTGAAATTGGCGGCACCATGGTTGGCGGTACTGTTGCGCAGGTTGTCAGTTCTGACGTGAAGGGTTTTGAGGCTGGCGATTGGGTCGTCGCATTTGGCGGCTGGCAGGATTATACCGTGTCCGATGGCACGGGCGTCATCAACATGGGCAAAGAGCCGCAAAACCCCTCTTGGGCGCTGGGTGTTCTGGGCATGCCGGGCCTTACCGCTTGGGCCGGCCTCACGCAAATCGGGCAACCTAAAAAGGGTGAAACGCTTGTCGTTGCGGGCGCGAGCGGCCCAGTGGGTGCGACGGTTGGTCAAATCGCCAAGATCCTTGGTCTGCGCGTTGTCGGCATCGCAGGCGGCGCTGAAAAATGCGCGCATGTTAAAGACGTGCTCGGGTTTGATGAGTGCATTGATTACAAAGCCGACGGATTCCCCAAGGCACTGAAAGCGGCGGTTCCCGCAGGCATCGACGTCTATTTCGAGAACGTCGGCGGCGAAGTGTTTGATGCGGTTCTACCATTGCTGAATCCATCCGCGCGCATTCCCGTGTGCGGGGTTATCTCGCAGTATAACGCGACATCCCTGCCAGATGGACCTGACCGGATGAGCATGCTGATGGGTACGATCCTGCGCAAGCGCATGACCATGCGTGGCTTTATCGTATTTGACGATTTCGGCTATCTCTATCCCGAGTTTGCCAAGCAAATGGGGGCTTGGGTCGCCTCTGGCCAGATCAAGTACCGCGAAGAGATGATCGAAGGGCTGGAGCAAGCGCCAGCCGCATTCATCGGCTTGCTGCGCGGTGAAGGGTTTGGCAAACGCGTAATCAAGCTAAGCGCATAAGCCAAGACACGGGTCAGGCCTGAGTCGGCCTGTTCAACTGAAAGATAAGGGGTGATCCGTAGGGATTGCCCCTTTTTCGTGATTCAACGTCTCGTCCAAAGCGCTTTTTCGCGGAATGACGTTCCGTTGTGCGGGATTGGCAGGCGTAGATTTACTGCCTAGTCTATCTTCAAGAATGTCGCCCGTGATCCGCAAGGATAAAGGGCGTCGCGTTGCCTTGGGAGGGGATAATGCAAATTAATCTACAACTGCAGTGACCGCGATGACACCGGAAGACGCGGTTCGCCATGTCGTTGAAACCAACCCCACATTTGCAGTTCATCAAGCTGTCGTGCGGGGAGTTACGTTTAAAGCTTTCAAGAATATACCTCCCACTGTGCCGGCTCTTTTGGCGGCGGGCTGGGCGCAGCATGGCGAAGGAAAGCTGGATTTTCTGGCTTATGAAGACGAGACATATACTTACGCTGACTTCACAGCGTCAGTGTATCGGTTAGCTCATGCAATGCGCGATGAACTGGGCCTTGGTAAAGGGGATCGCATTGCCATTGCGATGCGCAACTACCCCGAACTTTTGAAACTGGTTCTGGCGATTTCGTCCATCGGTGCGACCGTTGTATTTGTGAATGCGTGGTGGACTGGCGAAGAGCTGGATTATGCATTGCGCGACAGCGAGGCAAAGGTGGTTTTCGCTGATGGCACCCGTATGGAGCGCCTGTTGCCGTTTCGCGAAACACTGGGATTGACGTTGATCGGAGTGCGCGACGGCGAAGGTATGAGCGCGCATGATTTCTCTAACCTGCGTGATGGTGCCGCGTCAGAGCTTGCACCCGAAGTAGCGATCGACACCGACGATGATTTTGCGATCATGTATTCGTCGGGCACAACAGGCCACCCCAAGGGCGTCGTTCAAACCCATCGCGGCGCAGTGAATGCGGTCTTTAGCTGGCTCATGCAATCGGTTGTCGCGCCACTTGTCGAGCCACCAGAGCCAAACGCGCCCGAGGCACTGCGGCCCTCTGCACTGGTGGTCACGCCGCTTTTTCACGTCACCGCAACGCACCCGCTTTTTCTACTTAGCCTACCAGCGGGCGCCAAAATAACGTTGATGCATAAATGGGATGCGGAAAAAGCCGTTCGTTTGATCCGGGACAATAACATCACGCGCTTTCTGGGCGTTCCTACCCAATCCGCTGAACTGATGTTGGCTGCACGGAAAATGGGCGAAACGCTGCCCTCGCTCGACTACCTTGGTGCAGGCGGTGCAAAGCGCCCAGCAGCACAGGTAGCACAGCTTGCTGAAACCTTTCCCAATGCGGGTGTCGCAACGGGCTGGGGCATGACCGAAACGAATGCTTTGGGCATCGGCATGATTGGCGAAGATTACAAAGCGCGCCCCGAAAGTGCAGGCAAACTGCATCCCCCTGTACAGGAATTGAAAATTCTGAACGATGCGGGCGATGAAGTGCCGTTGGGCGCGCTGGGTGAAATAACCGTGAAAAGCCCGGCCAACATGCGCTGTTATCTGAACAAGCCAGAGGCCACAGCAGAAACCTTGCAAGACGGCTGGCTGCGCACCGGTGATCTGGGCGTGCTCGATGCGGACGGTTTTATAACCATCCTTGATCGCAAGAAGAACATCATCATTCGCGGCGGCGAAAACATCGCTTGCCTTGATGTGGAGGGCGCATTGCACCGTCATCCCGATGTTCTGGAAGCTGGCGCATTTTCTGTCCCTGACGAAAGACTTGGCGAAGTGGTCGGCGCGGCAGTTCAGCTGAAAGCAGGCGCGACGCTCTCGCGCGATGACATGGCAACCTTTCTGGAGGGCCATCTCGCCAAATTCAAAATTCCCGCGCATTTGTGGATTCAGCATGATCCGCTGATCCGCGGCGCAACTGATAAAATCGACCGCCGCGCAATCCGCACGGTCTGTTTGGACAATCAAGAGGCACAAGTATGAACTCTCCAACTGAAAAAGAAATCGGCGACTACTTAGCAGCCTCTGGCGCTGCTGCATGGCAGGTTCCGGGCCTGCCCGAAAATACGCCGCACCGCCCAATTAAAACTGTCGGCATTATCGGCGCTGGCACCATGGGTGGCGGCATCGCAATGAACTTTGCCACCGCGGGGATCAACGTTCGTATTGTCGAAACCACACAAGAGGCGCTGGATCGCGGTCTTAAGGTCGTGCGCGGCAACTATCAGCGTTCCTCTGACAAGGGCCGTTTCCCGCAGGACGAAGTCGAGGCCCGCATGGGCCGTTTTGACGGGCGTCTCGCTTTGGCCGACCTTGCCGAGTGCGATCTGGTGATTGAAGCCGTGTTCGAAAACATGGAGCTCAAGCGCAAGATATTCACCGAACTCGATGCTGTTATGAAACCCGGCGCGGTCCTTGCCACCAACACCTCTGCGCTGGACATCAACGAAATAGCATCGATGACAAAACGCCCCGAGGATGTGATCGGGCTGCACTTCTTTTCCCCCGCCAATGTGATGAAGCTTTTGGAAATCGTGCGCGCGAAACATACAGCGGATGATGTGGTCGCAACCTGCATGGCGCTGGCGAAAGACATCAACAAGATTGCAACGCTCGTTGGCGTTTGCCCGGGCTTCGTTGGCAACCGCATTCTGTTTGCGCGTCAAATCCAGGCGAACAAGCTAGTCTATCAGGGCGTTATGCCTTGGGATGTTGATGCGGCGCTGAACGCTTTCGGCTTCAAGATGGGCCCGTTCCAGATGAGCGATCTAGCGGGCCTTGATATCGGCTGGTCCAAAGGCGCGGTAACGGACAATCCCATCCGTGATGCGCTTTGTGAATTGGATCGACGCGGGCAAAAAACCAAGGCGGGTTTCTACGATTATGACGATGCGCGCCGCCCGATCCCATCAGATGTCACCGCTGGTATCATCCGCGATATCACAGGAGCCGAACCGTCTACGATGGGTCAGGACGAAATCATAGAAAACTGCATCTTCCCGATGATTAATGAAGCGGTGAAAATCCTTGAAGAAAACAAGGCGCAGCGCCCGTCCGACATCGATGTGGTCTGGCTCAACGGCTATGGCTGGCCTGCTGACAAGGGCGGCCCGATGTTCTTTGGTGATATGGTTGGGGCAGAAAGCGTACTGAAACGTATGGAAAAACTGGGTGCAGATGATCCATCGTTCGCCCCTGCCGAAACGCTGCGCGCGCTGGCAGCATCAGGCGGCAAGTTTACCGAGATTGATACCGGAGGATTGAAGGTATGAGCTACGAATTCATCAAGACCGAAGTGAAGGGCAATATCCTTCTGGTCACTATGAACCGCCCCGAAGTTTACAACGCCGTGCATGTGGACATGCATAACGAAATGGCGGATTGCTGGGATAAATTCGCCGCGGATCAAGACCTTTGGGTCGCTGTTCTGACAGGCGCGGGCGACAAAGCCTTTTCCGCTGGCAACGATTTGAAAGCTACCGCGACAGGCGGCAGCAAGGCCAAAGCGCCAGATTCCGGTTTCGCAGGACTATCCAACCGCTTTGATCTGGAAAAGCCGATCATCGCCGCCGTGAACGGATTTGCGATGGGCGGCGGCTTTGAAACCGCGCTATCCTGTGACATCATTCTTGCGTCCGAGAATGCTAAATTTGCGCTGCCTGAAGTCAAAGTCGGCTTCTTTGCTGCCGCTTCTGGCGTGCAGCGTCTGTCACGATACATCGGACGCCTCGCCGCGCAGGAAATGATGTACACTGGCCGCACGATCATGGCGGATGAAGCCCTTGAAATGGGCTGCGTCAACGAAGTTCACCCGCATGATGAATTGATGGCGAAAGCGATGGAAAAGGCCGAGCAACTCTGCACCGTCTCCCCGTCTGCTGTCAAAGCGACCAAGCGTGTGCTGAACGATATGGCCAAGCGCGACGGAATGGCAGGCAGCATTGCCTATTCACGCGAAGTGATCGTTGATCTGGCCAAAACCGAAGATTTCAAAGAAGGCGTGCAAGCCTTCGTCGAGAAACGCGCACCCAAGTGGGTGAACAAGTAAATCTGCCAACAGGAGGCACTTCTATGTCTGATTCAAAAGATCCAACCACCCTTAACAACCTCGAAATGTCCGATAAGGCAAAGCCGCTTTTGAACGCGGTAATCAAACACATTCGCGAAAACGTCGATCCAATGACCGAGGAGTTCCACGCACTGGCAAAAGGGCTGGAGAACCGTTGGTCCTACCACCCGCGCCAGATGGAATTGATGAACGAAGCCAAGCAAAAAGCGCGCGACGCGGGGCTTTGGAACTTCTTCCTGCCCAATGCGGAAACAGGTGAAGGCCTGTCCAATCTCGACTATGCCTACATCGCAGCAGAGTTAGGCAAGAACCCTCTCGCTTCCGAAACGCTGAACTGTTCTGCGCCCGACACGGGCAACATGGAAGTGCTGGAACGTATCGGCACACCAGAGCAGAAAGAGAAGTGGCTTAAACCTTTGCTCGCGGGCGAAATCCGTTCCGCCTTTGCCATGACAGAACCTGATCGTGCTTCATCGGACGCCAAGAACATTGGCATGACGGCCGTCCTTGAGAACGGCGAATGGGTGATGAACGGCGAGAAATACTATATCTCTGGCGCGGGCGATCCACGCTGTAAAATCATGATTGTCATGGTGAAAACATCGCCCGACGCAGAACCCTTCCGCCAGCAATCACAGATCCTTGTCCCTATTGATACGCCCGGCGTCGAAATTCTCGGGCCTATGCATGTGTTCGGTCATGATGACGCGCCGCATGGGCATATGCATATCAGGTTCACCAATGTGCGCGTCCCGGAAGAAAACATTCTCTGGGGCGAAGGGCGCGGCTTTGAGATTTCCCAAGTCCGTCTTGGACCGGGCCGCATTCACCACTGCATGCGTTCGATCGGTCAGGCCGAAAAGGCGCTTGATCTGATGATCCATCGTGGTTTGAACCGCGTCGCCTTTGGCAAAAAGATCGTTGATCTCGGTAAGAACATGGAGACGATTTCGCGCGCGAAAATCGAAATTGAATCCATGCGCCTGCTGGTTCTGAAAGCCGCCAAAGCCATGGACGTTCTTGGCAACAAAGAGGCGCGCATCTGGGTGTCGATGATTAAGGCAAAAGTGCCAGAGCAGGTTTGCGATATCATCGATCAGGCGATGCAAGTGCATGGCGCTACGGGCATTTCCCAGTGGTCGCCGCTTTCTGGCATGTACGCCCAGCAGCGCACGCTGCGCTATGCAGACGGCCCTGACGAGGTGCATCACCACGTCATCGCGCGCCACGAAGTGCAGACCTACAAAGACAGCAACTCGCGTCAGGACGCGATCAAGGGTGATACCGAAGCGCGCGGTTCATTCGGGTTCATGGGATGAGCCTGTTTGATCTGACTGGAAAGGTCGCGCTCTTGACGGGCGCGTCCAAAGGCATGGGTTTTGAGATGGCCAAAGCCCTTGCCGAGCACGGCGCTACCGTGGTGATCTCTGCCCGCACCCAAGAGGAGCTGGACGCAGCCGCCGCCGCAATTAACGAGGCCGTCGGCGCAGAGCGTGCCCATGGCGTGGCCTGCAACATCGTTCACAAGCAGCAGCTTCAAGCGCTCGTTGATAAGACGCATGAGATCGCTGGCCCGATTGATATCGTCGTCGGCAACGCGGGCGTGAACCCCTACTTCGGCCCTATCGCAGGCATTTCGGACGAACAGTACGAGCGTACGATGAATGCCAACGTGCAGTCCAATCTCTGGCTCGCAACTATGGTCGCGCCGGATATGGCGGCCAAAGGCACGGGTTCGATGATGTTCACCTCCTCGATTGGCGCGTTCAAAGCATCCGATATGCTCGGCACTTACGGCATGTCAAAGCTCGCGCTCATTGGCCTTGTGCGCAATCTCGCGGCAGAGTTCGGCCCGCAAGGCATCCGCTTCAACGCGATATGCCCCGGGCTAATCAAAACCGACTTTGCGCGTGAATTGTGGGACAAACCGGGTGTCGAAGAAAAGTACTCGAAATCTATTCCATTGCGCCGCTTGGGCGAGCCTGACGATTTTGCAGGCCTTGCCGTCTTCCTTGGTTCGGACGCCAGCAAATACATGACCGGACAGGCGCTTACCGTCTGTGGCGGCTCTAGCATGTGGGCATAGATCATGGAGCTGAAAGGTAAAATCTGCGTCGTTACAGGCGCGGCCAGCGGCATCGGCAAAGCGCTTTGCGAGGCCTTTGCCAAGGAAGGCGCTAAACATGTTGTCTGCGTTGATATGAACGGGGACGGCGCGGCGGCGACAGCTAAGGACGTAGGCGGCACCGCCTTCACGGTTAATGTCTCTGACGAGGCGCAGATCGTGGCGATGATCGACGCGGTCGAGGCTGACATCGGGCCTATTGATCTGTTTTTCTCCAACGCGGGCATCGCTGTTGGCGGCGGCATGGAAACGCCCAATGCAGATTGGCAACGCACATGGGATATCAACGTGATGGCGCATGTCTGGGCGAGCCGAAAACTCGCTCCGATCATGGCCGCGCGCGGGGGTGGCTACTTGCTCAACACGGCCTCTGCCGCGGGTCTGCTCAATCAGGTCGGCTCTGCCTCTTACGGCGTGACCAAACACGCCGCTGTCGGCCTCGCGGAATGGCTCGCGATGACGCATGGGGACGAAGGTATCAAGGTCTCGGTCCTGTGCCCCCAAGCCGTGCGCACCGAAATGACGCGCGGCCATGAAGACCACGTTGCCGCGATCAACGGCATGATGGAGCCGGACGTCTGCGCGCAGGCCTGCGTTGATGTCATCCGCGCAGAGACGTTCCTTATCACGCCGCATGTGGAAGTGATCGATTACATGAAGAACAAGACCGACAATTATGACCGCTGGATCGGCGGCATGCGCAAGTTAAACCGCCTCTACGGCGATCAGAAATTATAGGAAGGGCCTGACATGATCGGCTACACAACCATCGGCGTTTCCGACATGGAACGCGCTAAAACCTTCTATACCGAACTTTTTGCAGACAAAGGTGCAAAGGTTGTTATCGACACCGGCCGCATCGCCTTTATCGGCACCAAACGCGGCGAGCCGATGCTGGCCGTGTGCGAGCCCTATGACAAACAGGCCCCCACCCCCGGCAACGGCGTAATGCTCGCGTTTCCTGCGTCGGACAAAGCCGAGGCCGAAGCGCTCTATCACAAAGCGATTTCGCTGGGAGCCACGGATGACGGCGCACCCGGCCAACGCATCCCAGATCGCTTTTACGGCGGCTACGTGCGTGATCTGGACGGGAACAAGATTTGTTTCTTTGTGTTTGGGTAAAGTTGGTGAGTTACATAACAGCGCTTAT
>NZ_JBAUHO010000296.1:0-3206 GCF_049680325.1 Planktotalea sp.
GTGCAGATCGATTTGCCCGGTGGGGGCACAGTCCCATTGGGCGAAGTTGCCAAAGTCGAACTCAATCGCGGTGCAACGTCTATTCGCACTGAAAATGCCCAATTGGCAGTCTATATTTTCGTAGATATCACAGGACGTGATCTTGGCGGTTATGTATCGGATGCCCAAAAAGCCGTTGAAAGCGAAGTCAAATTACCCGCGGGATTTTCCGTGTCATGGAGCGGACAATTCGAATATCTTGAACGAGCTAACGAACGCCTCAAAATTGTCGTTCCAATCACATTAGCCCTCATATTTCTGCTCCTCTATCTCAATTTCCGCGCTTTGACAGAAACACTAATCGTCATGCTGTCCCTGCCGTTTGCCCTTGTCGGAGGCATCTGGTTCATGTGGTGGCTGGGCTTTAATATGTCAGTTGCAGTGGCAGTCGGTTTTATTGCTCTCGCAGGGGTGGCCGCTGAAACGGGGGTGATCATGTTGATCTATCTCGATCATGCCTTGGAAGACATAAAACGCAAAAGATTAATTGAAAATCTTCCTCTGACAAGAGAAGATCTGAATGGTGCCATCATGTATGGTGCGGTAGAGCGCGTACGGCCAAAAATGATGACCGTGGTAGCCATCATGGCAGGTCTATTACCAATTTTATGGAGTACCGGGAGCGGATCGGAAATCATGCAACGTATTGCCGTGCCGATGATCGGAGGAATGGTATCATCAACACTTCTCACACTAATTGTGATCCCGGCGATTTATGCAATAATAAAAGGATGGAAATTGCCCAGAATGAAGGAGACCAAACCTGCTTTGGTTTCTAATTCTATCGATTTGGCGAAAATTCAGAGCTGATAGAAGAAAAGGTCTGAAATCAAATAATGTAGTCAAAAACAGCATGGTTGATTGCCCGTGTTTTAAAACCAACTATCACTAAATCTGTTGCAATCACTTCTTGGTGTTCGCCTATTTACAAGATGCGAACTTTCAGGCAATTTCAATTCATGATCAAATTTTTACATATTTTCATTCTTTTGATTGTTAGCACTTTCGCTTTTGGTAATGTTTTGCACAGCGCCAATGCAACAACTATGAGCATGAAAATTATGACCGCAGCGGTTGACGGCGCGGAAATGGATCAGTGCCAAGAATGCGCGAACAGTGATAAATTGTCTTCGTGTGACTCGGCCTGCGTGTCTCCGGTTTTGGCTGTACTTCAAAGCCCCTCTCCTGAAATTCGAGTTTTTGCTGCCATTACAAAGACCATGTTTTCTATCAACATAACCGGGCTCGTTGGATTGCCCGAGCCTCACCCACCGAAATCAATCATTCTGAACTGACGTCGTAGCCGAATAGTACCGGTTTGCGACGCGAAGAATCATATGAGTTTTTATAAACCCATATGCGACTTCTGATCGCAATAATTCCGCCGTTAGCGGAAGCTGGCACCTATTCAGAATGGTAATATATCATGACAAAATGCACACAAACGCGTCGAGCGTTTCTCGCAGCTGCAGCTGCCTTATCCGGCAGTGCCTTTCTCCCATTGTCTGCAATGAAAGTTGCTCAGGCTGCTCCAATAAAAGAATTTCAGCTTAAAGCCGCGCCCGGAAATACACGCCTTATCTCACAATCTGGTGCTGATACACCTGTTTGGAGCTATAATGGATCGGTGCCAGGGCCTGAAATTCGTGTGAAGCAAGGCGACCGTCTCCGTATCACTGTAGAAAACGGTCTCGATGAAGAAACCACCGTGCATTGGCATGGAATACGCACACCCAATGCAATGGATGGTGTGCCGCACCTTACCCAGCCGCCTATCGCTCCCGGCGAGACCTTTGTCTATGAGTTTGACGCACTCGATGCAGGGACATTCTGGTTTCACCCCCACCAGAATAGTTCCGAACAGGTCGGACGTGGTCTTTACGGCCCGCTGATTATCGAGGAAGCTCGGCCAATTCGCGTTGATCGCGATGTAACTTGGATATTGGATGATTGGCGCCTAACGAAATCTGCAGTAATCAGCGATGATTTTGGAAGCGGCCATGACATGATGCACAACGGACGGGTTGGCAACACCGTTACGATCAATGGTCGAATTCCGGACCGATTTCAGGTCAGAAAAGGTGAACGCATCAGATTGCGCCTGATCAATGCCGCCAACGCGCGCTTCTTTTCGTTAGATTTCTCTGGTCATGCACCAACTGTCATCGCACTGGACGGGCAACCGGTAACTCCTCATGCAGCTTTGAATGAAATGGTAACTCTGGGGCCCGCCATGCGCATCGACATAATCCTCGACATGGCAGGTGAAACCGGAAGTCAATTTTTAGTTGCTGACCGTTTTTATGAGGGGCTCGAATACAGGCTTCTGGATATTGAGTATGCAACCGAACCATTGCGGGACAAAACTCCAGTTTGGCCGATTGAACTTCCTTCCAATCCACTCGCCGAACCCGAGTTGGATGATGCCATACGTCATGAAATCATTTTCAACGGCGGCATGATGGGGCCGATGGTAATGGCTGAAATGGGTGGCAGCATGGGTGGTGACAGCTCAGGTGGCATGATGGGCTCAATGATGAACATGATGCGGGGGGACGGCATGTGGTTTGTTAACGGCAAGGCTGCGAACGGCCATGTCATGGAACCTTTCCTTAGTTTAAAGCGGGGGCGATCTTACATATTGGCCATGGTCAACGCTACGGCTTGGCATCACCCAATCCACTTTCATGGCCACTCATTCCGCGTCATTTCAAGAAACGGTCAGGCAACAACCTATCAAGAATGGCAAGACACAGTGCACATTGCTCCTCGTGAAAAAGTTGAAGTCGCGTTTGTCGCCGATAATCCTGGTGATTGGATGTTTCACTGCCACATCCTTGAACATCAGGCTGCGGGGATGATGGGTGTTATCCGAGTTGAGGAGACAAGGACATGAAAGCGACCATGCTCCCATATCTTGTCACAAGCTCGCCTGATCAAGCTTCACACTTTAATGCGCCGAACTCGATAATCGAAGGTGGCGTGCATATAAAAACTCACAATCGGAAAGGAAAATTCAATGCGTAAACCAATTGTTATTCTATTGGCATCCGCCGTTATCTCAGCGGGGGCAAGCTATTTGGCCGCCGGTTCACCCGCCCAGGCTACAGAAGTCACCCTATACAAAAACCCGCAATGTGGTTGCTGTGAGGGATATGCCGACTACC
>NZ_JBAUHO010000297.1:0-6090 GCF_049680325.1 Planktotalea sp.
ATGCTGGATGGCGGCCTAACCCTGAGACGCCGCTTCAGACGGATGCTCGTTTCGCAATTCAATCTGGGCGACGCCGCGTAGAAGCATGTCGTCAGCTTGGCATTCCAGTGCTTGCGATTCTGTCTACCGATCAAGGCAATGCCGCGCTTGCTGATCTGGAAGAGCGATTCCACGAGAACACGATGCGCAAGGATTTGAGCGGATTCGAAGAGCTTCTCTCGGTCGGTTTGCTGGCGGAAAGCCTGTCTGATCTGACACAGGAAGAAGTTGCTGAACGCTTGAGCGTGAGCCAAGGGGATGTGTCGCTCGGTCTTGCATGCGTGGCGCTACGCGAACAGATCCTTGCGGAGGTGGATATTGCGAACACACCCAAGCGGGCATATCGCGCGATAATTCCGAAACTGAAGCGAGGGAAGATGGCAGCTAGCGAGCCGAAACCTGATGGCAAAACAGCGTCGGTTGAGCGTGATGGTATATCCGTGGATATAAAGCTGGGGCAGGGCGGCTTTACTGTCAAAGCTAAAGGCGATGGTCTTGGCGAGTTAGAGCCAGAGAAATTTGCGGAAGACTTCGCGCGATATCTGGCGTCTCGGATGGCATTGCGGGGGTGATAGTCGAATTTGGCAAAATGCCAGATGGGCGATCGGTTGAACTTATCCAGCTTGGAAATGAAGTTCTTGAGGTCGGGTTGATAACGCTTGGCGCGAGCTTGCAAAGCGTCAGGTTTGAGGGCGCTCAGATAGTTCTGGGCAGCGATGGTTTTGACGATTATCTAGGTCCGTTGAAATATTCCGGCGCAATTGTCGGTAGGGTCGCAAACCGAATTGCTGCCGCTCAGACAAAAGTTGCGGGGAAGCTAATTCAATTGGATGCCAATGAGGGCAATGGAAATTGTCTTCACGGGGGCCGTGACGGAGCAGGCACCATGCTGTGGTCTATTGCTGATTGCGGACCACTTCATGCCGTTCTTCATCTGCACATGCCAGACAATCATATGGGCTTTCCCGGGGCGTTGGAAGTGCAAGCACGCTATGAGCTAAAGGGGGACACGCTGCGCCTAGAGATCACCGCGCAGAGCGATGTAGAAACGCTCTGCAACTTTGCGACGCACGGGTATTGGAACCTGTCAGGTGAGGTAGATATCAACGCGCATGTCTTGTCTGTGAATGCGAAGAGGTACTTGCCGCTTGATGATCGGCAAATTCCTACGGGGGATATCGCGGACGTTGCTGGTACGGAGTTTGATTTTCTTGAAAGCCGAACGATTGGCAACGCTCGTCTGGATCACAATTTTTGTATAGGTGTGCAGCGGGGCGATTTGAGGCATGTTGCTAGGCTTTACAGTCCGGCCAGTAACATGGCTCTGGATGTGGCAAGCACAGAGGCGGGATTGCAGATATACGATGCCCGCCATCTTGGGCGGGCAGGGTTGGCGATAGAACCGCAGGCCTGGCCGGATGCCCCCAATCAAGGGGGTTTTCCGTCCATAGTGCTGAAGCCTGGCGAAACCTATCGTTCGATCAGTGAGTTCAGACTCTATACCGCGGCTTAGAGTCTACAATGCGCGCATTCCAAGGCGCACCGCCCGGTTTGGGTTTTGTTTGAGAATGTGCTCACCTAACGAGCGGGCGAGATCCTTGTGGCCCTTGTCCACGGCCTTATTGAACAGCTCTCGCTGATAGCGCGGCGAGGTTTTGCGCGTGCGCAGAAGCTTGTAGTAGTCATCGCTGGTCAATGAGCCATCAAGCGCCCCCAAAATGATGGGCGAGAGAATGCCCATCTGGTTGAGCGAACTACCGAGGCGATGCCCGAGCAAAGGCGCGCGCAGATGTTGAACGTTCTTGCCAGTAAAGCGCGCCGCATGTTGGGCATCGAGGGGCTCATAGGGATCATAGAGAATTGAGACCCTATTTGCTGCTTTAGACACCTCTGCTGCGTCGCCGTACTTGCCAGAGAAGTCGCGGTCCCAGACCACCTTGTAGCGGCTTTCCCATGGGACAATCGTCTTGTCCACGGTACTTTGCGGAGAGATGGCGACTACGTCACATCCCGGCGCTGCAGGGGAAAAGGCACAGGCGGCGTAGCCACCCATCGAAGCGCCGTAAAACACCACACGTTTGAACTGTTTGAAAAACCCGTCCTTCTTGAGTTGATCGAACTGATCGCTAACCCATTGTTCGCGATACCACGTCCAGCCACCAGCCAGCACGCCGAGCATGGACCAGCCCTGATCCTTGATGAAGCTGTACCCCCAAGGGCGGCGATCCTCGCGTTTGGTCATTGCGATGTCGAGATTGTCGAAGGTGACGACCAAGGTGTCCATGCTGCGCGGCATGTACAGAAAGCTGTGTCCGTCTGTGCCTGGACGATACCAACCGTCCTTGCCTGCAAGTTCGCTCGCAATCTTATCCCAGCTGCCCTCTGGATCGGTGATCTTCGGGGGAATGGGCATGACGCGGATGCGCGTGACTTCCTTGCCGTCTGTTTCGCGCGTGGAAAGGGCAGTATTAGTGCCGTAATTTTTCAGGAAGGGAAACGCGCCAGAACCTTTGCGCACATCCATAAAGACGCGCGTGTCCGAGTGCATGCATTTCTCCATGAACTTTTCAAGGAATGGTACCTTGAAGCGATCGCCGTAGCCTTCGAGATTGCAAAGCACGTCGACGGGCCGCAGGTCTTTGTCATCGCTGATAACCTTGATGCGATCTGGTTCTACATCGTTGTCCGTCAGGAATTTGATATAGTCTTTGAGCCAGTCTTCATCACCCTCTTTGAACTTGCCACGGCGGTTGCAGTTAATCAATTGAATGTCGCTGTCAAACTTATGATGTACCGCCAGAACAAAGCTGCGCGCTGTGCCCGTGAGGTCGGCGATTGTCGCGACCTCAGTGAGATCAAGATCGTCTATCAATGCACCGTCGAATGTGGTGTTGCCACGGCCCTTGATCGGGGCGAGGGCAGGATTGATACCGTGTTCCTTTACCAGCTTTTCAAGATAGCTGCCCTTGGGTGGAAGCCCGTCGTGGATGTTGCCCAACTGGCGCTTGTTAGAGGCCCAAAGGTGCAAGGCGGTGGTTTCTTCGGTGATAAGTCCTTCGGCCAATTCGGCGCGACGCATGAATTTGAAGCGTTCGCGGAAGGTGATCGGGTAAAAGGCGTTAAGCGGCTGAACGTGTTCTTCAAGGCCAAGCGCGTGCACGTAATGCGTGACCATCATTGGCCCCCAAACGCCCCACGGCTGCTGGGTGATGTGCATCGGTTGGCCTTTTTTAGCGAGCTTTTGCATTTGCTCTTGTCGTTTCTTAGGAAGAAACGGTGCGATGGAGTGGCGATCGTCGGTAAATTCAAGAACCTGACGCAACATTTCGCTATCTGCGGGCATGCCAAGCACGGCGTTGTTTACGCGGTGTTCGCCCGGCAATTCGTAGCCGAACACATAGTCGGAATCGTAATCCATCGGGCGGTGGCAATAGACGTCTGTGTCGATCCAGATCATGCCCGGGCATTGTTGGATCATATGCAAGCGGAACCAGTCGGCGAACAAGGCAAAGCTGTTTTTCTGCTCGTATTTGATGAAATCATCGGTGTCGATAATTTCGCGACCGTCCCTACGAATAACGCCTTCTGGCACGTTTGGGATGTCTTCATAGCTGAACAGGGTGATTTTCTGGCCCTTGTCCACGAAAGACTTGAGACACAGCTGTTCCATCCAGCTAAGTGGTCCGCCAATCCAAAGTGTTCCGACCTCGCGCGTGCGTGCCATCTGCCGTTCCTCGATCTGTTGCCCCTGATTTCAGGAAGCTCAATTTTTTGTCACCCTAGGGTCTTGCGTGGTGTTTGTGTACCACCAGATTACAAATGAGACATGAAATTGTCCGGGTGAGTGTCGCGCGCGCCATGGCGCTTGCAGGCGCGCTTGGGCAAGGTTTATTGTTTACAAAATAGAAACAGCCGCCGCGGTATTGCGGGGGTAGTGAGGCTGAAATGAGCGACAATACGTACACTGTGGTTTCCACCATGAAGAACGAGGCCCCCTATATTCTGGATTGGGTGGCGCATTACAAAGTTCTCGGCTTTGATCATATTCTGGTGTGCACCAATGATTGCACTGATCCGACGGTTGAGATGCTTTTGCGTTTACAAGAGTTGGGCTATGTCACGCATCACCCGACGATTGTGCGCAAGGCGGGAATTCACCGCTCGGCACTGCGTCAGGCGTCGCGGCGTTATGATGTGGTGATGAATGCCACATGGGTCTTTGTCTGCGATGTTGATGAGTATCTGAACATCCATATGGGCGACGGATCGGTGCAAGCGTTGGTGCAGGGCTCAGGCAAGGATACGGATGTGATATCAGTGCCTTGGCGTATTTTCGGCCCCGATGGTGTTGAAAAGCTGGTTGATAAGCCCGTCACCCAACAATTCACCAAGGGCGAGTTTGAATGGGACGAGAAGGAGCGCCCGAACACGGGTAAGTTTGTGAAGTCCATCTATACTAATCAGGACAAGTTCCAGCGCATGGGGCTGCATTCGCCAGTTTCTTTGGATGAGCAAGTAGGCTCGGTCAAACGCGTGCTGCCGGGCGGCGCGGACTACGTGGTGAATGGGGAGCGTACCGAAAACCCGCCGCTGTTTACCCATGCTCAGGTCAATCACTATGCGCTGCGTTCGATGGAAAGCTTTATGATAAAGCGTGCACGCGGGCGGGCGAACCATTCAAGCCATGTGTTGGGAATGGAATACTGGGACAAGTTCAATCTGAACGATGAAAAAGATACATCGATTGACCGTTACAAAACCGCGACGAGCGCGCTGGTGAAAGAGTTGAAAGCCGACAAGGTGCTGGGAGATCTGCACAAGAAGGCGATCGATTGGCATCAGCGCAAAGCAGCATCCATGAAGCTGGACCCTGAAATGGACGAGCTGACGAGCGCGCTGCAAGCAAGCGTTAAAGGCTAGGATAGCAGACGCCCGCAAGTCATTAAGCTGGCGGGCGTTAGAATGCCGGATGATGGCTTAGACCATTTCCAAATCATTACCCAACTGGGCGATGGTTGCGTTCAATACCGTTAGGGTATCGCCGCCGCCAAAATCAAAGACAACATCTGCGCCTGTTTGCGTCGCAAAGTCAAAGGCGTCCTGACCGCCCCCGAATGTGAAGTTATCAAGCTCAATCGTGTCGATATCGTCCTCGAAATCCGTGATGATATCACTGTCTTTGCCATGGTCGAAGTGGAAGACATCGGCGCCATCGCCGCCGTTTAGCGTATCATCGCCTTTGCCGCCTTCCAGGAAATCATTGCCGTTTTCGCCAAACAACGAATCCGCGCCATCGCCAGCGTTGACTTTGTCGCTGCCCTTGCCTGCGTAGATCTTGTCCTTGCCGGAACCACCCTGAAGCGTGTCGCTGCCTTTGCCACCGACCAGTTTGTCCTTGCCGCTGCCGCCTGTCAGCGTGTCATTGCCATTGCCGCCATATAGTTTGTCCGAGCCGCCGCGCCCGTTCATGGCGTCATCACCGCCACCGCTTTTCAATGTGTTTCTTGCGCTGGTTCCAGTGAGGTCATCATCATAGGCGGTGCCTTTCAGGTTCTCGATAGCAGCGCCAAAGGCGATTACGACGTCGTTGGTGTCATAGATCGAGTTGAAGACGCCTTCGGTCAGATCGAAACTTTGACCTGCGCCCAGTGCAGAAAGATCAATGGTGTCATTGCCTGCGCCATCCCAAAGGGCGCGTGGCCCGTCGGCCAGGAACGCGGTGATATCAATCGTTGTATTGCCTGCATTATAGCTGTGATTGGCCCCGTAAAGATACTGGATTGCCATCATGTCATATAACATCAGGGACGCGGGATTGGTGCCGTAGGGATAATACTCCGTATAGGACATGATCGTGTATTGATCGCTGTCGGTGCCTGTTGGCACGTTGAGGCCGGAAAAAGAGTGATCGAGGCCCAAAGCATGGATCTTATGCCGACATCGGCATAATGTTCATAATGCCGAGCTTTGGATTATGCCGACCTGATAAAAACAGACCCACGAAACTTGGCAGATGCCCTGTATACGCGCGGCATAATCAAGGATGCTTAG
>NZ_JBAUHO010000298.1:0-27387 GCF_049680325.1 Planktotalea sp.
GGTTACGGTTGGAAGAATGATCCAGCCTTTATCCAGCGCAACTTTCGGTGGTTTTTTGTACAGAATTGTCCAAGCGCGAGATATCTGGACGAGCGTGAATTGGCAGGTTAAATAGCCCTATGACAATAAGCCCGATCACCCCGACCTACGCCGTTTCAGCGCAAATTGACCCAAGCGACTTTGCGAGCATTGCCGCTGCTGGGTATAAAACCGTGATTTGCAATCGCCCTGATGCTGAGAACCCTCCCCATTTGCAGGCGGCGGCAATGGCCGAAGCGGCCCAAAAGGCAGGCGTTGATTTCAAAGTGCTGCCCCTGACGCATCAGACGATGACGCCAGAAAATGTAGCAAAACAATTTGAATATGTTGCGAATGCAGGCGGTCCTGTCCTTGCCTATTGTGCGTCCGGCACGCGCTGTTCGGTGATTTGGGCGCTATCCCAAGCAGGCAAACAAAGCGCGGATGACATCCTCGCCCAAACGGCTAAAGCTGGTTACGATTTGTCGGGTTTGCGCGGCGCGCTCGGCTAGGCGTTTTGTGACCACTCATTATTTGCCCGTGCTCAACAGATCATCCAGTTCGTCCTGAACTGCTGCGGTATCCGAAGACGGGTGGGATGCGTCTGATGTGGCCACTGATTTGCCCTGCTCCATCGGCTTTTCTGTTTTGGGCGTTCGCTTTGAGTCGCGTGCGTCGTTGATGTTTTGCGCAACAATCTCGCCTTGGGCGGCAAGCGAGCGGCTTTGCATCAAACGAACCGCGCGCATTCCGTGAAGTTGCCCTAAATGCACCGGAGGCGAGGTTTGCCCGACCTTGTCTTGCAATTGCGCATGTTGCGCTGCGTTTTTCGGCAATGCCAAGAGCTGACCAGGTTTCAGTGCGCTCAGCTCGGACAAGGGCAGCGTCACTTTGCACATGACTGCATCCATTTCCACAACGGCAGCAAGCGCCGCGTTCCGCAGCTTGGGCTTTGCTTCTTGCGGTGATTGCCTGGAAGACTTGGCCGACCGCAACGCAGCGTTACGCGATGGGTCTTTTATCGGAAGAAACAGGCGAATTGCGCTGCTGCGATTGCCCCCGTCTACATCGCTATGCATCTCGAAACCGCGATACTCACTGGCGTCCAACAATAATACCATCAAGTGACGCGTTTCGACGGCATCCTCGGCGCGATATCCACGGGTCCAATAGGCGGTGGGCGCGCCCTCTAACGCTTCATCAAACAAACGTAAAAACCGCTCCAGGAACGGGAGAGCTAACGCTTTGTCCGTTCGGGTCATTTTTCGCATATCGCCCGTGGGTTTACCAACCTTTCCAAGGGTTTGCTGTTCAACAAATGCGACGATACTGCTTGGATCAAGACACATCACCCCGACAGAGCCATCGTCATGGACCACAGGGAACAGCGCCCAATCGTCATCCAGCTGCTCAACCATTTCAGCGAGATCCAGCCGGCTTTGTCGAATACCCCCGACACGCAGAGCCAGCTTGAAGGCCTGATCCGCGGCACGCGCAAGGCTCATACGGGCTGCCTTTACGGGCGAAACCGTTTGCTCCTCTGGATCAGCCTGATCGCTACGCAACTTGCGCCGAAGTACATCCGAATTGGGTTTGATTGCCCAGCCTCCAACAGATTGCAGCGCGCGCATTCTGCCCGCCTGCTGTTCTTGTTGGTTATGGGTCTAGCAATCAAGTCTTACCAAAGGCTTACAAAACGTCTGTTTTTACGGCCAAAATGATTGGTAATTGCACTCGGAACGCGGTGCCGCCCTGCCCTGGCAAGTAGAGGATTTCACCTTCTAGGCGGCTTACAATCTCTCGGCAAATAGACAGACCAAGACCAGCGCCGCCAGCTTTGGTTTGGCCAACCCGCGAGAATTTCTCGAAAATTACATCGCGCATCTTCGGGTCGATCACGCTGCCATTGTCGATGAAATCAACGGTGACATGCGTTTCGCTCTGGTAGACTTTGATCGTCAGGCAGGGTGCTTCGGCGTCACAGTATTTATATGCATTCGAGATCACATTTATGAACACCTGCGCAAGTCGATCCACATCTGTCTCGATGTCGACGTCTTCGCGCTCTTTTTGACGCATGATCTGAAATCGGTCATCGGCCATCAAACCAAGCGAAGCAATAGAGCCGTCAATTATCTCGCGCAGCGATTTACGGGACAGATTTAGCGACACACGCCCTGCTTCCAGGACCGACAAATCCAGCAGATCATCCAGCAAACGCGTCAGCCGCAAGGTTTCCGAGTGAATGATGCCTGCATAGCGCGCTTTGTCCTTGGCAGACATATCATCGCTGTCACGCAGGATTTCGGAGAAGGAGCGGATCGACGTCATGGGCGTGCGTAGCTCATGGCTGATCTGACCGAGGAACCCGTCTTTTTGAACCGACAACTGCGTGAGTTTTTCGTTGGCCCGTCGCAGTTGCTCTGCCGTGCGTTGCAACTCTTTGGACTGGGTTTCCAGCTTGTTCGAATAATCCATCAACTGCGCGCGCTCATCCGCCACGGCCAGCAGATCGTCAACAGAAACAGACGCACCGCCAACGATCTGGCCAACCATCGCATGCGCCGTCGTCGCCCCGACCGAACCCGCGAGTTCACGTTCAAGCAGGTTCAAAAATTCAGGCGTCGGCTCTGGTACCAGCCCACTCATGCCTTGTTTTTCGGCCTCGCGGCGAAACAGCTGCTGGGCCTCACGCGCGCCGACAATGCGTTGCGCCATTATCATCAGATCTTCGGATTGCGCGACAGAGCTGGACCAGCCACGTGTCGAGCTTGAGTGCTGAAAGACGTTGACGAATTGCGCACCTTGCAAACGCTCGAGCGGTTCCGGGAAGGTTCCCAAGGAAAAGATCAAAAAGAAGCCAGTGTTGAGCAGCATGCTCCAAAGCAGGCAATGCAGGATCGGATCGACGCCTTTGATACCAAAAAGCGCCTGCGGGGCGAGCCAGCCTATGCCAAACGGTCCATCAAGCATTGTCGCCTGTGAGAAAATGACGCCCTCGCCCAGGCTGGGCAGGAATAAGGAATAGGCCCAGACAAAAAAGCCGATCGAAAGCCCCGCAAGGGCCCCTTTGCGCGTCGCGCCGCGCCAGAAAATACCGCCAAGCAACACTGGCAAGGCCTGCGCAACCCCCACGAAGGACACCAAACCGATCGCCGCCAACGCAGCGCCGCCACCCGAGAGCTGAAAATAGAAATAGGCGAGCGTGACAACCGTCCCGATAGACACCCGGCGAGACAGCAAAACGATGTAGCGCACGTCGCCTGAAACACTGGCGCCGCTGCCTTTATAATGCAGCCAAACGGGCATAACGATGTGATTGGATACCATCGTTGACAGGGCAATCGCCGCAACAATCACCATCGACGTGGCGGAAGACAGCCCGCCAAGAAACGATAGCATCGCCAAGCTGTTATGACCTTGGCTTAACGGAACTGTCAGAACGAACATATCGGGGTTGGAGCCTGCGGGCAGCAAATCAAGGCCCGTCACTGCGATGGGTAGAACGAACAGGCTCATCAACATCAGATAGGCAGGAAAAGCCCATGACGCCAAACGCAAGTGGCGCTCGTCCGCGTTTTCGACCACCATGACGTGGAACATCCGCGGCAGGCATAAGAACGCGGCAGCGGAAAGGAAGGTCAAGCCAGCCCAACGCCCGCCACTCACATTCCAGGTTCCGATATCGGAGGCGTTGATCTTTTCCATCATCGGCGCGACCCCGCCAGCCAGCCCCCAGACAACGAAAACCCCAACCGCGAGAAGCGCTACGAGCTTCACAACCGCTTCTACGGCGATGGCCATAACGACGCCGTCATGGCGCTCGTTTACATCAAGTTTGCGCGTGCCAAACAAGATCGTGAACAGCGCAAGACCAACAGCAACCCAGAATGCGGCATTTGCTTGGTCCGCTTGATCGAACCCTGCGTTGGATGCTTCTGCAAAGACCGCATAGGATTGGGTCACGGATTGAAGTTGCAGCGCGATGTAGGGTGTGGTGCCAATGACTGCAAGCACGGTAAGCCCAACCGCAAGCAGGTTTGATTTGCCGAAACGGGATGAGATCAAATCAGCGATAGATGTAATACGTTGATTGCGCCCGATACGTACCAGTTTTCGAACGATCCACCACCAACCGAGCATCACAAGCGACGGCCCGAGATAGATTGTCACAAACTCCAATCCAGAGCGCACCGCAAAGCCGACCGCGCCATAAAAGGTCCATGCAGTGCAATAGATCGAAAGCGAGAGCGTGTAGATCAGCGGTGCGCGCAACCATTTTACGCGCCCAGCCCGAGCCGCGCGCTCGGCTGCAAATGCGACGATGAAAAGCGCAAGCACATAGAAAAGCGATACGAAAATAAGAAGATTGATCGGTCCCATTTACTCTGGCCTGATCTGTGTTTGCTCACGGCTGGCGGCCTGCGGATCGCTTGGCGCGTTTTCCGAATCTTGCAGCGCGCTGATTGCGTTGATCCGATGGGCTAGCAAACCACCCGTTACAATTAGGGCAAACCAGATCAAGAAAACGTAAACCGAACTGACCGAAGTCGTAACTGCGTTTGCCTCGCCAGATTGCGGCCAGATCAGCGGCACCATAAACAGAACAAGGCCGACAAAAGGAAGCAACCTTGCGCCGTCAACGATCCGCCGTTGTGTATAGCCACGCCGTTCTAGAAACAGGCGGTGTTGCGGGGCTTCGTCAGGCTTGTGCGCATCAGGTTCGCTCAAGACGCGCTCATTTCATGTAAGACTTCGATAATTTCAGAATTTGAAAATGGCTTGGTCATAAAGCGGGTCGCGCCAAGGCGCTCAGCCATTTCGCGGTCTTTGGCCTGCCCGCGCGCAGTTAACATCAGGACCGGGGTGCTCGCGACGCCTTGGGTGCTACGCACCTCGGACAGGATATCAAAACCGCTGCGTCCCGGCAGCATCACATCCAGAATCAAAAGATCAGGTTGCTTTGCTTTGACGACCTCAGCGGCATCATGGCCGTTGGAATGGGTCGAAACCGTCCAACCGTCGCGCGACAACAGGAAACTCACAGCCTCAATGATGTTGGGCTCGTCTTCTATCAATAGAACATGCTTGCTCACAGGATCCCCTCCCCTGGATCGCGGAAACGTGCCACGCTGCTATGCCATCCCCTCATAGCGATCTTTACCATATTCAAGCGCCGCGCATTTGCAAACAAAACAAAGTCCGCAATGCGCGCATGCGTTCTAGATGCCGCTTGCGAGAATGGATGGCTCGCGTCGTCCCAAACAATTGCCGCGCGGACAGATGCGGCAACTGACGCCGATGGGTTGGGCTTCGCCAAGCTCAAAGCTTGCCGCAGAAGCGGTCAATGGAATGACAAGCATATGCGCCTGCAACAAGGGCACGGCGCCGAATTGCGGTGCCGAAACAGGCGCTGCGATGGCCATGGTTTCAAAGCACCTGCTGTCCTGCCCGCTTTGCACCGCGTTCTGGCGTAGCGCGATCATCGGCCGTGACAGCGCCTGATACAGCGTCCACAACGGACAGGCCGCGCCAAAGCGTGGCAATGGAAAACTGCGTAAAGGTTTGCGCATGGTTAATGTGCCTGAACTGTCACAAACGGCCAGACCCAGACCGTCGGTGGCGATATCAAAGCGTGGATCGTCTACAACTTCGGCAAGGGCTTCGCCGCGAACGCTGGCCAAACGCCGCATCACAGAGCCCAAATCCAACCCATTGCGGCTTGCAATTTTTGCAGGCTCAAGGCCGACTTGGGACACCTCGTCCAACAGTTTCGCGAGGGGCAGCGCAGCCGCATCATTTGAATATCGCACCAGCAGTGCCTCGACCTGCGCGCGGGCCGAAGCAGAGATCAGCTCTTCCGAGGCTTGTGTGAGTAATGCAATAACCGCGCTGGTAGAAAATCCATCTGAGCGCGGCTCTTCCAATTGCGGAAAATGAAATTTGTGACGCTCAAAGAAGGCCTCGATTTCATCCTGCGGGGTCATCATCTGCTGCGTTTCGGAAGTTTCGCCGTTCAAATACGAAACCAAAGCTGCCGATCCTTCGGTCAAACGCTGTGCATCTTCGTTGATATTGCGGTGAAAGCGGCTTTGCCATTCCGGTTCCAGCTTTTCTGTTTCAACCAGAATGGAGGACGTCGAGCGGATCGCCGTGACCGCGCCCAGCATATCGTGCAGCGCTTCGGCCAGTTGCGGATCATGGGTCATCCTGTCGGTCAGGGAGACTACGGTTTGCTCGAGCGAGCTTTGCCGCTGCGCCATGCTTTCGATCAAACGCGCCCAACCGGGGAACCGGCCTGCGAATTCTTCGACGCGGTCCAACTCCGCACTATGGCCCTGCTGCGTTGCAGCGACTTCCCCAAGCGATGCGAGCAAAGCCGTTTCCGCGCCTTCGGTTAACAAGGCGGGTTCGACATCAAGAATTGACGCGAAGTCGAGCAGCAATTTACCCCCGATTCTGCGTTTGTTGTGTTCAATCAGGTTGAGATATGAGGCGGAAATACGTGCGCGACGCGCCAATTCAGCCTGTTTTAGGCCAATCATCACGCGACGTTCGCGGATCCGACTGCCTGTCAATGTGTCGCGACCCATTGGATTTCCTCTAAACTTTCAAGGCCATTCTGCGATGCAGAATAATAAATTTACAATGTATACTATTGCATTGTGCATTCGTTGACAAAATAATTGTTTTAATAAAAGCATTTGTTGTGAAATTTTCTAACTCACCGCCATATAGGTACAGCACTTTGTGCAACCCGTGAACGGTAGGAAGAGGAGCCTGCCCTCACATTTACACGAATCTGGGAGGATTTTCATGTCCACAAGCAACTTCACACGTCGCGGTCTTTTGAAGACATCCGCGGTCGCGGGCGCAGGCTTGGCATTGCCAACGTATCTGTCTGCGGCAAATCACGCCGGTTATACCAATGCCCCACAGGGCTCTACTGTAACGCTTGGCTTTAACGTTCCACAGTCCGGTCCTTACGCGGACGAAGGCGCTGACGAACTTCGCGCGCAGGAACTTGCTGTTGAGCATCTCAACGGCATGGGCGATGGCGGAATGATGAACACATTCAGCTCCAAGGCGCTGAAGGGTAACGGCATTTTGGGTAAGAAGGTTGAGTACGTCACAGGCGATACACAAACCAAATCCGACGCAGCACGCGCATCGGCGAAATCCATGATCGAAAAAGACGGCGCTGTTATGATTAACGGCGGTTCTTCTTCGGGTGTGGCTGTTGCTGTTCAAGGTCTGTGCCAGGAAGCTGGCATCATCTTTATGGCTGGCCTGACGCACTCCAACGACACAACTGGTAAAGACAAGAAAGCCAACGGCTTCCGTCACTTCTTTAACGGTTACATGTCTGCGGCTGCTTTGGCGCCTGTTCTTAAGAACGCATATGGATCCGACCGTCGCGCCTATCACCTGACAGCAGACTATACATGGGGCTGGACACAGCAGGAATCTATCGCTGCTGCAACAGAAGCCATGGGCTGGGAAACAGTGAACAACGTTTTGACGCCACTCGCGTCAACGGACTTCTCTTCCTATATTGCGCCTGTTCTGAACTCTGGTGCCGACGTTCTGGTTCTGAACCACTACGGCGGAAACATGGTTAACTCTTTGACAAACGCGGTTCAGTTCGACCTGTTGAACAAAGAAGTAAACGGCAAGAAGTTCGAAATCGTTGTTCCACTCTATTCCGAGTTGATGGCCGCTGGTGCGGGCTCCAACGTGGAAGGTGTTATCGGTTCGATGAACTGGAACTGGCAGCTTCAGGATGAAGGTTCCAAAGCCTTCGTTAAGTCCTTCGGCGAAAAGTACGGTCGCCCACCATCAAACTCTGCGCACACATGCTATGTTCAGACGCTGCTTTATGCAGATGCGTGTGAGCGTGCGGGCACATTCAACCCTTGCGGTGTTGTTGAAGCGCTTGAAGACTTCGAGTTCGACGGCATGGGTAACGGACCTGTTCTGTACCGTGGCGACGATCACCAGTGCTTCAAAGACGTGCTTGTTATGAAGGGTAAAGAAAACCCAACAAACGAGTATGACACACTGGAAATCGTTGAAGTTACACCACGTGCCCAGGTTGAGTATGCACCTGACCACCCAATGTTTGCCGGTGGCGATCTGGGTACTTGCAACCCCGGCGCATAAGCTAATCCCAAAACAACGCAAGGCGGGGGGTAACCCTCGCCTTGTATAAAATTTCGCTGACATTTTGTGTCGCTGCCTTTCTCTGGAACGCAGCGCTCGAATGCTAAGTATTGGTGGAGACCATGGACGCAATCCTTCTTCAAATCTTAAACGGCCTGGACAAGGGATCCGCCTATGCGTTGATCGCTTTGGGTCTCACATTGATCTTCGGCACGCTTGGTGTTGTTAACTTTGCCCACGGGGCATTGTTCATGATCGGTGCATTTTGCGCAGTCACGGTTAGCCGCCTGCTCAACGTCAGCCGCACCATCATTGATGAAACGCAGAAAGATTTTCTCGGTAATCCGCTGAAAGTTGAAGTTCCTTACCTGCATGACATGTTCGGAGCAGAAACTGGCGCCACAATCATTGATTGGGCGGTTCCGCTTTCGATTCTCTTCGCCATTCCGATCATGATTGCTGTTGGCTTCATCATGGAACGCGGGCTTATCAAGCACTTCTACAAACGCCCTCACGCAGATCAGATTCTCGTAACATTTGGTTTGGCGATCGTTTTGCAAGAAGTCATCAAGTATTTCTACGGAGCGAACCCGATCCAGACGCCTCCTCCAGAAGCGTTCCGCGGCTCGTTTGATTTTGGTCTGCTGATCGGATTTGACGCAAACACAGTGATCTACCCTTACTGGCGTTTGGTCTATTTTGCCTTCTCCACCGTTGTTATTGGTGCCGTCTTCGCTTTCTTGCAGTTCACAACCTTCGGCATGGTCGTCCGCGCAGGTATGGCAGATCGTGAAACAGTTGGATTGCTCGGCATCAACATCGACAAACGCTTCACAATTATGTTTGGCATAGCGGCCGCTGTCGCTGGTCTGGCTGGCGTCATGTACGCTCCGATCAACTCGCCGAACTATCACATGGGCATGGACTTTCTCGTCCTCAGCTTCGTTGTGGTTGTTGTGGGCGGCATGGGCTCCATGCCCGGCGCTGTTCTTGCGGGTTTCATGCTTGGTATTCTGGAAAGCTTTGCTTCCATGAACGAAATCAAAAGCCTTATCCCCGGTATCGACCAGATCATCATCTATGTTGTTGCCATTCTCATTCTGCTTACACGTCCACGTGGCCTGATGGGTCGCAAAGGCGTGATGGAGGAATAATAATATGTTCGGACTAGACAAAAAAGATACGTCCCTGCTGATGATCGTAGCGATCCTCACCATGTTCGCACCCTTCATCCTGAACCCCTTCCCGGCAGATAGCGCGATGGCTCAGTTCAACGCGGGCTATCCTGACTTGATGCAGCGGTTTGTAATCTTTGGTATCTTCGCCATCGGTTTTAACATCCTGTTCGGCCTGACTGGCTATCTCAGCTTTGGTCACGCGGCCTTTCTGGGTGTCGGTTCCTACTCAGCTGTCTGGATGTTCAAACTGCTGAGCATGAACGTCCTCCCTGCGATTGCTCTTTCGGTTGTTGTGGCGGGTCTCTTCGCACTTGTCATCGGCTACGTCAGCTTGCGACGCTCGGGCATCTACTTCTCGATCCTGACACTGGCGTTTGCCCAGATGAGCTTTAACCTCGCCTACTCGGTTCTGACCCCGATCACCAACGGTGAAACCGGTTTGCAACTTTCACTGAATGACCCCCGGATTCTTGGCGTAAGCCGGACTGCGGACGGCTCGATCCCAGTGACAGGCCTGTTCGGGCTTGAGATGCGCTCTACTTTCTCGTTGGACGTCGGCATCTGGCAGTTCCAGTTCAACATCGGCTACTATCTTTGTGCAGTCGCACTGCTGCTGGCTTTCTATCTTGCCATCCGCATTTTCCGCTCGCCTTTCGGATTGATGCTGCGCGCGGTCAAATCCAACCAACAGCGGATGAACTACACGGGTCTTAATACACGCCCCTACACGCTGGCCGCTTTCGTGATCTCCGGTATGTATGCTGGTCTTGCAGGTGGTTTGATGGCCTCAATGGATCCACTTGCAGGCGCTGAGCGTATGCAGTGGACAGCCTCTGGCGAGGTGGTTCTCATGACCATTCTTGGCGGTGCTGGCACATTGATCGGCCCGGTTCTGGGCGCGGGTTTCATCAAATACTTCGAGAACATCTTCTCCAAGATCAACGACAACGTGCTACATGGCTGGTTCAGCTTTATGCCCGATGGCCTTGAAGACTTTGTCATCGCAATCATCCACCCCTTCATCGGTAAAGGCTGGCACCTGACGCTGGGCATCTTGTTTATGCTTGTCGTGACCTTCCTGCCCGGTGGCCTTGTTGAAGGTGGCCAGAGAATTGCCAAGCTTTTCAAGCGCGGCAAGGATGACGATGGCGCGAAAAGCGCTGATGCGACAACACCTGCGGAATAGGAGACAGATCAATGGGTATCCTTGAAGTCAAAAACGTAGGCAAACGCTTCGGCGGTCTACAAGCCCTCAGTGATGTGAATCTCACAGTTGAGGAAAATACAGTCCACGCGATTATCGGCCCCAATGGTGCCGGTAAATCCACCCTGCTCAACTGCCTTGTCGGCAAGCTGATCCCGGACACAGGCTCTGTCATGTTTGACGGGCAGTCGGTTCTGGGGCGCAAACCCTTCGAGATCAACCAGATGGGCATCAGCCGTGTTTTTCAAACACCTGAAATCTTTGGTGATTTGACGGTTCTTGAAAACATGATGATCCCCTGCTTTGCCAAGGAAAACGGCGCTTTCAAGCTGAACGCCATTGGCTCGGTTATGAATCAGAAGAGCGTGATCGAAACCGCTGAAAAGATGCTTGAAGACATGAACATGGCCGACAAACGCCATATGCATGCAGCATCCATGAGCCGTGGTGACAAACGTCGTCTTGAAATTGGCATGTGCCTGTCTCAGGAACCGCGCCTGTTGCTTCTCGATGAACCAACCGCAGGCATGGCGCGCGCGGATACAAACAACACGATTGATCTGCTCAAACAGATCAAGGAAGAGCGCGACATTACCATTGCGATCATTGAACATGATATGCACGTCGTATTTTCCTTGTCCGAGCGCATCACAGTGCTGGCACAAGGCACACCGTTGGTGGAAGACACGCCAGAAAACATCAAGGGCCATCCTAAGGTGCGCGAAGCGTATCTTGGCGAGAGCGCGTAAAGGAGACCTGAAAGATGAATGTTAAACCCGACTTCTCCAATAACGCCAATCAAGCAGCCACTGCTCCGGCCTTCCTGTCTGTTTGGGATATGCACGCCTACTATGGGGAAAGCTATATTGTTCAAGGTATTAGCTTTAATGTGCACGAAGGCGAAATTCTTGCTTTGTTAGGTCGTAACGGTGCGGGTAAAACCACGACGCTGCGCGCCATTGCACGGCTGGACGACCCTCAGGTTTCGCATGGCGAAATCTGGCTGGATCATCAGCCATTGCACAACATGAAAAGCTATGAAGCCTCGACTGCTGGCCTAGGCCTTGTCCCGGAGGACCGCCGCATCATCGCCGGACTCACCGTTGAGGAAAATCTGAAACTTGCCCAGATCGCACCGCCTATCGGTTGGTCGATTGAACGCTTGTATGACCTCTTCCCGCGCCTTGGCGAGCGCCGCAATCAAGAAGGCATCACGCTTTCTGGTGGTGAGCAGCAAATGCTGGCAATTGCGCGCGCACTTGCACGTGATATCAAAGTGCTGCTGTTGGATGAGCCCTACGAAGGTCTTGCGCCCGTTATCGTAGACGAGATCGAAAAAACGCTCCGCATTATTAAAGAGCAGGGCATGACCACTGTGATCGTTGAACAGAACGCGGTGCGTGCGCTTGAACTTGCTGATCGCGCTGTGATTTTGGACACTGGCGGGATCGTCTTCGACGGCTCGGCGGCAGAGGTTCTGGAGAACGAAGAACTCCGGGCCGAATATCTCGCAATCTAAACACAAACGGACCCGACCTGCCCTCGCGCGTCGGGTCTTTTCATTTTTGCTCATTGAGCAACGCTAAAGCAAAACGACAGACCAGACTGCCATAAGCGCACTGGTCCCTACTATGGAGACGATCCCATGCCCAAGACTTATCCCCCAAGTGCCGAGCTGGCAGCTTCGGCACATGTTGATGCGGCGAAATACGACGCAATGTATGCAGCTTCGATCGCGGACCCAGAGACGTTTTGGGGCGAGCAAGGCAAGCGGGTCGATTGGATCAAACCGTTCACAAAGGGAAAAGACGTTGATTTCAGTTTCGGCGATGTGGCGATCAACTGGTATAGCGATGGCACGCTGAATGTCGCCGCCAACTGTATCGACCGTCACCTGCCAACGCGCGGCGATCAAACGGCGATTATTTTTGAGCCTGATAACCCTGATGAGGGCTCCAAGCACATCACTTACAACGAGCTGAGCCTTGCTGTGAACCGCATGGCGAACATCCTGGAAGAACTTGGCGTGCGCAAGGGCGACCGTGTCGTGCTTTATTTGCCGATGATCCCGGAAGCGGCCTATGCGATGTTGGCTTGCGCCCGTATCGGGGCAATCCATTCCATTGTTTTTGCAGGATTTTCTCCTGATGCTCTGGCCGCCCGCGTTAATGGTTCGGACGCCAAAGTTGTCATCACCGCCGACTACGCCCCACGCGGCGGCAAGGCGACACCGCTCAAAAGCAATGCCGATGCGGCCCTGCTACATTGCAAGGACACAGTGAAGTGCCTTGTGGTCAAGCGTACAGGCGGTCAGACCACTTGGGTCGATGGTCGCGATCATGACTATAATGAAATGGCGCTAGAAGCCTCTGACGTCTGCGCCCCTGCGGAAATGTCTGCTGAAGATCCCCTTTTCGTTTTGTATACTTCAGGCTCGACCGGCCAGCCCAAAGGTGTTGTGCACACAACTGGTGGATATTTGGTTTACGCGGCCATGACCCACGAGATTACCTTCGACTATAAAGAAGGTGACATTTTCTGGTGCACCGCCGATGTGGGCTGGGTCACAGGACATTCCTACATTGTTTACGGACCTTTAGCGAACGGCGCGACCACGATTATGTTCGAAGGCGTGCCGACATATCCCGACGCTTCGCGTTTCTGGCAGGTCTGCGAGAAGCACTCTGTTAACCAGTTCTACACTGCGCCAACGGCTATCCGCGCTTTGATGGCTCAGGGTAATGATTTCGTAAGCAAATGCGATCTATCATCCTTGCGAATCCTTGGAACAGTTGGGGAGCCGATAAACCCCGAAGCATGGAACTGGTATAACGACGTTGTTGGTCAGGGCCGTTGCCCGATCGTCGACACGTGGTGGCAAACAGAAACGGGCGGCCATTTGATGACCCCCCTACCCGGCGCGCATGCGATGAAGCCCGGTTCTGCGATGAAGCCGTTCTTTGGCGTGGAGCCTGTCATCCTTGATCCGCAATCGGGCGAGGAGATCAAAGGCAATCCAGCTGAAGGCGTGCTTTGCATCAAAGACAGCTGGCCCGGTCAAATGCGCACTGTCTGGGGCGATCACGAGCGTTTCCAGAAAACGTATTTCGCTGACTACAAAGGCTACTACTTTACGGGCGACGGTGCCAAGCGCGACGCGGATGGCGATTACTGGATCACTGGCCGCGTTGACGATGTAATCAACGTTTCTGGTCACCGTATGGGCACCGCAGAGGTCGAATCGGCACTCGTAGCGCACGCGAAAGTGGCCGAAGCTGCGGTTGTCGGCTACCCACACGAGATCAAGGGTCAGGGCATCTATTGTTATGTGACGCTGATGAATGGCGAAGAGCCCTCTGAAGAGCTGCGCAAAGAGCTACGGACCTGGGTGCGCACCGAGATTGGCCCGATTGCCTCTCCTGATGTGATCCAATGGGCACCTGGCCTACCGAAAACACGTTCTGGCAAAATCATGCGCCGCATCTTGCGCAAGATCGCCGAGAGCGACACAGGCTCGCTTGGCGATACATCAACCCTTGCTGATCCTTCGGTGGTCGATGATCTTATCAAGAACCGCGCAGGCGCGTAACGTCTTGTAACCATGCACGCAGGGCCTTTTCGAGCAATCGAGAAGGCCCTCGTTATTTCAGCGCAAGTTCTGCGTCATTTGCCAGCGCAGTCTGGAATTCCAGACCTGCCACATCTGCCAAACCCGTGTAAGAAGATCGTATTAAACGAAATTTTTATTCAAATCATTGGTAGAAACTATGGATTATCTCCTCGAATTCGCCAGCCCATTTGTCATCGAAATGATCGGTGTCTCCGGCTTTGTGCTCTATGTTGTAAACTATACTTTGCTCACGCTGCGGGTCTTGAACGCACGGCACGTTGCCTATTTCGCGATCAACCTCCTGGCGGCGAGCATGGTGTTGATAGGCCTCAGCGTCAGTTTCAATCTGGCGTCTGCCATGATCCAACTTTTCTGGATCGCGATTTCCATCGTAGCGATAACTGTGCGCGTGCTGGACGGAACAAACTACCAGCGCAAAGCGCATTAAAGGGCGCGCGCGGTTCGATTTCTCAAATTCCCCCTCGCAAAACCCGTTGCGAGGCCCCATCTTGCTCGATGACGCTGCGTCTTTTCACGCAACAATTCTTGCCGTATAAGCGGCGGCACATCAAAGCGGTGACACAGCCGCGCGCAAGTCAGGGACATTGAGGATTAGCATGAGTAACAAATCACACGAGGCCGATGTTGCATTCATTCAAGCGCTTGCAGAACTGCTGCGGGAAAACGATCTCACAGAGCTTCAGGTCAAGCGCGAGTATGCAGAAGATGACAGCCTTAATGTCCGTGTGAGCCGCGCCGCGCCACAAATGATTGCGCAGCCCGTCCAGGTTGCCGCGCCCGTTGCCGCGGCCCCCGCAGCAGCAGCGCCAGTTGCGCAAACGCCCGAAGATCCAGCCAAACACCCGGGCGCAGTTACCTCCCCAATGGTCGGAACTGTCTACATGCAAGCTGAGCCTGGCTCGCCTGCTTTTGTAACTGTCGGTGCACAGGTGGCCGAGGGTGACACCCTTTTGATCGTTGAAGCGATGAAAACAATGAACCACATCCCGGCTCCGCGCGCTGGTAAGATCACCCGCATCATGGTTGAAGACGGATCGACTGTTGAATTTGGCGCGCCACTCGTCATTATTGAATAAGGCGCTGATATGTTTGATAAAATCCTAATCGCCAATCGCGGTGAAATTGCGCTTCGAGTCATCCGTGCCTGCCGCGAAATGGGCATCCGTTCGGTCGCGGTGCATTCAACAGCCGACGCTGATGCGATGCATGTGCGTATGGCAGATGAGGCCGTTTGCATCGGCCCCCCGTCTGGCACCGAAAGCTATTTGTCTATTCCGGCGATCATCGCCGCCTGTGAAATCACCGGCGCGCAAGCGATCCACCCCGGCTATGGGTTCCTGTCCGAGAACGCGAATTTCGTTCAGATTATCGAGGATCATCAGCTTACATTCATCGGCCCGACTGCCGAACATATACGTGTGATGGGTGACAAGATCACGGCGAAGGATACGATGAAAGCGCTTGGTGTGCCTTGCGTTCCCGGCTCTGCTGGCGGCGTTCCGACACTGGAAGATGCCCAACGCATTGGCGAAGAAATCGGCTATCCTGTTATTGTCAAAGCCACGGCTGGCGGCGGCGGGCGCGGCATGAAAGTTGCTCAAACTGCGGCGGACATGGAAAGCGCGTTCATGACAGCGCGCGCTGAAGGCAAATCCAACTTCGGCAATGACGAAGTCTATATCGAAAAATATCTGACGACTCCGCGCCACATCGAAATTCAGGTCTTTGGCGATGGCAAGGGCCGCGCAGTCCACTTGGGCGAGCGGGATTGCTCGCTTCAGCGCCGCCACCAGAAGGTTTTTGAAGAGGCCCCCGGCCCTGCGATCAGCGCAGAAGAACGCGCGGCCATTGGCAAGACTTGCGCCGATGCGGTCGCGAAGATCGACTATATCGGCGCTGGCACCATCGAGTTTCTTTATGAGAACGGCGAGTTTTACTTCATCGAGATGAACACCCGTTTGCAGGTGGAACACCCGGTTACCGAAAGCATTTTTGGCGTTGATCTTGTTCGTGAGCAGATCCGCGTTGCGGCTGGTTTGGACATGTCTTTTATTCAGGAAGAGCTAACCATAAACGGTCATTCGATCGAGGTTCGCATCAACGCGGAAAAACTCCCGAATTTTTCGCCATGCCCCGGAAAAATTACGCAATATCACGCACCTGGCGGACTTGGCGTGCGCATGGATAGCGCCCTTTATGATGGCTATTCGATCCCGCCATATTACGACAGCCTGATCGGAAAACTGATCGTGCATGGCCGTGACCGACCAGAAGCACTGGCGCGTCTCCACCGTGCCTTGGGCGAACTGATCGTGGACGGTATTGATACGACCATTCCATTGTTCCATGCGCTCTTGCAGGAACCTGACGTGCTATCGGGTAACTACAACATCCACTGGCTAGAGCACTGGCTGGAAACCAATCTCGGCGGATAAAGATGCGTGAACGGGACTTTGCTTGTCTGAATTTTTAGTTAAGTTAGCCTCATGCGCGACGATATCCCTGCCCTTACTCCGCAATTGCTGCTGCATGCCTATCAGGCAGGAATTTTCCCAATGGCAGAGTCACGGACCGATCCAGAGTTGTTCTGGGTCGATCCGCGCCGTCGTGGCATCCTGCCTTTAGACGGGTTTCACATTTCTCGTTCTTTGGCGAAACGTATACGAACCGTTGGCTGGATCATCCGTGCAGATACAGATTTCGACGGTGTGGTTGCAGCCTGCGCCGAGCGCGAAGACACATGGATCAGTCTTGATATTGCCCGACTTTACAGCAGCTTACATAAGATGGGCCACGCCCATTCCTTGGAAATCTGGGACGGTGAGCAGCTCGTTGGTGGCGTCTATGGTGTTGTTGCAGGGACTGCATTTTTTGGCGAAAGCATGTTTTCGAAGCAGCGCGATGCGTCAAAGGTTGCGTTGGCATTTCTGACCACGCATCTTATTCGGTGCGGATTCACCCTATTTGATACGCAATTTTTAACGGATCATTTGGCGTCTTTGGGCGCGATAGAAGTAACGCGCGCCGCCTATCATGCGCTGCTACACGATGCGTTGCAGTCAGATGCCAAGTTTCACAAACATGCGCTACCAAGCGTTCAGGACGTGATACAGCGCAGGACCCAAACGTCATAGCGCGAATGCTCCATCGCGTTCAACGCGGGAGAGGATGCAATCATCCAGCCTTTGAAAATAGAAACGGCCGTCTCGGTTTCACTGACCTCCAAGAAGGCAAATGCGTCGTTTGCTGGCGCGCCTTCCGGGTAACGGCACGCGCGCACCACGACGCTTAGTTTTCCGATGTCTAGGTCCTGGCCGGTTGGCACGTCATAGTTTGAGCTTTGACCGCTCACTTTATCAAGCACGCGCAGTTTCGCGCCGCTCCCCGACGAAACAGCCTGCTGTGTGAATGCCGCGCTGCCAATCAGGCAAGTCGCTGAAAGTATTGATAAAAACAGCCTCACTCGCTCGATCCAGATACAAACTTCAAAAGCAAGGACACAAGGCTAACTGCGCTTTGTGTGTCTACGATTTCCGAGGATGGCTCATACATAAAAGGTGAGCCACCGGGCACGATTTCGACGAAGGTGCCACCAAGCAAGCCCTCTGAAGCGATCGCGATGGCACTATCGTCCGGGATTTCAATGCCATCCCTGATCTGGATAACTGTATCCGCGCGAAAGGTCTGGCTGTTGAGAGAGACAGAATCCACCGCGCCGATCTTGACCCCTGCCAAGCGCACGTCGGTGCCCACGTTCACACCCTCAAGCGAACGAAAGCTTGCTGTAAGAGGGTAGCTGCCCGAACTCGCGCGGATGCCGGTGATCTGCGCTGCATAGGCCAAAAAGCCCACCGCAACGGCCAGCACGGCGGCACCGACCAACACTTCTGTATTCTTATACGACATAATCGCCCTACCCCTAGCGCTGTGGCTTTATTCGGGTGCCCAAGCCTCGTAGTCGCTGCGATCAGCGGGCTGTGCGCGGCGAATGGAGCCAGCAGGAGCATAGGCAAGTGCCGTCCCTGTCAGGTTTTCCTGATGCGGCTTTTCCCAGGTCTTATGGACCAAAGGCTTGTCCGTGGGCGGTTCATCCCATGTGTGATGCAGCCAGCCATGCCAATCAGGGTTGATCTTGCTTGCTTCAATCTCACCATTGTAGATCACCCAGCGCTTTGATTTATCACGATTTTGGTAATAAATATTGCCAAGATCATCCTCGCCAACGCGAACGCCTTTGCGCCAAGTGAAAAGCTGTGTGTTCAGGGTTTGACCGTCCCACCATGTGAAGACGCGCAGGATTTTGCTGACAATGCCCATTGGAAACTCCGCTCATGTTTGCCCTGATATGCCTCATTGAAGCGCCAAGGTCTAGTGGCGTCTAGACGCACAAAGGCAGGCATTTTGCCCGCCTTTGTTGAAATTACTAACTTTGCCTAGCCCGCTGTCGCGGACTCTTTTTCTTTTTCGCCGTGGATCATCAAAGGTTCGGCTTTCGAGTTGACCGCCTCTTCGTTCACCACAACCTCTGTGACGCTATCGAGGCCCGGCAATTCAAACATCGTATCAAGCAAAATGTCTTCCAGAATTGAGCGGAGCCCGCGCGCGCCCGTCTTGCGTTCAATCGCGCGTTTGGCGATTGCGCTGAGCGCTTCGTCAGTAAAGGAGAGCTGCGTATCTTCAAGCTCGAACAGACGTTGGTATTGCTTAATCAAAGCGTTCTTAGGCTGCGTCAGAATGGTGACAAGCGCATCCTCGTCCAGATCTTCAAGCGTTGCCAAGACAGGCAAACGACCGACAAACTCCGGGATCAGGCCGAACTTGAGCAGGTCTTCCGGCTCGAGATCGGTGAAGATTTCACCGACGCCGCGATCATCATTGTCCCGCACATCCGCGCCGAAGCCCATTGCAGAGCCTTTGCCGCGCGCTGCGATGATCTTGTCCAGACCAGCAAACGCGCCGCCGCAGATAAACAGAATGTTCGTTGTATCCACCTGCAGGAATTCCTGCTGGGGATGCTTACGTCCGCCTTGTGGTGGAACAGAGGCAACCGTGCCTTCCATCAGCTTCAGCAAAGCCTGCTGAACGCCCTCGCCCGATACATCACGGGTGATAGACGGATTTTCTGATTTGCGCGTGATCTTGTCGACCTCGTCGATATAAACGATGCCGCGCTGCGCCTTCTCGACGTTATACTCGGACGATTGCAGCAGTTTGAGAATGATGTTTTCTACATCCTCGCCAACATAGCCCGCCTCGGTGAGCGTGGTCGCATCTGCCATTGTAAAGGGTACGTCCAGAATGCGCGCAAGGGTTTGCGCAAGAAGCGTTTTACCGCAACCCGTTGGTCCGATGAGCAAAATGTTGGATTTCGCCAACTCGATCTCACTGGATTTCTGCGCGTGGTTCAAACGCTTGTAGTGGTTATGAACCGCAACGGAGAGAACGCGCTTTGCCGTCGCTTGACCAATGACATAATCATCCAGAACCTGGCAGATATCTTTCGGCGTTGGCACGCCTTCCGAACTTTTCAGTCCAGCGGATTTTGTTTCTTCGCGGATGATATCCATGCACAGCTCGACGCATTCATCACAGATAAATACTGTCGGGCCAGCGATCAATTTACGCACTTCATGCTGACTTTTGCCGCAGAAGCTACAATAGAGCGTGTTTTTGCTGTCGCCGCTGGAGTTGCTCGCCATAGATCACCTTTCGGACTGCCGCCCTTGTTCATCTTTGGTGCAACACGATTTATCGCACCCAATTTCACGCAGCTTATGGGAGCAAGCCCGAAGCCACAATCGCAAAAAAGCGTGCGCGCCCAATCGGGCGAGCACGAAATACTTACTCTGCTTCTGCGTCGCCTTTGGCGCGCGTTTCGAGGATTTCGTCGATCAAACCAAAGGCTTTCGCATCTTCCGGCGACATGAAATTATCGCGCTCCAGAGCGCTTTCGACCTTTTTCAAGGTTTGGCCCGTGTGTTTGACGTAGATTTCATTAAGGCGCGTTTTGAGCTTTTGCGTTTCTTCCGCGTGGATCATGATGTCCGTTGCCTGGCCCTGATAACCACCAGAGGGCTGGTGAACCATTACGCGGCTATTAGGCAGTGAAAAGCGCATGCCCTTTTCACCAGCGGTAAGCAAAAGCGAACCCATCGAAGCCGCTTGCCCAATCACAAGCGTGGATACCTTCGGACGGATATACTGCATGGTATCGTAGATCGACAGACCAGAGGTTACAACGCCGCCGGGGCTGTTGATGTACATGCTGATCTCTTTGGACGGGTTTTCCGCCTCAAGGTGCAAAAGCTGCGCGACAATCAGGCTGGACATACCATCATGTACAGGACCGTTGAGGAAAATAATGCGCTCTTTCAACAGGCGCGAGAAAATGTCGTATGCTCGTTCACCGCGGCTGGTTTGCTCAACCACCATGGGAACCAGAGTGTTCATATATGTCTCGATCGGATCTTTCATATCTCGCCTGCCTACTGCTGCTGTGGTTGCTTATCATACGAAGCACTAAGAGAGTCTTAGTGCTGCCCCAAGGGGGCTGCAAGGGGGGCACCCCAAGTCAGCGTGATAACGGGCTTTTAACTTGGGGTGATTATGCGTGAAATTAGAACACATTGTTTCCTTACTAAATTCAACTTGGGGATATACCTACAAGGCGTTGCGTAACCATTCGAGGGCAAAGAGATGCCTGATACACTGCTAGGAGGTATTGTTATCAACGAGATTCTCGTTGATCCGAATGGTGCGCTGAATTTCGATACTGACGGGAACGGCACCGCAGACGCAACCGACGAATATATCGAACTTTACAACACATCTGGCAGCCCGATTGACATTTCAGGCCTTGAATTATGGGATGCTGGCGTCGGCCAGTGGTTTGTTTTTCCGCCCGGAACAATCCTTGCGGCGGGCGGGCACGCAATGGTTTTGTCTGGCGTACAAGCAGGCGGTGCATTGCCAACAGGTGATCCCGGGGATCTGTTTTTTGATGCAGGGCGCGGATCGCCGCTTATCAACAACGGCGGCGATAATGTTACGCTTTATGATCCCACCAACGACGAATTTGTTCAGGCAACCTATAATGGCGATGCACTGGACGACCCGACACTTGGTGCTAGCGGATATTCCGGTTTCTCAGGCACGGCAACGCGTATCGGCTCGGGTGAGGATTTTGGCAATGATACCGACGGCCAATCGTGCAGCGCACAGGGGATGGTGCCAATACGTTTTCATCGGACACCCCGACCCCGGGCACAACAAACATCTGCTTTGTTGACGGTACAGAACTGCTTACCCCCTGCGGAGCGCGCCCTGTAGAAACGCTGGCAGCAGGTGATATGCTGATAACCGCGGACGGGCGGCATGCGCCGGTGCGCTGGGTCTACGCAAAACACTGGAGCGCGGCGCAGATGCAAGCCTCACCCAACCTTGCGCCGATTTGCATTGCGCAGGATGCACTGGGCATTGGTCTGCCCAAGCGCGATCTTTACGTATCACAGCAACACCGCATTCTAGTAGACGGCCCAATCGCAAAACGCATGTTTGGCTCTCGCGAGGTGCTCGTGCCCGCAAAGGCACTTCTGGACCTTCCCGGGGTTAGATTGCACAGACCGAACCGTGCGCTTAGCTATCATCACGTTATGCTTGATGCCCACGACATTGTCATTTCCGAGGGCATTCGCAGCGAAAGCCTTTACTTCGGACCACAAGCGCTCACATCCATTCCCGAACCCGCGCTTAACGAGGCGATGGCGCTTCTCGGGCTGAGCAAATCGCAAATTGAAAAACACGCCGTCGTCCCTGCCCGCCAGCTTACGCCAATGAAGCAAGCGCGCCATTTAATTGCGCGCCACTTGCGCAACAGCAAACCCATAACCTTAGCTTGGGCGTAACACATGAAAAAACCGCGCCCTTAAACACAGAGCGCGGTTTTCGGATTTTTTACGGCGTTTCGCCTATCAGCCAAACATGTCGGCGGTGATACCCGCGTACCAGCCGATGCTTTCCTCATAGGTTGCCTTGCGCAGCGCGGCATCTTCGCCCGTGGCAGAGATAAAGCCGTCTACTTTGGCGATCTTCTCATCCGTCGCCTCATAGGTCGCACCCACTTTGACGCCGTTGTCCGTGTCGATCAAAGACCAGCATGTGTTGGAGAACTTCGCCGGGAAGACCTTGGAACCTGTCAAAGCGCCGCGCACGGCCATTGCCGCCACTTTCGCCTGAGAGTTCGCAGAGAAGCCGGATTTCGGCATGTCGCCCTGATTGGTCGCATCGCCGAGCACGTGGATGTTTTCATCAATGCGCGATTGCATGGTATGTCCGTTCACCGGCGCCCAGTTGCCCTCCGTAATATCCGCAAGTTCGCAAATGCGGCCCGCTTTCATCGCTGGAATGACGTTACACGCATCCACTTTGGTCACTTCGCCGTCGATAGAAACCGTCATTTCATCGGGGTTCACTTCGACATTCCCACCGCCAAAGTCTGAGCCGATCCACTCAACCATGCCAGCATAGTTGTTCGCCCATCCCTCTTGGAAAAGGCCTTGCTTGGAAAACTTGTCTTTAGGGTCCGCCACGATGATCTTTGCCGTCGGGTTTGTCGCCTTCAACAGATGCGCGACCATGGAAACCCGTTCATACGGGCCAGGAGGGCAGCGATAGGGGTTTGGCGGCGCAACCATTGCGAAAGTACCGCCTTGCGGCATTGCTTCGATCTGCGCTTTGAGCAATTCAGTCTGGCTACCCGCCTTGTAGGCATGTGGCATCTTGTTTTGCGATGACAGATCCCAACCAGCAACTGCACCATCTACAAAGTCGATGCCCGGGCTAAGGATCAAACGATCATAAGGCACCGCGCCGCCCCCTGCGAGCGATACAGTTCGCGCATCACGATCAATGCCGACCGCCCAGTCATGCACAACGTTTACGCCATATTGGGACGCAAGCGTGCCATAGCTATGCGCGATGCTTTGCAGATCGCGGAAACCGGCAATGTAGAGGTTGGAGAAGAAGCAGGTGTAATAGCTGCGCGATGGTTCGATCAGCGTAACGTCAATCTCGCCTTTGCTGTCTTTTGCGATGTAGCGCGCTGCAGTTGCGCCGCCAGCACCGCCGCCAACGACGACGACTTTGGGTCGGCCATGCGAAGCCGCTTTGACCATCGGCGCGGATAGAACCGATGCTGCTGCCGCAACGCCTGTTCCAATAAAAACACGTCTATTAAGTTTCATTTTAGTTCCTCCCTTGAACGAAGCCCTATTCTTCGAGCTCCTTAAAATATGCGGCAAGCGCCGCAATCTCTTCGTCAGATAGCCGAGAGGCCATCATTTGCATCACAGGATGGGGGCGTAGCTTGCGCTTGTAGGCATGCATCGCAATTGCGAAGTCTTCCACCGGCCAGCGCGTGATGGACGGAATACCTTGGTCAGAGCCGCCAGCTTGGTGGCAGGTAAGGCATTCATTCGCAAGATATTCGCCGTATTCAGGATCACCAACGATCGCAAGGATTTCAGGTGGCAGTTCGACTTCGACATGTTGCGCAGTCGGTTCTGCTTCAGGAATGTTGGAGGGGTTGTCAGAGAAACGGCGCAGGTAGGCAAGCACATCATGACGATCCTGCTCGTCCTTAATGCCGCGAAAGCTCATCCGCGTGCCAGAGACCAGTGCCTTGGGGTTTTCTATGTAGGCATCAAGATGTTCGTAATCCCAAACCAGCCCGTCCGCCGCAGCGCGCTGCAGGCCCTTGGAATAAAAGAAGTCTTCAGCAGCGCCCGCGTTCGCGCCAAAAATACCGTTCAAGAGCGGCCCGGTGCGATGCTTTGCATCTGGTCCAACTTGGTGGCATCCAGAACATTTGCGGAAGATCTTGGCACCGTTCTCAGCGTCGCCCAAAGGAACAGCCGTTTCATCGGCAACTGCCGCAAAGCCGAAAAGCAATGCGGCAGTTGTCAGGGCAGTAATAAAACCTCCCCTCATTTATTGGCTCACTGATTTTAGATATTCAGTGATTGCCAGAACGTCGCTTTCCTTCTTGAGGCCAGCAAAGGACATCTTGGTTTTCTTCACGTAGGACTTGGGGTTAGCAAGGAATTCCGCAAGGGTTTCATCGTTCCATACAAGTCCGTCAGCGCCCATTTGAGACATGGTTTTTGAGTATTTGAAGCCCTCAATGCCGCCAAACGCGCGGCCCATCACATTGTTCAAATGTGGACCAGTCTTATTCTTCGCGCCCTCGCCGACCTGATGGCAGGCTTTGCACTTCTTAAAGACTTTTTCACCCTTCGCCGCCAAATCCGCATCAAACGCAGCGGCAACGACAGCCTCTTCCTTTGGTGCTTCTTCGGCAACCGCTTCAGCGGTTTCAACGGTTTCTTCTTCGGCTGGCGCTGCTGCTTCTTCGGCGTCAGGCTCGTCAGGGGTCACATCCAGAACCGTTGCGCGCATGGTGATTTCGACCGTGTCTTTACAATCAACCATGCAAGGCTCGGCCTTCCAGAAATGCGCCTCGGAGGTTTCGCGATCATCAAGGATGAAGCCGTCTTTGTTCGGCATTTCGACGTCTAGGAAGTTCTCATTCGACAGCTCGAAATCGTCCTCCACCAGATCGTTGGAGTAGAGAATATAGGCAACGATTGCATAAACATCGTCATCGCTAAGTGTCTGCGCAGCGCCAAATGGCATGGATCGTTTCACATAGTCAAACGCTGTGCTGAGGTGCGGCCAGTAAGAGCCAACCGTTTTCAACGGGTCTTCGTCCGCCAGCGTATCTGCACCACCAGCCAGTTTAGGCCAGTTGTCTACGCCTTCAGCAAAATCGCCGTGGCAGATCGCACAATGCTCAGCAAAGACTGCCTCGCCATCATATGCATTGCCAGAACCGACAGGTAGGCCCGTACCATCAGGGCTGACATCATGATCCCATGCCGCGATTTCTTCGGGCAAAGCCGTCCGGCCAAGGCCCATTTTTTCGGCCATAGCTGGCGCCGCGATAAGGCTCGCACAAAGAGCTGAAGAGCCTACAAGTTTAAGAAACTTCGACATTTTCCGCCTCTCCATCTTCTTTCACATGCCAGGTCTGGATGCAGTTGTTGTGATAAATCGAGTTAAGTCCGCGCACTTCACGCAGCTCTGCTTTGGTTGGTTGCACATAGCCCGTGCTATCCATCGCACGGCTTTGCAACAGCATCTCGGAGCCATCCCAATCCGTGTCCAGATAGAACCGCGTAAGCGCCATGTCCTGACCGGGCGCAGCAAGGCGGGCGGTTTCCCACGTCTTGCCACCGTCTTTGGACACATCAACGCGGGTAATCGCGCCGCGACCAGACCAAGCAAGGCCCGTGATGACCAATGGCCCCTTGCCGTGCTTGATGGGTGCTTGCGGGCTTGGCGATGTAACAACGGATTTCGCATCCATCGCCCATGTCCATTTGCGCGCAATACCGTTTTCAAGAACGTCGGTGTACTTGGACGTTTCTTCGCGGCTTTCTACAGCAATTTCAGTAACTTCAATGCGGCGGAGCCACTTGACCCACATGTTGCCTTCCCAACCGGGAACGACCAAGCGCACGGGATAGCCATGCTCCATGCGAAGCGCTTCACCATTGGCTTTGAACGCGATCATGCAGTCATCCAACGCTTTTTCCAGCGGGATGGAACGGCCGTTCGAAGAGGCATCGTGACCCTCGACATAGACCCATTTGCCTTCGGCTTTTACGCCGGCTTCTTCTAGCAAGGTGCGTAGGGTAACGCCCGTATATTCCATGTTGTGGATCATGCCGTGGGTGAACTGAGCGCCATTCAGCTGCGCCCCTGCCCACTCCATGCCGGTGTTCGCTGCGCACTCAAGGAAGAAGGTGCGCGTCACACGCGGGAAACGCTCAAGGTCGGCGTAGGTAAAGATCAGCGGCTCATCGACAAGACCGTGGATCATCAGACGATACTCGTCTTTCGACATTTCAATCGCGCCAGAGTGGTGACGTTCAAACGCACAACCCTGCGGCGTGATTGTACCATCCAACGCGTGGATCGGTGTAAAGTTGATCGAGCTGATCGTGTCAGCCGTCAACCATTCAACGTTGCGGCGCACCACATCGTCTTCGAATTTGATCGGCAAACCATAGGGTGTTTCATCAACGCCCGCGCCAAGGCCGCTGGCGAATTCCTGCGTTTCCATAATCAGTGGATCGCCCGCAGCTTGCGCGGCTCCCCCTGCGAGGGTGCCAGCCCCGACAGCTGCCGCGCCAGACAAGAACTGACGGCGAGAGGCATTTTTCAAATGTGTATCAGACATTTGTCGCTCCTGTTTAATGTTATACTTTAGACGCCAACAACGGTGACGGAATTATTCGGATCCAGCTTCACCGTGCCCTGTGCGCGAATATGGTTTTCGACCACATCCCAAATTTGCGGACCTTCTGTGCCTTCATTGACCGAAGCCCAGCCCGCGACCACGTAGGTCTTGCTCGGATCAATCTTTTCACCTGTTTTGAGCAAGGTCATGTCAGTGATCCGCTCGCCCTGCTTCTTGGTCACGTCAATGCGGTAACCCATGCCACCAATGCGAACCATGTCGCCGCCCTGCTGGTAATAGGGATCGGGATTGAACAGGTTGTCAGCCACATCCTCAAGGATCACATGGATGAACTCACCTGTCATTTCAGTGCGATAGGCTTTGCCATACGTCATGGATGTCACGTTGAAGATGTCTTCTCGCGTGATGTCCTGCCCGGGCAGAATGCTTGGGCCCCAACGCACGCCGGGCGACATAGCGATATCTGCTTCGCGCTCGGAAATCAGCGCATCGCAAATCAGATCATCCCAAGAGCCGTTAAAGTTACCTCGGCGATACAGAAGGCTATCGGTCTTACCGATCACTTCGCTCAACTCGCTCGCATATGGCGCGCGCTGCTCGTCAATAAGCGCAGCAACTTCTTTGTCAGGTTCGATCACATCGGCGAAAATCGGGATCAGCTTGTGACGGAAGCCCATCATACGCCCGTCACGCACATCCAGATCAACGCGGGATACGAATTTACCGTTGGACCCTGATGCGACAATGATCGTCTCACCAACCAAAGCAGGCTCTGGCAGCGCGTCATGGGTGTGACCCGACAGAATAACGTCGATGCCTGTCACGACGCCGGCCATCTTCTTATCTACGTCAAAACCGTTGTGGCTTAGGC
>NZ_JBAUHO010000299.1:0-3301 GCF_049680325.1 Planktotalea sp.
TTGGTCTGATCAACTCTCTTGCGACATTCGCGCGGGTGAACAAGTATGGCTTTATCGAAACACCTTACCGCGTTGTGAAAAACGGTACGGTTACCGACGAAGTGCACTACATGTCCGCAACCGAGGAAATGCGCCACACTGTGGCTCAGGCGAACGCCAACCTTGATGAGAACATGAAGTTCGTGAACGATCTGGTCTCTACACGTAAGTCTGGCGATTATACCTTGTCCCCGAACGAAAATGTGGACCTGATCGACGTTTCGCCAAAGCAGCTGGTCTCTGTCGCCGCCTCGCTGATCCCGTTCCTTGAGAACGACGACGCGAACCGCGCTTTGATGGGCTCCAACATGCAACGTCAGGCCGTTCCATTGCTGCGCGCAGAAGCGCCGCTGGTTGGTACAGGCATCGAAGAAGTTGTTGCTCGCGATTCCGGCGCGGCGATCATGGCGAAACGCGCAGGTATCATCGACCAGGTCGATGCCCAGCGTATCGTTGTGCGCGCAACGCATGACCTTGAACTCGGCGATGCAGGCGTAGACATCTACCGCATGCGCAAGTTCCAGCGCTCGAACCAGAACACCACGATCAACCAGCGTCCGCTGGTGAAAGTGGGCGACACGGTTCAAAAGGGTGAAGTTATTGCCGACGGTCCATCCACGGATATGGGTGAACTGGCGCTTGGTAAAAACGTGGTCGTCGCGTTTATGCCTTGGAACGGCTACAACTACGAAGACTCCATCCTGATCTCCGAGCGCATTTCGCGTGACGACGTCTTCACTTCGATCCACATCGAAGAATTCGAAGTCGCCGCACGTGACACGAAGCTTGGCCCGGAAGAAATCACACGCGATATTCCAAACGTCGGCGAAGAAGCGCTTCGTAACCTCGACGAAGCGGGTATCGTCTACATCGGCGCAGACGTTGAGCCGGGTGATATCTTGGTCGGCAAGATCACACCAAAGGGCGAAAGCCCGATGACGCCGGAAGAAAAACTTCTGCGCGCTATCTTTGGTGAAAAAGCGTCTGACGTTCGCGACACATCGCTCCGCGTTAAGCCGGGCGATTTCGGGACCGTTGTCGAAGTGCGCGTCTTCAACCGCCACGGCGTTGAAAAAGACGAACGTGCGCTGCAGATCGAGCGTGAAGAAGTCGAGCGTCTCGCGCGTGACCGTGATGACGAACTCGTCATTCTGGATCGCAACATCTATGCACGTTTGCAGGGTATGATCCTTGGTAAAGTGGCTGTCAAAGGCCCGAAAGGTGTCAAAGCCAACGCCGAGATCACAGAAGAGCTGCTTGAAACACTGACACGTGGTCAGTGGTGGCAGTTGGCCCTCAAGGACGAAAAAGACGCACAGATCGTTGAAGCCCTGAACGAGCAGTACGAAATTCAAAAGCGTACATTGGATGCCCGTTTCGAGGACAAAGTCGAAAAAGTACGTCGCGGCGACGATCTGCCTCCGGGCGTGATGAAGATGGTCAAAGTCTTCGTTGCTGTGAAGCGCAAGCTTCAGCCAGGCGACAAGATGGCGGGCCGTCACGGCAACAAAGGTGTTATTTCCAAGGTTGTACCAATGGAAGATATGCCGTTCCTTGCCGATGGTACGCCTGTTGACTTCTGTTTGAACCCGCTGGGTGTTCCCTCGCGTATGAACGTTGGTCAGATTCTGGAAACCCACATGGGTTGGGCCGCACGTGGTCTGGGTCTGAACATTGACGAAGCACTGGGTGAATACCGCCGTTCTGGCGATCTGACGCCTGTGCGTGAAGCAATGCACTTGGCTTATGGCGATGATGTCTCCGAAGAGGGCATTGCCGGCATGAGTGAGGGCGACCTCATTGAAGCCGCGGGCAACGTCACAAACGGTGTGCCGATCGCGACGCCTGTCTTTGACGGCGCGAAAGAGCATGACGTGAACGACAGCCTCAAGCGTGCGGGTTTCTCTGAAAGCGGTCAGTCGGTTCTGTTTGACGGACGTACAGGCGAGCAGTTCGCGCGCCCTGTGACGGTCGGCATCAAGTACCTTCTGAAACTGCACCACCTTGTGGATGACAAAATCCACGCGCGTTCCACTGGTCCATACTCGCTGGTCACACAGCAGCCATTGGGCGGTAAAGCGCAGTTCGGTGGACAGCGCTTTGGTGAGATGGAAGTTTGGGCACTTGAAGCATATGGCGCAGCCTACACGCTTCAGGAAATGCTCACCGTCAAGTCGGACGATGTTGCAGGCCGCACGAAGGTCTACGAGAGCATCGTTAAAGGTGAAGACAACTACGAGGCTGGTATTCCAGAGAGCTTTAACGTTCTCGTTAAGGAAGTCCGCGGCCTTGGTCTGAACATGGAACTCCTGGACGCGGAGGAAGATGAATAGGGCCCAAATTTTCTAGAAAATTTGGATGGCGGTTTTTCAAGGAAAACCGCCGCCCTCCATCTCCCAATGCTCCCCTTTCAAGGATTTGAAAATGAACCAGGAACTGACAAACAACCCGTTCAACCCGCTCACACCTCCTAAGGTGTTTGATGAGATCAAAGTCTCGCTGGCTTCGCCAGAGCGGATCCTGTCGTGGTCTTTCGGCGAAATCAAAAAGCCGGAAACCATCAACTACCGTACCTTCAAGCCAGAGCGGGACGGCCTGTTCTGCGCGCGTATCTTTGGCCCGATCAAAGATTACGAATGCCTCTGCGGTAAATACAAGCGCATGAAATATCGCGGCGTTGTCTGCGAAAAATGCGGCGTTGAAGTTACACTGCAAAAAGTACGCCGTGAGCGTATGGGCCACATCGAACTGGCATCCCCAGTTGCGCACATCTGGTTCCTCAAATCCTTGCCATCGCGCATCGGTTTGATGCTGGATATGACTCTACGTGATCTCGAGCGTGTTCTCTACTTTGAAAACTACGTTGTGATCGAGCCGGGCCTTACGGACCTCACCTACGGTCAGATGATGACCGAAGAAGAATATATGGACGCCCAAGACACCTTCGGCATGGACGCATTCACTGCGAACATCGGCGCTGAAGCGATCCGCGAAATGCTGGCTCAGATCGACCTTGAATCCGAGGCAGAAACGCTGCGCGCGGATCTGGCCGAAGCGACAGGTGAACTCAAGCCAAAGAAGATCATCAAGCGTCTTAAAGTCGTTGAAAGCTTCCTTGAATCCGGCAACCGTCCTGAGTGGATGATCCTGACCGTGATCCCTGTGATCCCGCCAGAGCTGCGTCCGCTGGTTCCGCTCGATGGTGGCCGTTTCGCGACGTCTGATCTGAACGATCTGTATCGCCGCGTGATTAACCGTAACA
>NZ_JBAUHO010000300.1:0-6124 GCF_049680325.1 Planktotalea sp.
CGACGATCGGCTTTCTGAACCCAGGCTATTTGCAGCCTCTCTTTACCGACAGTCGCGGGCAAATCATGCTGAGCATCGGCATAATCAGCATCGCGCTTGGTGTTTTTATAATGGCGCGGATGGGCAAACTCGATGTTTGATCACGCAACTCTACTGGCCTGGATGGCCTTCACAGCGCTTGGCGCGGTCTTGTTGGGCGCTGGCGTTCTGCTGCACCTCGAAGCCAAACGAGTTCAGCGCATGAACCGCATAATGCGCGCGGCTGGCAAACTTTCAGCGGCAGAGTTGCTACACCAGAGCAATGAGCCGGGCGCAAGCAAGAACCTGCTCGCCACGCTCAAGCGCGCAGCAACAAAAACGGGCGAGCGTTTCACGGTCATCCTTGGCGGCGAAGCACGTGCAACGGCGGATGATCTGGCAAGCGCTGGCTATACGGGCCGCGATGCGGTGTTGATTTTTGCCTTTCTCAAAACGCTCGTTCCCTTGATCGTTTCGGTTGTTGGCCTGGGGCTGGTCCTATTGCGGGCGATGAATGGGCAAAGCATTTTCATGCCCTTGATTGTTACCGTCGCCGCTGCGCTTGCGCTGTCCAAAGCCGTTGATTTCTTTGTAAGTCACAAGCGCAGCACGCGCCTCGCCACAATCAGGCGCGGCGTTCCTGACATGTTAGAGCTGTTGGTCATCACCAGCGAAGCGGGCCTTGGCCCCCAGCCTGCACTGCACCGGGTTGCGCGCGAGCTGCGCCGCTCGCACCCTGTGATGGCGAATGAAGTACTAAGCATGGTAAGCGAAATGCGCATGACGAATGATCGCCGCATGGCCTATGAAAAGCTCAACATCCGCGTTCCGCTGCCCGAAATCGGTGTTTTCACCCAAACCCTGCACCAGTCTGACACCTACGGCACGCCTTTTTCCAAGGCGATGCGCACGCTTATTGCGGATCAACGTACAGACCGCTTGATGCGGATCGAAGAAAAGGCCGCGCGCTTGCCTGTCATTATGACGATGCCACTGATCTTCTGCATTATGCCAGCGGTCTTTATCGTTCTGGTTGGCCCTGCTGTGCTGAGTGTTCTCGACAATATCATCGGAGGCGGATGAAGCCATGCTGAAATCATTGAAAACCCATTTTTCGACCCTCTACCGCAAAGAAGACGGGGCCGTCGCGATTGAGTTTACCTTGCTTGCACCGATCCTGTTTGCCTTGCTGTTCGGGATCATCTGCATCGGCTATGCAATCGGCATCAGCCATTCCATCCACCAACTTGCAACCTCTGCCGCTCGCGCCAGTTTGGAAGGGATTACAACAGCCGAACGCAAAGCGCTTGCCGATACCTATCTCGCAAACGCAGGTCAGTACTTTCCGCTTCTGGATGCCAGTGCCATTGATGCCGTCGCCTCCGTCACCGAGGGGGACGCAGCACATATATCCATTCAGGTGAGCTACGCATTAGATGCCTCTGTGCTTTCGATAGCAAACGGCTTTCTAGGATTGGAAATGTCCGACCTCAGCGCGGGAGCATACCTTGCCTATTAATCAGAATGTTACACCCCGCATGATCCATGAAGAGCGCGGCGCAGTTGCAGTCATCGTCGCCCTTGGGCTTACGATGCTATTGGGCTTCCTTGCAATTTCTGTCGATATTGCAATGATTTACCGCGAACGCGCCGCGCTTCAGGCGAAGGGCGATGTGACGGCACTTAGCGCGGTTGCAAATATTGATATCGCACAGGCGCGCGCTCAAACTGCGCTTCAGAACAATTCGCAAGACATTGCGTCGCTCGAGCAGCTTCAGCTTGGCCGCTATTTGCGCAATCCCGCAATTCCCGCAGCGCAGCGCTTTACAGCATTGGACGCTGGGGATCCCGGAATCAACGCGCTTGCGCTTGTCCTTCGCACGACCACGCCGCTATATTTTTCACAGATTTTCATGGACGGGGATACGGCCCCCATGTCTGTCAGCGCAAGCGCAACGCGTACAGGTGCAGCCAGCTTTACACTGGGCTCACAACTCGCGCGCCTCGGGTCGCTCGCCTTATCGGACGCGTTAAGCGAAGCTTTGGGTATTCAGGTCAACCTGTCGGCTGGCGATATCAATGTTTTGGCCAATGCCCGAATAAACGCAGCCGACCTGCTCAACGCACTTAGCAAGCAGATTGGATTTGACAGCCTCAATCCAGCGGAAATTCTGGATCAAACCGTGTCCGCGCAAGATCTGATTGCAGCGCTCCAAACCGTTTCACCCGGCACCGTTTCGCAAAGCCTCTCTGCGCTGGGGACAGCAAGTAGCCTGCAAACATTCAACGTTGGCGAACTTGTCAGCGGCGCGGATTCCGCACTTGGCCTGACGACGATGGATTTCCTGGGCGACACAACGTTTACGGCTCGGGACGCCATAAGCGCATTGGCAGAGCGCGGCGCAACGGGCAGCCCCATCGCGGTAGATGTGAGCGCGAATGTCTCAGGGTTGCTTGACCTCGAAACCTCGCTCTCAATGGGCAGCATGCCTGTTGAATCCGGCGTTGTCGCACTGGGGGAAAGTGGCGTATCGCTGCACAACGCCGACGCGCGTTTCAAGACGGAGCTGACCCTTGAGCCTAGCTTGCTTGGCAATCTTGGTATTGGCGTGGCAAGCATCGTTGCCACAAGTCTTGAGTTGCCAGTTTACGTTGAACTTGCCGGCACCACAGCGACCCTGACCGAGCTAAGCTGTGTTGGCACTGAGACATCTACCCTGGCGGCTGCCTTTAGCACTGCTCATTCCGATCTGCATCCTGGCAATGGATCGAGCGTTGCGGCGCTTTATCTCGGGAGTTTTGCCAATGATCCGATGAACGCGGCAGAGGCAATCGACCCAGCTGGTTTTGACTATGCTGACATTTTGAACGTCTCGATCACGATTCCGGTGCCGCTCCTTCCCGACATCCATCTTGCGCAGGTGACGTTTCAAGCGCGTTCGCATGTTGCCGCTGGACAATCTCAAACTGAAGAGATCACTTTCACCAAGGGCGATGTCGCTGACGGCCCTTCCACCAAATACTTTGGAAGTGGCGAGCTATTGGCAAGCGCAGTAGAAAGCCTGCTCTCACCCGCCAATCTGGATCTGCGCGTAAAGCCGAACCAAAGCGGACTAGCAGGAAGCGTAATCAACAGCGTGGTGTCGGGATTACTGAATCTCTTGCCGTCAGCGTTGCTTGCGGGCGTCCTTAGCCCGCTCGACAATGTGCTGGACAATGTTCTGGCAAGCGCGGGCGTACAATTGGGTGTGGGTGAATTAACGCTAACGGACCATCATTGCGAAGTGCCTAGGCTCATTCGCTGATGGTCCGTAAAAGGGGTGAAAGCAGCTTTGAAAGCTTAGCCGTTAGACAGTTTCCGTTTTAAGAAAATCTGCGGAACCGCCGGTTTTCCTTTTCGCACCATCGGCACAACAATCGGCGTTTTTGCTGACGCCTTCTGGCTTTGCTCTGCTTGGTTGTCCGCCTGCCCCGCCATCACACAGACTTCATCTGTCACAAAAGCGATAAGCTGATATCGGTTTTCCAACGCCGACTTGCGGAAAATCTGGCTCAGTTGCGTTTTAACTGTCGGAACAGTGCTGCCACGCATGTCAGCGATTTCGGTGTTGGAAAAACCTTTCGCCGCGAAGATTGCTACGTCCAGTTCGGCCTTGGACAGGCCCCAATTTTGCGCGTAACGGCGAATATCTCTTCTTTGGAGGCGGTTTCACCGCCGCCCGGCGACAGGCGCTTGAAATGCTTGTGCTCAAGGTATGAGGTCAACCTTGAAATTGCCAAATAGGCGACGCCAGCGGTCATGATAGTGAACAACGCAAACAGGCCGGAAACGGTTGCAAGATTTATCAATTCCGGGGCAAGGAAGAACCTCGCAACTAGTATTGTTTTGATCGCCGCGATACCAAACACGCTTGCAACTACAGTAATCCAAAGCCGTTTCATTGTGATCCCTCTCCTGCCTAACTCATTTTCAAACGATTGATGTTGAATGTGTCAGATTTGTGCCGCTGCTCGCTCGGAAAAAGGGAAATCCTGAAACTTGTGGTCAGTGGAACACAGCGCAGGAAGCGTTTTGATAGGATCTGAAATACGAACGTATCTGGCCTGCGCGTAGATAGGCGTTTATGCCACTGGGTTCACCAGCAACCCACAGATCGCGCTTGTGAATTGCTGGTAAATCAAAGCCGTCAGGCCAGTTTTTCTTGTACCATTTCAACCAACAGATTGTAGTCTTTATCAAAACCACGGATGCCTTCGGCAAGTTTTTCGCTTGCCATCGCATCCGCATTCATCTGCCAGCGGAACGTCGCCTCGTCCATTTTAAGCGGGGCAATGCGGCTTGCCGCATCGGGGGATAGCTTGCGAGGAAGTTCAGCCGTGTCTTTGGACAGTTCTTCAAGCAGTTTTGGCGCGATTGTTAGGTTGTCACATCCAGCAAGGGCTTTGATCTGGTCGATATTGCGGAAAGATGCGCCCATGACGACCGTCTCGATACCGTTGGATTTGTAGTACTCGTAAATTCCACGCACAGACGCAACGCCCGGATCGGTATCGGGGGTATAACCGTCCACGCCTTCGGCCTTTTTGTACCAATCGGTGATACGGCCAACGAAAGGTGAAATTAGAAACGCACCCGCATCGGCGCAAGCAACGGCTTGGGCCAGCGAGAACAGCAATGTCAGGTTACAATCAATGCCTTCACGTTGAAGGATCTCAGCAGCGCGGATACCTTCCCACGTTGCAGCAAGCTTGATAAGCACACGATCTTTCTGGACACCGCGTCGCGCGTAATCTTCAATGATTTCACGGCCGCGCAGCACGGACGCATCAGTATCAAAAGACAGGTTCGCATCAACCTCCGTGGATACGCGCCCGGGAACCAATTCGCTCAACTCCGCGCCAACAGCAACTGTCAGCCTTGCTGCAGCCTCTTTAACACCCAGCCCTTCCGATTTGCATTGCTCAAGCTCGCGCGCGATCAAATCTGCGCTTGCGGGATCACGCACCGCCGCCAAAACAAGCGAAGGGTTGGTCGTGCAATCTACTGGCGCATAGGTGCGAACCGCGGCCAGTTCACCAGTATCGGCGACAACAGTTGTCATGGTTCTGAGTTGATCTAGGACGGAGGTCATCGGTGTTTCCTATCTAAAGCTTGGCCATGACGGGCAATCTGGCACTGTTATTTTGTTCTCGAACTCGGATAGTCTAAACGCTGCATCAGATCAACGCTGCGGCTTCGCTTTAGGGCGTCGTTTCGCAATTGGCAGTCAGAGCACTTGCGCCATGAAAAAACAGGCGTTGCTTTGGCGAACTGACGTCGTCACGATTTCGAAAGCGCGGGCTTCAACCTATCGCGCAATTCCGTTTTGAGGATTTTGCCGTAATTGTTCTTTGGCAGGCTCTCGACGAAGATATACTCTTTAGGACGCTTGAAACGGGCAATGGCTTCAAGGCAAAGCTGATCCAACTCTTCGGCGCTCGCGGATTTAGCATCTTTCAGTGCAATAAAGGCGACGACCTCCTCACCCCATTCATCATGCGCGCGCCCGACAACGGCAGTTTCATGCACCGCATCATGCCCCAACAGCACCTCTTCAACTTCTCGCGGATAAATGTTGGACCCACCCGAAATAATCATATCCTTTGAGCGATCCTGCATCGTCAGATAGCCCTGCGCATCCAAGCGGCCCATATCGCCCGTCCAGAGCCAGCCGTCGCGCAAGGTCTTTTCCGTCGCTTCGTGGTTGTTCCAGTAGCCCGGCATGACAGTTGCCCCCTTAACCGCGATCTCGCCGATCTCCCCAACAGGCAAAGGCGCACCTTCCGCGTCCAGTACGCGCACCTGAACCCCGCTTTGCGCGGTTCCGACCGATCCCAGCCTGTTGCGCCAACGCGGGTGGGCGCGCTCCGCCACATCCTCGCGGCTAAGCGCTGTGATCCCCATCGGGCATTCGCCCTGCCCGTAGATTTGTACAAACCGCGGCCCCATGACCTCGACCGCTTGAAGGATATCCGCCTCATACATGGGCCCGCCCGCATAAACGATCGTCTTCAACCCCTGTCCCGTCTCGCCTGCGCTGACAGCCTCATCCACCATACGTCGCAC
>NZ_JBAUHO010000301.1:0-2551 GCF_049680325.1 Planktotalea sp.
CCCCGATCTGCATCCAGATTGTTTTCAGCTTGGGCAAGCGTTCAAGCGCTTCATCAACGATATCCGGCACAAATTCAGAACGGCGAAAGATATCGACCATATCAACCGGCTCTGTAATTTCAGACAGACTGGCGCGTATGGTTTGCCCGAACAGGTTTTTGCCAGCATGTGCAGGGTTCACCGGAATAACCGTAAAGCCCTTAAGCCCAAGATAACGCGCAACATAATAACTTGGGCGAACGGCGTTTGTTGACACCCCGACCACGGCAACAACTTTGGTGCGATTTAGAATCTCGCGCAGATATGCATCAGAATAGCTCATGGGCTATCAAACGCAGATTGACGGGAAGTTCAAAAGAAAAATGCGCCCACCGGGGGGGACATCCCGTGGGCGCAAGTCGGGAACGAGGGACAGTGAAGCGGCGCACGTGCGTTCCGGATTGTGCGCCTCTGCCAATAGAAGTAGGTGCCTTTGTGAATGCTTAAAGACCCGCTCCAGATATTGTGATCGCTCGGCAAATTTCTGCTCAAAAGTGGAACTACACGGAAAGATAAGTATCGCGAATTTCGGGATGTGCCGCCAGATCGCCAAGCGTGCCCTTATATTTCGCGGTGCCGCTTTCGATAATAACCACGCGATCTGCAACAGCCTGTGCAAAATGCAAGTTCTGCTCGGACAAGAGCACAGTTAATCCTTCTTTCTTGAGCCGCAGAATAACGCGCACCATTTCTTCGACGATCACGGGCGCGATGCCCTCGGATGGCTCGTCAAGCAGGATCAAACTGGGGTTACCCATCAGCGTGCGTGCAATCGTAAGCATTTGTTGCTCGCCGCCTGACATTTCCTTGCCGCGGTTGCTGCGCCGCTCGGCAAGGTTGGGGAACATGTCAAAGAGCATATCTTCGGTCCATGTCACCGTGCCTGCGCGCGCAGGCTGGCGGCCAACCTCAAGGTTTTCCATAACAGTAAGATCGGTGAAAATGCGGCGTTCTTCCGGAACATACCCAAGGCCCATCTTGGCGACCTTATGAGACGGCATTCGCGTGATATCCGTGCCCTGAAACGTGACGGACCCGCTTTGCGGCACAACCAGTTGCATCACCGATTTCATCGTCGTCGTCTTGCCCGCACCGTTACGGCCAAGCAAGGCCACGACCTGCCCGCGCTCCACTCCGAAACTCAGATCACTCAGAACGTGGGCTTTTCCATAGAAACTGTTGATGCCATTGATCTCAAGCATTTGCGCTCTCCCCGTCCCGCTTAAAGAGCGTACCACCGCCGAGATAGACCTCTCGGACACGCGGATCATCACGGATATCCTTGACTGATCCGTTTGCAATCAATTGCCCGCGGTTGAGAACCATAACGCGGTGCGCATGGGCGAACACGACGTCCATGTCATGTTCGGTAAAAAGAACGCTGACGCCACGGCTTTCAACAATGTCAGCCGTCAGTTGCATAAGTGCGATCCGCTCGCTCGGGGCCATGCCTGCGGTCGGTTCGTCCATCAGCAAAAGCATCGGATCATGGGCCAGGGCAATTGCCAGTTCCAAACGCTTGAGATCGCCGTAAGCCAGCACCGCGCAATGGCGTTCAGATTGATCCCCCATACCCACCAGATCAAGCAGCGCCATAGCTTCGTTGCGATACATTTCATGGGCGCGCGGCAAGATCGAATAGGTCTTACGGTGATGCGAAATCAGTGCCATTTGCACGTTCTCGATCACCGTCATGGACGCGTAAGTGCCTGTGATCTGAAAGGTGCGCCCAACACCCATGCGCCATATCTGGCGCGGCTTGAGCCCTGTGAGACGCTTGCCGTTCAGCGACACAACGCCCGCACTCGGTTTTGTTTGCCCCATCAACATATTGAAACACGTGCTTTTGCCAGCCCCGTTCGGCCCGATCAGCGCAAGCAATTCGCCTTTCTCCAGTGAAAAAGACACGTTATCAACGGCCTGGATCGCGCCAAAGGCTTTTGAAAGGCCCTGAACTTCAAGAACCGCACTCATGCCTGATCCTCCCGCTTCATAAGGCCGATTTTTTCAGCCCACTTGCGCAGGGTTCCCGCAATGCCGTCAGGCGCAAGAATGACCACGAAAACAATCAGCAGGCCAAGCAACAGACGCCAGTATTCAAATCGGGTGATGTAATCCTTGGCACCCTCCAGTGCCGCTCCGCCAACAACCCCGCCTGCAAGGGTTTTCACCCCGCCAAGAAAGACGACGATCAACGCATCAAAGCTGCGCGCGATCTCCAGCTCGTTGGGAAAGATCGACCCTTTGGAAAAAACAAACAGCCCCCCGGCCAAGCCGGCCAAAGCGCCCGCGAATCCAAAGGCGACCCACTGCACATGTTTGGTATTAATGCCTGTCGCTTCGGCCTGACGTTGGCTGTCGCGCGCGGCGCGCAGCGCATAGCCGAAAGGTGAATGCGCCGCATGTCTCAGCAGGATAATGCCGCCGATGCAAAGGACCATCGCAAGGTAATAGAACGTCAAGGTGCCAGAGGCCCAGGTAGACGGCCAGATATCAACAAGACCATCATCAC
>NZ_JBAUHO010000302.1:0-1668 GCF_049680325.1 Planktotalea sp.
CCCTTTTGTGAAACTGCCCCATCGCGGACGGACCAGGGCTATTGACTCAGGTCAAATATGTAATAATGTAATTACATGACTACAAATGATGAAATGGATTCGATCTTTCACGCCCTTGCGCACGCAACACGACGGGCGATGCTGGATCACATACGCGCAGAACCCGGCCTAACCGTCGGCAAGCTCGCCAATTTTTTCGATGTCAGCCGGATTGCGGTGATGAATCACTTGGCCGTCCTCGAGAAGGCAAACCTTGTGCTCAGCGAAAAGGACGGGCGCTCGCGCAAGCTCTACCTGAATGCCATGCCAATACAGGACATCCACGACAGGTGGACCGACACCTATTCGGCCCATTGGGCAGATCGGGTGAACATTATCAAATACGCGGCCGAAGCCGCCGCCCGAAAGTTAACAAGGAGAGACGAAGATGAGTGAACCCGTATTTGCCAAAGCAAACATCAACCGCACCTTCATCAAAGCCCCGATTGATGTGGTCTGGTCCACGCTTGTCGCGACAGACAAGGCTTTGCCCTTCTTCTTTGGCTCCATTTGCCAAACCACCGACGGCTTGAAAGCGGGCGCGCGTTACCGGATGGTTCACCCCAACAAAAAGGTCGCCATGGTGGTGGGAGAGGTCATCGCCTTTGATCCCCCTTACATCTATTCACACACCTTCCAGATGACCAACATCGACGAGCCGCCTTGCAAGGTTACTTACGCGCTTGTCGAGAAAGACGGCGGAACCGAATTTTCGCTGACCATCGAGAATGCAGTCGAGGGCGGCAAACTGTTCAAGGAAATGGTTTCTGCACAAGGCTTTATCGGATCGAACCTGAAAGCACTTTGCGAAACCGGACGCCCCGCGTTCACGGGCCGCATGGTTGGCGTTCTGTCCCCGATCTTCGGGCTTTTGGCAAAGAAAAAGCAAGGCATTGAAAACTGGCCCCTTTAGGAAAGGTCGGCCAAAAACGCATCCAAGAAAGGATATTTAGCTATGAACACCGCATCACCCTCGGCACGACACACCACCGCTCCTGCTTGGTTAAAGGCGGTCTCGGTAATCGGGATAATCTGGTACGCTTTCGGCCTGTTACAGTTTTGGCTGGGCGTCTCTATGGACACCACCGGTGCAGTCAACTCGGGTGCAATAACGCCCGAACATGGCGCCGCTCTTGACGACACGCCACTGCTGGTCTGGCTTGCTTTTGCATTGGCCTCTGGCACGGGATTGCTCGGCTCGGCCTTGCTTTTCAAGGCCTCCGGACACGCAAAGCAGGTGTTTGCCCTCTCTGCCATATGCGCAGTCGGCTACTATGTCTGGGTTTACATGATCAGCGGCACGGGCGCCGACCGCCCCGCCGAGGAACTGTATATCGCCGCCGTCGTCATTGGCGTCACGCTGGGCTTCTGCCTACTCAGCAGGCGCGTCGTCTGACGCCCCTTCCCCAAGCCCTGAAAAATGCAGGGGCCTTCTAAACCCAGAAGGCCCTGTCACCTGTCACGACCCAACCCTGTTCACCTTAACCCGACTGACAGGCATCTGTCCCGCAAACGGCAGTGCCTGCGGCGCCTCTCCTGAAATTCCCAACCGGTCCAGCGTCTGCGCTTCTTCGCTTCCCGGCTCATACCCTAGCGCCGCGACGGCACCGGCCTGCACATCATCAGGGG
>NZ_JBAUHO010000303.1:0-3017 GCF_049680325.1 Planktotalea sp.
CACCTGGCTGACAGAGCCGGGCGCCGAACCGACGCTATCGGACCACATGGTCTGAATGGAATCGATAATCACCAGCTGCGGGTTTTCGATTTCCAGCGTCGTGAGGATATCGCGTAAATTGGTTTCTGCGGCCAGCTGCACGGCTGCATCTGCAAGGCCCAAACGCTGTGCGCGCATGCGCACTTGGGCGCTGGATTCTTCGCCGCTCACATAGATCGTCTTTAGCCCCGCATTGGCAAAATGGGCCGCTGCTTGCAGCAGCAACGTGGATTTGCCAATGCCCGGATCACCGCCCACCAAGGTGGCAGACGCAGGAACAAGGCCACCGCCAAGCACGCGGTCAAGTTCGTTCAGGCCAGAATGCGTGCGCGCGGGCGGCGCTTCCTGGGTGTTGAGGTTGCTCAGCTGCACCGCGCGTCCGCGCACTGTGCCCAGCCCCGCCTTGGCGGGGCCTGCGCTGCTTAGCCCTTCATCTTCTGCGATGGAATTCCAGGCGCCGCAGGCTTCACAACGCCCCGACCATTTAGAGGTGATGTTGCCGCAATCATTGCATGAGAAGGAGGGTTTTTTAGCCATGCGCCCTTGTGACGAAAGCGAATGGAATGGTCAAATCAAACTATGCGTTCAGGGTTATTCGGCAGCATGGGGCAGGGCGATAACCTCCGGGCGCCCTTTGCTGTCCACAACCTCAAGCCCAAGCGCAGGAAGAACATCTGCCAAATCATCGACAAGACGATCCAATTGCGCACGCGCAACGCTTTCTTCCATCTCGACCTGACCCAGCCAGCCTTTAAGTTCGGTGGATACAAGTTTTGCTTCTTCCAGGCGCGCGTTGAACTCAACGATCTCATGCTGACGCTCTTTAAGGACCTGACGGGCGCGGTTCACTTTGCGATCCGAATAGATATCCGCCAGTTCGGACGAAATGTGGCTCATCTGCGCTGCGGCTTCCAGAATTGTGGGCTCCAGCTGCGCCAGATCAGGATGTTCGCGCAAAAAGCCAAGGCGTTCGCGAATGGCATCAAATTCGCCCGAGAGCTGAAAAGCCCCTGTGCGATCCTGTGCATGTGCAACCGCATAGGCGCGCGCAACATCGTCCATGCCGATTTGAAAGAGCCGATGCGACGTTTCCAACTTTGAAATACGTTTATGCGCAGGCAGGAAAAAGCAAAGTCCGATGAGCAAAACGGTCAGCGCGATTTGAACCGCTGTCCCTGCCCAAAGGAAAGTTTGATCCCCGACCGTTAGTGGCCAGTTGATCCAAGCCGTATAGCCAAACGCGCTTGCGAGCGTGAAGCAGGCCGCAGCAATGGCCAATCCGATAAGTAAGAAAAATGTTAGCCTTTGCATTAGCCAAGAGGCCAAATGCCATAAATTGGCAACCGATGACATACCCACAACCTCCCCCAAGGTGATAAGCGGATATTAGCCGATGCAAACGCTCTGTCACGGGGGAAAACGCGAAATGCTGCATCATATCGCGTAATTGTGCGTTTTAACCTGTTCTGGGTTGTGCTGGCTTGAACAATAACCCCAGAACCAATTGGATAATGATGCAACCCGTAAACAAATAAAGCCCCCAAGCCGTTTCGATTCGCCCCACGCCGATTCCCTTGGCGACGGTTATGTAAACCGCAATCAAGAAGATATCGGCCATTGCCAGTTTGCCGAGAATACCAAGTGCGGGCTTCACTTTTTCGCTTAGCAGCCCGAAATGAAGCAGCGCCATGCCCAGCGTTTTCACATAGGGCGCAAAAAGCGCAAAGAACGTCACCAGCAGGGCCAGCGCAACGTCGCTTTTCCATAGGCTTTGCAAGCCGGAGATAACGCTGATTTCGCTAAGGCCGAACAGGGGCAATAGACCCGCGCGCATAAGCGGGGCGAACCATGCAATCGGGAATGCGATAAGCAGGGCAAGGTTCAAGAGTTTGGGCAAGCTCATAGTTTGATAAATATCCAAAGGCCAAAGAAAGCGAGCGCCATAATCAGATGCGCCGCGTCCAATCCCCACCAGCGCCGCCCTTCAAGGTGCCAGGACAGCGCGAAGGCAGCAGATACCGCGATGGGCAGCGCCATGCCAGAGCCCGCCTCGATCACACCTTGATTAACGATGAAGGAGGCCACGCGCGCGGCTTCGCTGCCTGTGAGGCCTGCGAGCGGGGGGATGTATTTGGCACCGATCCCGATCAACGCGATCATCACGGCAACCAGCGCTGCGCGCCGCGATGGACCCCGCGCAACAAAGACGCGGACAAGGGCCAGCGCTCCGATCACTTCGACATAAAAGAAGGTCTTTATCATCAAGAACGTGAGGATCGTGTAGTTGGGTTCAAAGAACGTCGAAAAATTGCTCAAAACATCGCCTTATGCGTGGCTGCATATCACTAAGGTGGCGATTTCAACTGCGCCTTGCAAGGGGGCTGTTAGAGCGGGCCGTTATCGTACCGCTTCAATCGGCCCATCCGCACGTCCGTGAATGAACTGATCGAGGTAGGGATCCCCGGACGCATCCATATCCGCTACGGGACCTGTCCATTTAATCACCCCGTCGTGCAACATCGCGACATTGTCGGCAATCGCGCGCACGGACGTCATATCATGAGTGATCGTCATTGCCGTTGCGCCCATCTCAACCACGATCTCGCGGATCAGATCGTTGATGACGCCCGACATGATGGGATCAAGGCCTGTGGTCGGCTCGTCGAAAAAGATGATCTCGGGCTCGGCCGCAATTGCGCGGGCAAGGCCGACGCGTTTTTGCATACCGCCTGACAGTTCTGCGGGTAGGCGGTCGGCAACATCGGCTTTAAGACCAACGCGGCGCAGCTTTTCGATCGCGATCTCGCGCGCTTCTTCCTTGGGCCGTTTCAGCGCGCCGCGCATCAGGCGAAAGGCCACGTTTTGCCAAACGGGTAGGCTGTCAAACAAAGCGCCGCCTTGGAACAACATCCCGAAACGCGCCAGAAACGCGTCGCGCTCGGCGGTTGCTGCATCTTGTCCATCGACCATGATTGTCC
>NZ_JBAUHO010000304.1:0-1712 GCF_049680325.1 Planktotalea sp.
ATCTCTGGCAGCGCGTGACGCGGCATTGATGGAGGCTGCGCAAGATCTCGAGGCGGCGTTTCTGTCGGAAATGCTCCAGTCAGCGGGCCTTGTAAAAACCAGTGAAAGTTTTGGCGGCGGTGCCGGAGAGGAGCAGTTTGGCTCGTTCCTCGTTCAGGAGCAGGCCAAATACATTGTTAAAGGCGGCGGCATCGGTCTTGCACAGTCACTTTTTGAAGCGTTGAAGGAGCAATCAAATGACCACTGAAATTGATTTCGATAAACTTGAGGTTTTGCTTGAGCAAGAGCGTGCATTTTTGCTTGAGGGGGATCTTGCAGGGTTGGGGTCCCTGTTACCAGCCAAGGAGAAGCTGGTGGAGATGTTGCTGGGTGATGAGGGTGGTAACCGTCACAGAATCGCGCCTCTAGAGGGAAAATTGCAGCGCAATCAATTGCTTTTGAATGGAGCACTTGATGGCATTCGGGCCGTTGCCACACGGCTGGCAGCGTTGCGGCAGGTGCGGATGGCGTTGGACACTTACGATGCCCAGGGGCGGAAACAACGGGTTGTAACGCCCACGCCCTCGAAGCTGGAAAAGCGTGCGTGAAAGGCTGCGCGTGCCAGAGCGGCGCAGTTTATTAAAATGCGTAGCAGAGGGGATCAGGCGAATTAAGACTTTTGTAAGCGACAGAGGGTCATGGTGGCAGTGCATCCGATCCCGGATGGCACACTGCCCATGAGGGGCGGATGTACAGGTCAGAATGGCATTCCTGTCCCACACCTGTGCGGACGTTATCCGGCGTAAAGCGCCGACACGAAAAAGGAACATGCTTCAATGTCGAGCATTCTTACAAACAACAGCGCAATGGTTGCATTGCAAACACTGAAATCCATCAACAGCAATCTGGCGAATACCCAAAACGCCATCTCAACCGGCAAGGACATCAGCAGCGCGAAACACAACGCGTCTGTCTGGGCGATCTCCAAGGTAATGGAATCTGATGTATCCGGTCTCGATGCCGTCCAGGATTCGCTTGCAGTAGGCCAGTCTACGGTCGCCGTCGCGAGTGCGGGTGCAGAGCGGGTTGTAGAAACCCTCAAAGAGATGCAGGCGCTGGCCATATCGGGCCAATCCGAAACGGCAGACTTTGGCAAAATCGCTACGGAGATGACTGCCAAAAAAGCGGAGATTGATGCAATCATTGCAGGATCGCAGTTCAACGGTGTGAACCTGCTGAACACGGACGTTGATGGTGCTGGTGCTGGTACAACGAACCTGACCGTTGTCGGCTCGCTTAACCGGGTTGGTAACGCTGCGCCAACGGCTGAAACCATCTCTGTCGCTACAGCAGATTTGCAAGCAACGGTCACTGGTGGAACCTTGGCCACAATCGTGGATACGGCAACGGCTGCAACAGCATTCGGGCAACTTGATACGATGCTCACGGCTGCCATTGAGGGGGCTGCTTCGTTGGGCTCCTCTGCAAAACGTCTTGATAATCAAAGTTCGTTTATCTCGAAGCTGTCGGATTCCCTGACGTCCGGTATCGGTGCGTTGGTCGATACCGATATGGAAGCGGCATCTGCAAAGTTGCAGGCATTGCAGACCCAGCAGCAGTTGGGTGTTCAGGCATTGTCCATCGCCAACCAGACACCACAAACCATCCTGTCCCTGTTCCGTTAAGGGTTGTGACGCTGACCACAGTCGGAGGCGCGACTATCCGCGCCTCCG
>NZ_JBAUHO010000305.1:0-4124 GCF_049680325.1 Planktotalea sp.
ACCCGAATCTGATGGTTTGATTCTCGTTAGAGATGTGGCTGGTTAGGAGTTTTTTGGGGGAGGGTCAAGCCCATCACTGATCTGCTTTGTCTTCCGCAACTGCGCACTTGGAAACTAGCTCTAACACCAACTCTGCTATGCGATCCCGATCCTTCGGCGAAGGATCTTTGAAGCTACCCCAATTAGATTGAAATTCCGCACGGTATTTTTCGATCAGCGCAATCAACTCTACAAAAATGTCACTCGACTCTATGGAAAAATCTCTAGGATTTAAAGCTTCGAGTTCCAATGCCAAATCTATGAGCCGATCCCTATACTTGCCTTTAGCTCGCAAAAGGACCAACGCACTGTTTTGCACTCTCTCAACTAGACTGGCGTCCTCGCCCATGGCTACCTCAGTTCGAAAACTTGGACGGTTTTCCATAGTCGAGATATCAACCAAGAACCCCAGCGATCTCTGCTTTCACGCCGTCCATGGTCCCCAGGCCATCAACGCCCTTCAGCAAACCCTTCGCATGGTAATACCCGATCAGCGGAGACGTCTGCTTATAATACGCCATAAGTCGGATCTTCAGGCTTTCCGCGTTGTCATCCGCACGCGCAACCCCGCCAGCAGCAACCGCTTCAGCGGCGCGGCCAACGATGCGGTCGACCAAAATCTCGTCGTTCACCTGCAACTCAATCGCGTGATCAAGAACTTCGCCCTGCTCTTCCATCAACGCACCCAATGCATCCGCTTGCGCCAATGTGCGTGGGAAGCCGTCAAAGATGAAACCGCCAGCTTTGTCGCCCTGCAATTTCTCGCGGATCAGACCGATCACGATCTCGTCCGTGACCAAGTCACCACGCGCCATGACATCTGCTACAACCTTGCCCATTTCGGTGCCACTGTCTTTGGCCTCGCGAAGCATATCCCCCGTGCTGAGCTGGATCATGCCGCGCTCTTCAACGAGCATTGCGGCTTGTGTCCCTTTACCCGCTCCGGGTGGTCCTAGCAGAATAATATTTGTCATCGGCGAACTGGGCTCCGTTTTTTGCGTCCTTTGCCGCCCTTACCGCGCAGCTGTGATTTCTGGATCAGACCTTCATACTGATGCGCGAGTAAGTGGCTCTGCACCTGTTGGATCGTATCCATGGTGACCGATACAACGATCAAAACCGACGTGCCACCAAAATAGAAGGGGATGGCGAATTGGCCGCGGATGACTTCTGGCAAGAGGCAAACCAAAGTAAGGTAGGCAGCGCCAAGAACCAGCAAACGCGATACGACAAACTCCAGGTATTCAGCAGTCTTCTTACCCGGGCGCACACCCGGGACAAAGCCGTTCTGGCTTTTTAGATTGTCGGCAACATCATCGACTTTGAAGCTGACGTTGAACGTGTAGAAGAACGTGAAGAACACGATCATCGCCGCGAAGAACAGCAGATACAAAGGCTGGCCAGGTCCGAAATACGCCATAAGCGTGGACATGACTGGACCGGTGGAATTGCCGGAGAATGTCGAAATAGTTGCAGGCAACAGCAGCAAAGAGGATGCAAAGATCGCAGGAATAACGCCCGCGGGGTTCACTTTCACCGGCAGGTGCGAACTGGAGCCTTCTTGTACCTTCATGCCGACCTGACGGCGCGGGTACTGGATATGGATCTTGCGCAGCGCACGTTCCATGAACACCACAAAGGCAATGGTGACGACCACCATTAAAATAACTCCGACGATAACTGCCGGGCTGATTGCGCCAGAGCGGCCAGAGGCAAAGAACTGCGCCAGTGCGGCAGGAACTTCGGCAATGATACCGACGAAAATGATAAGCGAAATACCGTTGCCGATGCCGCGCGCGGTGATTTGCTCGCCCAGCCACATCAGGAACATAGTGCCGCCAACCAGCGTAATCAGGCAGGCCACGCGGAAGAACATCCCGCCCTCGGTGACCAGACCGCCCGCTTCAAGGCTGACCGCAAGCCCATAGGCCTGCATCGTCGCCAAGGCCACGGTGCCATAACGTGTGTATTGGTTGATTTTCTTTTGGCCCTGCTGGCCTTCTTTTTTCAGTTGCTCAAGCGCTGGAACCATCGAGGTCAGCAGCTGAACAATAATAGAGGCCGAAATATAGGGCATAATGCCAAGGGCAAAGATGCCCATCCGGCCCAGCGCGCCGCCAGTGAACATGGAAACCATGCCACCAATGCCCTGCCCTGCACTTTCCATAAACTCACGCAACGCGCCGCCATCGATACCCGGGACAGGAATAAACGTGCCCAAACGGTAAACGATCAACAGACCGAGCGTGAAAAGGATGCGATTGCGAAGATCAGTGGCTTTGCCAAGGGCGGCCCAACTTGTGTTGGCTGCCATTTGTTCTGCTGCGGATACCATGAACGGCTCTCTTTTGAATGTAAAACGCCGCCGAAGCGTTTTCAGCTCAGGCGGCATTTAGGAAAACGTCTAGAGGTATGTAGTGGGCCAAGCGGCCCGTCACAACCTGTTATTCAGCCGCAACCGCTTTTGTGACTGTAAGTGAGCCGCCTGCTTTTTCGACAGCTTCTACCGCTGCTTTTGATGCGCCAGTCACTGTGATGTTCAGCTTGGACGTGATTTCGCCCTTCGCCAGAACACGCACACCGTCTTTGATGCGGCGAACGAGACCGGAAGCCACCAGGGATTCCTCGGTGATCGCTGCTTTTGCGTCGATCTTGCCTGCATCTACGAATTTCTGGATCAAACCAAGGTTCACAACTGCATGTGTCTTGGAGTTGATGTTGTTGAAGCCACGCTTTGGAAGGCGTTGATAGATCGGCATCTGGCCGCCTTCAAAACCTTTGATCGCTACACCCGAACGGGATTTCTGACCTTTGATACCACGGCCACCGGTTTTACCCATGCCCGAACCGGCACCACGGCCAATGCGCTTGCGCTTTTTCGTTGCACCTGGATTGTCGTGCAGTTCATTCAGTTTCATGTCGCTTCTCCTTTGCCGGATGCGACCCCCAGCGACGGGAGTGGCCGAACGCGGCGTATGATTGATTCGTACGTGGCACGGATTGCCACCTGCGGGCGTATAGTCGGGGTGGGGGTTTGTGGCAAGGGGAGAAGGAGCGGTTCAGTCAGTTGTTATGGCAAATATCTGCTCTGCGGGACTTTCCCGACATTGATGTTTGGGCATGTTGCTGACGCAGCATTGCCTCGCGCCCGCAGCACGGGAAATTCGGCGGCGCAGTAGTTTTCACTGAACCAGCCATTCAAACGAGCAAAAACGGGTGGAAACCAAACTGACCTTTTGCAGGACCTTGCATGAACTCGAAAGACGCGGACCAAAACGGTCCTTGACCATTATTCAACAAATGGCTGGTTTCGGTGTTTTTCAACCGGTTGCTCATTCTAACCCGCAACAATGCATGGGCACCGACCAAACTGCCGGCCGTCGCGTCATTTATCCTTTGGCTTTGCTAATTGCCTAGGGTTTTTCCACAAACTTGGCGACATGGTCGTGGTAGTGCTGCAAAGCAGGCTCATTGCGGCCGAACACGAAGGCTTCATTGGCCTTTGAACCAAGGGTTTTCTGGATCTTAAAGCCCATATCGTAGTCTTCGTCTTTTACGGCCATCAGGACCAGATCGCTGAACGCTTTTGTATTGGCGACCTCTTCGTCTGTCTCGGGTCTTTTCGCGCACATAATAGATTGGCGTGTCACCGTGGTTTCCGGCGTTGGGCCGGGGAAAACTTGGCTGACGAGGCAATGATCGCCCAACACACCGGATATCGAGGTGTTCGGGAAAACCGAGTGGATCAGGCGAATATGTTCTGAAGGATCACCCCATGTGTCCTGTTCCACGCGCGCAATTTCTTTCAGGGATTTACGCCCGAACACGATGCGTTGATGGGGACCATAGGTGTCGTGCAACATCAGGTTGCCAACGGTGTATTTGCCGACGGTTTCGGCGTGCAATGTATTGTGGTGATAGGCTTCAAGATAGCCGTCCCACGCGACTTTCCATCCAGGGCCGTCAATGTCGCGTTGTTCGTAGAGACACCAATTCGCCAGATCGAGGGTTTCTAATTCATAGGCAAAATCACCCAGCCAGTCATCAATATCAAAGGTCTTGCCGGGGGTCAGACAGACCCAGAC
>NZ_JBAUHO010000306.1:0-5741 GCF_049680325.1 Planktotalea sp.
GCGTTCCAGAACCTTTTGGCTGGCAGGCACAGGGCCTATGCCCATCACGCGCGGCGCGACGCCAGCCGAGGACATGCCGACGATGCGGGCCATCGGCGTAAGCGAGTGTTTGTAAAGCGCTTTGTCAGAGGCAATCAGCAGCGCAGCGGCACCATCATTGACGCCGCTGGCATTGCCTGCGGTCACGGTCAGATCAGGTCCATTGATCCCGCGTAGTTTAGCGAGCTTTGTGATGTCTGTGTCGGGGCGGGGATGTTCGTCGGTGTCGAACACAACCGGATCACCGCGGCGTTGGGGGATGTTTACAGGGATGATTTCGTCCGCGAAGTGACCTGCGCTATGGGCTTTGGCCCAAGCCGCTTGCGAGCGGGCAGCAAAGGCATCTTGGTCTTCGCGGTTGATGTTGTAGTCGGCCGCAACATTGTCGGCCGTTTCGGGCATTGAATCGACGCCGTAGGCCTCTTTCATTTTGCGGTTGATGAAACGCCAGCCGATGGTGGTATCAAAGACCTCATTGGCGCGGCTGAAGGCAGTGGTTGCTTTGGGCATCACAAAGGGCGCGCGCGACATGCTTTCAACGCCGCCTGCAATCGTCAGATCATAATCGCCCGCCTTGATCCCGCGTGCCGCAAAACCAACGGCGTCCATTCCAGAGGCGCAAAGGCGGTTGATCGTGGTGCCGGGGACATCAACAGGAAGGCCTGCAAGCAATGCGGCCATGCGCGCGACATTGCGATTGTCTTCGCCCGCCTGATTGGCAGAACCGAAGATCACCTCGTCGACGCGTGCCCAATCCACACCCTTGTTACGTTCCATCAGTGCGGCGATGGGCAGGGCTGCCAGATCGTCAGTTCGCACTGATGACAGTGCGCCGCCGTAGCGGCCAATCGGGGTGCGGACCCCGTCGCAAATATAGGCGTTCATGATGTAGTGACCTCCCAAGACAAATGAAGCTTATCGGATTCGGTGCAAAGCGCAAAATAAAAAGTTACAAAAATTCTAAATTTCTAAAATTTTCGTAACGCTTCTACAGGGCGCTGCTGATTGTTCGTAAGACCTCTAGCAGGGCCAGACTGGCGGGCGATAATCGTCCTTCCTTGCGATAGCTGACTCCTATGGGGTTGTTGCCGAAGGGGACATCCCAGTTCAACCGCGCCAGCGTGCCGTTCGAAATATCTTCGACCGCGACATGGGCCGGGACGATGCCGATAAAGTCACGGCTTTGCGTAAGTGCGCGATTGGTGAGGTAGGAAATTGATTCAATGGCCATAGGGGGTTCGTACTGGCCTTGCACAACAAAGAAGTGATCTAACTGCCTGCGCAGCGTCGTTTCAAGCGGGGGGATGATCCACGGATAGGGTTTAAGGTCTTCAAAGGTAAGCGTTTGCTTGTTCGCCAAAGGATGGCCAGGGCGCACGATAGCGTGGATGGTTTCATCAAAAAGCTTGTCCTGCACCAGATCATCGCGGTGGCGATAGGTGGGCAAGCGTCCGACGACCAGATCAATTTCACCTGCGCGCAGGGCTGGCATCAAAACCTCATTCGTCCCTTCGACGACTTTTATGGACACGTCCGGGCGGATTTCCAGCAGTGCCTCAATCGCTCTTGGCAAAAGATGGGACGACGCTGCAAGCAAGGTGCCGACGACGACACGGCCACGGCGCCCCTCACCCAGGTCATCGAGTTCCTGCGCGGCATGGGCAAGCTGGGCCAAGATCAGTTTGGCGTGACGGATCAGTGTGTCGCCGTAGACCGTTGGCGAGACGCCGCGATTTGTGCGCTCGAACAATGTAACTTCGAAATCGAGCTCAAGCTCTTTTAGGATCATCGTCGCGGCGGGTTGAGAGATATTCATTTCGCGCGCAGCATTGCGAAGATTGCGATGGGCACCAACTGCGATGAGCAGTCGCAGCTGTTTGAGCTTTAGGCGCGCGATGGCCCTTTCGGTTATTTTTGCAGCGTTGGATTTCATCAAAAACGGATCACGGAATTAAGACTGTCGAGTGCTCCGACCACGCTCATCGCGGCGAGCGCGGAACTGCTTGGGTTGTCTGGCAATGACATGCCAGCGATACGAAACGAGAAAGAGCCGAACGCACCCTCACAGTGAACTTCGTGAATGTTCTGCGAAATGCCGGGATCGGCAATTAGCGCGACCTCGGTCTTGTCAAAACCGATACCAGCGAGCGCGACGGCAGCGGCGACATTTGCGTTTTTAGGATAGGCGATGGCTGCGACGCGCGCGCTGCCCGTAAAGTGGCATTGTGCTTCTTTCAGATTGTTCAGGTCCAGCACCTTTTCGGCAGGTGAGCCAAGCCAGCCGCGCGGTGGTTTACGGCCAATGTATCGAACATGCTCTATGTCTCCTGCGCGGGCAGAGCGCAACGCATCAAGCGCGCCAATGGCACCGCTGGCTAATATCAGCTTTGCGCCACTTGCCTGACCTGCCTGTGTGAGTTCCTGTTCTAGCGTTTGATCTGCCAAAGCACCGATCGAGACGGTCAAAACATCAATGCCCGCACGTAACGCATCGGGGCCGAACTGGCGCAGCGCGCTGTGGCCTGCGCAATCAACGACGAGATCAATAGCGGACGGCAGGTCTTTGATGCGCGCAACCCGGCCATCGCCAAGTTTGTCAGCGCGCACGATCACCGATGCAATGTCATGGCCACGCGCGATGGCTGCGTTGCTCACATATTGCGCAATCGCGCCGCGCCCGATCATTGCCAATCTCATATGAAGCACCTTAGCTGTTATTCAAAAATCGTAGATCGGCAGCCAAGAAATGCCAAGTCACTTATATCTGGAGGTTTTTAGCGCCTAATCGTCGAACCCCAAGAAGCGCGTTGTATTGCTAATCGGGCGACGCCGCGAAATGACGGAATTGGCGACGAAATCCTCGTCCGGCCATCCCAAGGCAACGCAGGTCAGTATGATCTGATCCTCGGGGATGTTTGCGACCTCGCGCACGACCGGGCTTTGCATGATGCCTTGCCCGTTGATAACCGCGCCAACCCCGCGCGCCCAAGCAGCCAGCACCAGTGAATTGGTCATCGCACCCGTGTCAAAATGGGCGATGGTGTTGTTAAGCAGTGCGCGGTCAAAGCATACAACGATGGACACAGGTGCATCGAACTGACGAAAACCCCGCATGACCCAATCCTGACGCTTCTCTTTATCGCCGCGCTCAATCCCCATTTTCTCAAACAGCTGCACGGCAATTTCGATCTGGCGTTCGCGGTGCACGCCCTCGTATTCGGCATAGTCCTCGATATCGCGGGTGGGTTTGACGCCTGCCAGCATCCGTTCGGTATTGCCTTTTCGCACCTGCTCGAGCGGCTCGCCCGTCAGCACATGCAAGTGCCACGGCTGGGTATTCATCGACGAAGGCGCGCGATTGGCAAGTGCGATGATTTCCTCGAGCAGCTCCTTTGGGATAGGCTTGTCGGTAAATCCACGAATGGAGCGGCGCTCGTTAATGGCTGTATCTAGGTCCATGTTTTTCGCTTTCGTTAGTCTTTGAACACGGCAAGGCCGAGCCATTCGGCGACCAGTGCGGGGGTTTCCTCGCCCTCGATCTCGATCGTCAGGGTATTGGTGCGGAGCAAATCCGTTGCATTGCGCGCGTTCACATCTTTCAAAGTAAACCGCCCGCGCAACTTTGAACCTGCGCGCACGGGCATCAGGAAACGTAGTTTGTTCATGCCGTAATTGATGCCCATGACCTGACCGGGAAGCATCGAAAAGCAATCATAGGCAAAGCGCGAGGCGAGCGAGAGGGTCAGGAACCCATGCGCGATGGTGCCACCAAAGGGGGTTTCCTTGGCGGCGCGCACAGGATCAACGTGAATCCATTGTTCGTCCTGCGTGGTCTTGGCGAATTCATCGATCATCTTTTGATCGACGGTAATCCAGTTGGACACGCCGACTTCGGTGCCGATCTGGGCTTGGGCATTGGTAAGGGCGGTTTGTAGGGATGACATATGCGCGCTCCTTTAGCTTGGGTCTGCGGCAACCCGCACGAGACGTTTGCCTTTGTTATCACCATTCAGCAGGCCGATGAGCGCTTGCGGGGCGTTTTCAAGACCCTCGACGATGTCCTCGAAGACTTTGACCTGACCGCTCGAAACCCAATGCTGCATCGCGCGCAGACATTTGGCGTCGTTGTGGGCGAAATCCATAACGATGAAGCCTTCCATTTTGAGGCGCTTCACCACGATTACACCCGGCAGGTTGCGCGGGCCTGTGGGATTGTCGGTGTCATATTGGCTGATAGCGCCGCAGCAGATGACGCGGCCCTTCTCGTTCATCACGTTGAGCGAGGATTCCAAAACTTTGCCGCCGACGTTGTCGAAATAGATATCGGCGCCGTTGGGGCAGGCCTTGAACAGTGCTTTGCCAAGGCCCGCTTCGCGGTAATCGACGCAGGCGTCAAAGCCGAGTTCATCGACAACCCATGCGCATTTCTCCGGCCCACCAGCGATTCCGACAACGCGGCAGCCCATCGCCTTGGCAATCTGGCCGACGTAGCCGCCGACCGAACCTGCTGCAGCGGAGACAAGCACAGTTTCACCCGCGAGAGGTTGGCCAATGGACATCAACCCGTGAAAAGCAGTTTTGCCAGCGATGCCATAGACGGACATAAGGTGGGACAGTGTGTCGACCTTTGGCAGTTTTTGTACCTTATGCGCCTTGGCGGTGATGTAGTCGGACCAGGTGGCTTCGGCGGCGACAATATCGCCAACGCTTAGGCGTGGGCTCTTGCTCGCGGCGACTTCACAGATCGCATAGGTCGGCATTGGATCGCCCTTTTGAACGGCGGCGCGGTAGGTCGCGCCCTTCATCCAAGAGCGGTTCGCGGCGTCTATGGACATCAGAATCACGCGTAGCAGCACTTCGCCGTCCTGCGGCTCTGGCATCGGGGCCTCGCCCATTTGAAAATGCGCCTTGCTCAGCGCGTCGATAGGTAGTTCTGCGATAGTGATCTGGCGGTTTTGCATGGGATGTGTCCTAGTGTGAAAAAGCGAAAAGGGGATTGCGATGAACGAGGTACGCCAACATAGGTTCACACCGCCCAAGGGTGCGGCGGACATGTTGTTGATACGACATGGAGAGACGCAGGCGGCGGTGCGCGGTGAGAGTTTTCCCTTGGTCGACGGGCAGGGCGATCCTGCGTTGCATCCTGATGGAGAAGCACAGGCGTTGGCTGTTGGTGAGCGTCTGAAAGCAGAGCCTATAAAAGCGATCTATGTCACCAAAATGCAGCGTACCCATCAAACGGCTGCGCCTGTGGCCGCTCATCTGGGTCTGACGCCGCAGGTTGATCGGGATCTGCATGAGGTGTTTCTGGGCGATTGGGACGGCGGCGAATATCGCTTCCGCGCCGCGTCGGGTGATCCTGCGTTCCTGCGCGCGAAAGAGCGGCAAGAGTGGGGTGAAATTCCGGGGGCGGAAACCACTGCCGAGTTGCAAGCGCGGGTGCGCGCTGGATTGCTGCGGATCGCCGCCGCACACAGCGATGAATTGGTCGCCGTTGTCGTGCATGGCGGTGTTATTGGCGCGGCGCTGGCCGTGGCGACAGGATCGCCTGCCTTTGCTTTTCACGGTGCCGAGAACGGCTCGATCAGCCGCCTTGTCATCAGCGGCGAGCAGATGATCCTGCGCGGGTTCAATGATGTCTCGCACCTTCCCGATTAATCCATCGTGACCACGACTTTGCCCAGGACCTTGCGGTCCTGGAG
>NZ_JBAUHO010000307.1:0-4781 GCF_049680325.1 Planktotalea sp.
GACCAGCCGGGCCGGACTGCGCCGAACCGCAGTTGACTGGCTTTCCCACCTGAAATCAGCTTCTTAGGGTCTGTTCCCGCAAAATCGACTTCGCGAAAGTCAACGACAAGCCGCGCGGGATTGTCCAAGGTATAAACGCGGTATGGCACGCCTTGTGACAAGGCCAGATCAAGCTGGTAAGCACCGCCCTTTGTGGTGATACGGCTCGCGTCGGCCTCTAGCCGGGCAAGCGCTGAAAAGCCTTGCGCCGCGCCTTGGCCGCTCGCCCCTATTAGAAGGGCTATGGAGAGAGATGCTGCTCTTATCATCGGCCTTTTCCGGCGCTTCGTATTGAGGGCAGTATAGGCCGCGCAGGCCTTCGGCGGAACCACTAATTTTTGGCTGACTCGGACGTGATGTCATAGCTGTAGAGCCAATCGAATTGATGAAGCATTTTTCGGGGCGCAAAGCGGCTGCCGAGTTGAAGCACGCTATGAGCCGCAAATCGCACCGGGCCATGCGGCAGATGATATTTCCAGGCGTTAGCATTGGCCGCTTTTACGACCTTCGTCGCCCTTGATTTGCGACTTGCTTGATACCGGGCAAGTCGCTCGGTGAGTGGTGCATCCGATTGCAACGCCGCGCAAAGCGCCCATGCATCTTCAAGCGCCATATTTGCGCCCTGCGCCAGAAATGGTAGCGTTGGATGCGCGGCATCACCAAGCAAAGCACAGCCCGCGCCGTGCCAGTTTTCCGCGACGGGATGGCGAAACAGGCCCCAGATGTGAACATCGTCTACTTGTTCAAGCATGTCTTGCACCGCTGGTGCAGCCCCCTCGAACGCGGCGCACAAATTGGCAGGATCATCGCGCTGCATCCAGCCTTCTTCGGCCCACAGGCTTCGTTCCTGCACGGCGACAAGATTTAGCATCGACGCATCGCGCAGCGGATAGCTGACAATGTGACAGCCCGCAGCCATATGAACCTGAACATCGCCGCTGCGCCCCTGCGCGTTGGGGATCAAAGCGCGCCAAGCGACCTGCCCTGTAAAGAAGGCCGCATCATCGCCATTCAGAACGCTTCGCAGTTTGCTGTGCAGCCCCCCCGCATCAATGACCAGATCGCAGGCGACGCTTGCCCCTGTTTCAAAGTGGATTGTCGCAGGGTTGCCCGGCTCAATTGATGTCACATGTTGCAGCAATCGGATTTGAACACCTGCGTCCCTTGCGCCCTTTAGAAGGATATCAATCAGATCCGCGCGGTGCGCAAAGTGATAGCGCTGGTGCTGCTGAAGCTGGGTCAGATCAAGGCGCGCCACTTCCTTATCACTCTCGGCGCGGCGCAGACTAACTGCCTGCCCTTGCAATGATCGCTTTGCAAGCGGCTCTTCCAGTCCAAGGGCACGCAACACACAGACGCCGTTGGGGCTGATCTGAAGCCCTGCGCCAACTTCGCTAATGGCTTCGGCCTGCTCATAGACAACCACTTTCGCGCCACGTTGCGCCAAGGCTGTTGCGATTGCCAACCCACCGATCCCGCCGCCGACGATGCCAATATTCATTTCTTTTATCATCGCTCACATCTGCAAAGAAAAACGCCGAAGCGAAAGCCCCGGCGTTGTTTATCTTGGTGCCGCAGTTGCGATCAGTCGTCGCGGTGCACTTTTTCGCGGCGCTCATGAAGCTCTTGCGCTTCAAGGCTCATCGTTGCGATTGGCCGTGCATCAAGACGTTTAAGCGAAATAGGCTCCCCCGTCACGTCGCAATAGCCGAACTCGCCCTCGTCAATTCGGCGCAAAGCCGCATCGATTTTGGCAACCAGTTTACGCTGGCGATCACGTGTGCGCAGCTCTAGCGCGCGATCGGTCTCTTCGCTGGCACGGTCTGTTACATCAGGAATGTTACGTGTGCCGTCTTGCAGCGTTTCAATCGTGTCGCGCCCGTCAGAGAGCAACTCTTTACGCCAATCTTTCAACCGCTTTCGGAAATACTCGGTTTGGCGCTCGTTCATAAACGGCTCGTCTTCAGCCGGCTTATAATCTTCGGGCAGAAAAGTTTCAGCTTTCATGTCCGCTCCCTCTTTAAAGCCATCTTCCATGAACACTTTCTCTGGTATCTGGCGTATCTCTGGGCGCGGCATACCGCACAAGGCGCGACTTGTCACTAGGCAATAACTTCACGTTGCGGCGATATTTGTCTACAGATAAGGTGCAGAAAAGATGCACCAAATTGTGAGAAATCAAATGAAATTCACCGGCACCCAAGACTACGTGGCGACAGACGATCTTACCATTGCGGTTAATGCGGCGGTGACCCTGGAGCGCCCTCTTTTGGTGAAAGGTGAGCCGGGGACAGGCAAGACAGAACTGGCCCGTCAAATTTCGAACGGCTTGGGGCTGCGCATGATCGAGTGGAACATCAAATCCACGACAAAAGCGCAACAAGGCCTATATGAATACGACGCGGTAAGCCGTCTTCGTGACAGTCAACTGGGTGAAGAGCGTGTTCACGACGTGGCCAACTACATCCGCAAAGGCAAACTTTGGGAGGCCTTTGAAGCAGGCGAAAAGGTCGTTTTGCTGATCGACGAAATCGACAAGGCCGATATCGAATTCCCGAATGATTTGCTGCAAGAGCTCGATCGCATGGAGTTCTATGTCTACGAAACGGGCGAGACTATTCGCGCGGAAAACCGTCCCATCGTTATCATTACATCGAACAACGAAAAAGAGCTGCCCGATGCCTTCTTGCGGCGCTGCTTCTTTCACTACATCCGCTTTCCAGATCCCGAAACAATGCGCAAGATTGTCGAAGTGCACCACCCCGGCATCAAGGAATCCCTGCTCACAACAGCACTGTCCCAGTTCTATGAAATACGCGAACAGCAAGGCCTCAAGAAAAAGCCTTCAACGTCAGAAGTGCTCGATTGGCTCAAGTTGTTATTGGCAGAAGATCTGACGCCAGAAGATCTTAAGCGGGACGGCGTAAATGCCCTGCCTAAATTGCATGGTGCATTGTTGAAAAACGAACAAGATGTGCATCTGTTTGAACGTTTGGCATTTATGGCGCGACGCGGCTAAGCCCGCCTCTAACAAAAAAACTTGTGCTTTCATGTGCCTACAAGGCGCACCTTCCGCTATATCTAGGTGGCAGGTGCGCAACATTTTCCCAAACGTGAACAATCCCCTATAACACCTCAAAATTGTATCGGGTTAGTGTCCCCGAGGCGATTTCTTATTATTGCCACTTTGTTTTCTTAAACCCGACAGGGTGAAGGGTCATACCGTTCACACCTGAATGAGTGAAAGGGAGTAAGTCTTGTTGGCAATTGCCCCAAGCAAATGTTCGGACTGCACTTTGGCAATTTGCCAAAGCAATACGTCTGCGCACGCTCCTTCATTTTGGTTAAACGAGCCCCCTTCGTGGGACCTTTGCAACCGGGCGATCGCAGGATCGCCCACTATTCGTAGGCACCTGCGAACAAGACGGGGTTTGAAAACCTAGATGCGCCGATTTTTATTGCCTTTCTATCTTGCGCTCTCTGGCTGTGTGCCATCGACGCCAGCGGATATGCCCTCGCGGGCGCAAACAGTTGCAGCCGGTGATAGCTTGCCTGCTGTCAAAGTGTTTAACGCACCGCGCCCGACGCCTTCTCTTCGCGCCAATTCAGATATTGCCCGCGACTTCCTTGAGCTAAGCTTCAATCTGGAAAGCGGCCGCAGCCTGCAAACGCTCACACGCTTTGAAGGGCCCATTACAGTACGCGTGACTGGCAAGCCATCATTCGGGCTTGGTAGCGATCTGAACCGCCTTCTGCACCGTTTACGCACAGAAGCCCGGATCGACATTCGCCAACAACAAGGCGAAAGCGCAAACATTACAATCGAAGCTGTGCCGCGCACTGAAATTCGTAAACTCCTGCCGCAGGCCGCCTGCTTTGTCGCGCCGAATGTTTCTAGCATCCAGCAATATCGCTTGGCCCGTCGCACATCCTTGGTTAACTGGACGGGTTTGAAAGAACGCAAGACGCTGTCCATATTCTTGCCCAACGACGCCAGCCCGCAAGAAGTTCGCGATTGCCTGCATGAAGAGCTCGCACAGGCGCTTGGCCCGCTGAACGACCTCTACCGTTTGCCCGATTCGGTCTTTAACGACGACAACGTACATACGGTACTGACCGGCTTTGATATGTTGATCCTGCGCGCCTATTATGATCCGTCCCTGCGCAACGGTATGAGCAAAAGCGAAGTTGCCAGCCGAATTGGCGGTATTCTTACGCGCATCAATCCACGCGGTGCCCAATATGCGCCGCGCCGTCTAACCCGCACGCCGCGCACTTGGATCAATGCGATCCAGCGCGCGCTTGGCCCGGGCGCCAACCAGAAAGAACGTCTAAGCGCTGCGAATGAAGCGATGCAAATCGCTGTCGCAATGGGTTGGTCAGATCACCGCCGTGCCTTTAGCCACTATGCAATGGGCCGCTTGCAGATGTCTTCAAACCTGAACAAATCGCGTGAGCATTTCTCAATAGCCGCACGCCTTTATGGACAAAGCCCATCGACCCGTCTGCACGCAGCTTATGCAGCATCGCAACTTGCCTCCTTCTATATCGCGGAAGGAAATGGCGAAGCTGCTTTGAAGCAAATCGGGCCACATCTGGACACCGCAGCGCGTTATGAAAACGCCGCCCTGCTATCAACCTTGATGCTTCAACGCGCAGAAGCTCTCGATTTGGCGGGACGTTCCTCAGAAGCACGCACCATCCGTATGGACAGTTTGGGATGGGCGCGATACGGCTTTGGT
>NZ_JBAUHO010000308.1:0-2954 GCF_049680325.1 Planktotalea sp.
GCGTTCACTCCGAGCAAAGCATGTCGTGGAAAATCAAGATGAACGGCAATGACGAGCTGCGCCAGAAATTCGTCGATCAGACCGTCCCGCAAGCTGAATATCTCGGCCTCACGGTTCCAGATCCGGATCTGAAATGGAACGCGGAAAAAGGCGGCTATGATTTCTCCCAACCCGATTGGGACGAGTTCTTTGAGGTGCTCAAAGGCAACGGACCCTGCAACAAAGAACGCCTCGCCGCACGCAACAAAGCATGGGACGACGGCGCATGGGTCCGCGACGGCCTAATGGCGCACGCCGAAAAGAAACGCGCGCGCAAAGTGGCGGCAGAATAGATGCAACTCGCTGAACTCAATGTTGGCTACGCGCTCTACCCGCTCGATGATCCGCGCATGGCGGGTTTTATGGACAATCTCGACAAGATCAACACGCTTGCCGAACGCTCCACAGGCTTCGTCTGGCGCATGCAATCCGAGGGGGGCAATGCCACCGATATCGCCGTCCCCGGAGATGAAAAACTGATCTCCAATATGTCGGTCTGGACCGACCCGGTCAGCCTGGGCAACTACGTCTTCAACACCGTTCACGGGCAATTCTATGAAAAACGCCCTGAATGGTTCGAAACGATGGGAAAGATGCATTTCGTCATGTGGTGGGTGCTAGACGGGCATCAACCAACTCTGGATGAAGCGATGGACCGCCTCGCCCATCTACAAGCCAACGGTTCTACCGAACATGCTTTCGGATGGGACCACATCGATCAAAGCCTGTTCAGGCGCTGCTCCCATGCAGCGGAATAATGACATGATCTTCTTCCTCTCTCTTAAAATATCCCGGGGAGTCCGATCCATGATCGGACGGGGCAGCGCCCCGAACTGCCTGATCCAAAGATCAGGCTTCCCCAGCGCAAGCGCCAGCTTGCACAATCTAACAGGAGCACAACAATGAGCAAAGAATGGCCCCTTTGGGAAATCTTCATCCGCGGCCAGCACGGCATGAGCCATCGCCACGTTGGCAGCCTTCATGCCCCCGACGAAGAAATGGCGATCAAGAACGCGCGCGATGTCTATACCCGCCGCAATGAAGGCGTCAGCATCTGGGTTGTCGAAGCGCGCCATATCGCAGCCTCCTCCCCCTCGGACAAAGGCCCGCTCTATGAACCGTCAGAAAGCAAGGTCTACCGCCACCCTACTTTCTTCGACATCCCCGACGAAGTGGGCGCAATGTAATGAGCGCTTATTTCGAATTCCTTTGCCGTATGGGCGATAACACCCTGATCCTTGGGCATCGCGTGTCCGAATGGTGCGGCCATGCGCCTGTGATCGAAGAAGACATTGCGCTGGCCAACACCGCGCTTGATCTCATCGGGCAAACCCAAATGTGGCTCGGCCTCGCCGCAGAGGTCGAAGCCAAGGGCCGCACAGCCGATAACCTCGCAATGCTGCGCGATGCGTGGGACTTCAAAAACGCCCTGCTGGTCGAACAACCCAATGGCGATTTCGGTCAAACCCTGATGCGCCAATTCCTGTTCGATGCTTGGCACCTTGAAATGCTCAAAGGCTTGATGCAATCCACAGAGCCGCGCGTTGCAGAGATCGCTGCGAAGGCAATCAAAGAAGTGACCTATCATGTGGAGCGTTCTGGCGACACGGTCATCGGCCTTGGTGATGGCACCGAAGTGAGCCACGCCAAAATGCAAGCCTCGCTTGATCTGCTTTGGCCCTATGTGGGCGAATTGTTCACCCCTGACACTGTTGATATCGAAATGGCCGAAGCTGGCATCGCCCCTGATCTGCACAAACTGCGCACCGCCTTTGACGCCCGTATTAGCGCGCTCATGGCAGAGGCAACGCTCACGATCCCTGACAGCCGCTTTGCACACAAAGGGGGCAAATCAGGCTTTCAGCACTCCGAACACCTCGGCCATATCCTGACACAGATGCAATGGCTGCAACGCGCCTATCCAGGCGCGAGTTGGTAACATGAAGCCCGATATCGCCCAAGTTTGGCAATGGCTCGACGCCGTGCCAGACCCCGAAATCCCTGTGATTTCGGTCGTTGATCTGGGCATTGTGCGCGCCGTGGAATGGGATGGCGAGACGTTAGAGATAGCTGTGACGCCCACCTATTCGGGCTGCCCTGCGACCTCTGTTATCTCGATGGATATCGAAACCGCGATGCGGGATCACGGAATCGCTCAAACCCGCATCAAGACCCAAATCTCTCCGCCTTGGACGACTGATTGGCTCACCGCCAAGGGCATCGCCAAGCTGGAAGAGTACGGCATCGCACCGCCACGCGCCGCTGGTGGCCCTGCACGTTGCCCGCGCTGCAAGTCCGGAAATCTGGACCGCATATCGCAATTCGGCTCCACACCCTGCAAAGCGCAATGGCGCTGTTTGGACTGCCTTGAGCCGTTCGATTATTTCAAATGTATCTAAGGACGCCCCAACATGGCACGCTTTCATCCGCTCGAAGTCACCGACGTTCACAAAACCATCCGCGACGCTGTTGTTGTGTCCCTTCGTCCAACCGACGGCGCTGATTTCGACTTCATCCAAGGCCAATATTTGACTTTCCGCCAAGAGATTGAGGGCACGGAAATCCGCCGCTCCTATTCGATCTGCGCGGGCAAGGATGATGGTATCTTGCAGGTCGGCATCAAAAAGGTCGACGGCGGTGCCTTTTCCACATGGGCTAACGAAAACCTCGCACCTGGTATGACGCTGGAAGCTATGCCGCCCATGGGCAATTTCCATACCGCAATAGACCCTGAACAGGGCAAAAGCTATCTGGGTTTTGCGGGCGGCTCTGGCATAACACCCGTTCTGTCGATCCTGAAAACCACGCTGATGCGCGAACCCGATAGCCGGTTCACCCTCGTTTACGCGAACCGCGGGGTAAACACGATCATGTTCCGCGAGGACCTTGAGGACCTCAAGAACCTCTACATGGGC
>NZ_JBAUHO010000309.1:0-4911 GCF_049680325.1 Planktotalea sp.
TCATAAAGCTGTACACCAAGATAGCGAAACGACGCTTGCCCGCGCACCTCTGCCCCGGGCAAGAGCGTGCCCAAGGGCGCGCTAAATGCTGGCAGCGCGGCAAGGCAAAAGCACAAGGCAAGACACAGGCTACGCATGGGCCAGCTCAACCTGAACAACATTTGTGTGTCCGATGGCAAAGGAGGCGGCGCAAATTTCCAGATAGTATTGCCAGTTGCGAAAGAACCGCTCGCCATAGCCTTGCTCTGTAATCTTGCGCTTTTTACCGACCAATCGTTCGGCCCAGATGCGGCAGGTTTTGCCATAGTCCTGACCAAAGGCGAAATTGTCTTTGACTTGAAGCCCCGCAAGTTTTGCCTGCTCTGCGATGACCGTATCAGACAGCAGCATCCCGCCCGGAAAGACATACTGGCGGATGTAATCGGACGAGGTGCGATATGCGTCGAAAAAATCGTCGCGCACTGTGATCGCTTGCACCATCGCGCGGCCATCTTCTGCAAGATTGCGTTTGAGTGTATCGAAATAGCTGGGCCAGTATTTTTCACCAACCGCTTCGATCATTTCGATAGAAACGATGTTGTCATACCTGCCTTCGATATCGCGGTAATCGCGCAATTGAATATCGGCGCGCCCGTCAAGGCGGCAATCGGCATAGCTGTGTTGATTGCGCGAAATGGTGACGCCAGTCACATCGCGCCCCTCGCTGCTGGCCGCTTCGGCAAAGCCACCCCAACCGCAGCCAATTTCCAAGACCCGCTCGCCAGTGTTCAACCGCGACAGAACCCGTTCGTTCTTGCGGCTTTGCGCCTGAGCCAAATCATCCGTATCCTGCGCGAATATGCCCGAAGAATAGGTCATTCCTTCGTCCAGCCAGAGCTGATAAAACTCGTTCCCGACATCATAGTGCGCCCGGATATTCTTGCGCGAACCACGCTTGGAATTGACGCGCAGCACCCGATCAACCAAACGGAATTTTGCCCTGTTGAGCGGGTTTGCCTTGTCATAGCTTCCCAGATGATCGCGGTTCAGCATCGCCACAGACATCAACGCCTCGATAGACGGCGTGTCCCATAGCCCTTGAACATAGGCCTCGCCCAAGCCGACCTGGCCATGCGCAGCCATCGCCGACACCGCAGCCCAATCGTTGATCTGCATCTCTGCCTCAAGGCCGTGATCGCCAAATTGATAGCGCGCACCATCAGGTGTGCGCAGCGTGAGTTGGCCTTCATGCAGTCGGGCGCAAGTCTCTAGAAACTGCGAGGTCATGGCTTTGTTGGTCAATGTCATAGTTCAGGCCTCTGGTATTCTGGAGGGAGGGGGAATTCATCATGCGCACGATGCGCATCGCGCTGGCGATGCCATCTTCGTGAAAGCCGTGGCGATTGTAGGCACCAGCGAACCACGTATTGTTCTGGCCCTGCATCGCGCGGATTTCGCGCTGGGCCTCAAGGGCCGGTTTGTCAAAAACAGGATGGGAAAACTCGACGCTGTCATAGATCTTTTCTGCGGGGATGGGACGGGTCGGGTTCAACGTCACAAAAAGCGGATCGCTTTCAGGGATGTTTTGCAAACGGTTCATCCAGTAGGTCACGCCGACGCCGCCGTCCTGACTGCGATAGGCCCAGCTTGACCAGCACTTGCGCCGCTTTGGCATTTGTCCATCGTCGCAGTGAAGCACTGCCGTGTTGGGCTGATATCGGATCGCACCCAGCGCCGCGGCTTCGGCGGGTCTTGCATCCTCGCCCAAAATAGCCAGCGCTTGATCCGAATGGCAGGCAAAGATGATATCATCGAAATGTTGCGCGCTTTGCCCTTCTGCGGTGACGCTTACTTTCTGAGGGCCTCGTAAGACCTGGGTAACGGGTGTGCCCGTATGAATGGTGCAACCTCTTGCCACTAGCGCGGTTTGCAGGCGGCGCACATATTCGATGCTTCCGCCTTTGACGGTCCACCATTGATGTTGGCCGGTGCCTGCCAACAAGGCGTGATTGCGAAAGAAATTCACCAAGGATTTGGCCGGAAATGCGTCGACATCGGTAACAGGCGTTGACCAGATAGCGCCGCACATCGGCATCAGATAATTGTCGCGAAACCAACGCCCCAAGCCCAGTTCGTCAACCAGTTCGCCAATGGTTTTATCGTCATCTTTTGCGGCCGCTTCGGCTTCCTTGCCAAAGCGCAAGATGTCGGCAACCATCTTGTAGAATTGCGGGCGAAGGAGGTTACGCTTTTGCGCAGAGATCGCAGCGAAACTGTTCAGGCCATACTCGATCTTGCCATTGTCGATGCTGGCGCAAAAGCTCATTTCGCTTTTGATAACCGGCACGTCGAGTTCGGCAAATAACTGCGTCAGATAGGGGTAGGTGGCGTAGTTGAACACGATGAAACCCGTGTCTACCGGTTGATCGCCGTTCTTGCCTGCCAGCACGGTACGCGCATGACCACCCAAACGCGGGGCAGCCTCGAACAGGGTCACATCATGTTGGGCGGATAAATAATACGCCGCAGAAAGTCCGGAAATGCCGCCGCCGACAATGGCGATCTTGCGGCGGGGGCCTTGGGTTTGATCCAGCATGCGGTCCTCGTTCTCGTTGGTATTTGAGAGGAATACGCAGCGGTCCTGAAAACGGATCACATCTTTCGTTAAGAAAGTGGCGGCCTGGGTGATCCAATGCCGCAAGACATCCGTATTTGATCCATGATTGAACGTGTGCCCGCCCAAACCTATCACGCCCGGAAGGGCAGTCTGAAAAACGCATTTCGATATGGCGTCGATTATGTGCTGAGCGATCTAAGCAAGGGCGCGCCGCCGCTCTTATCGCTTGATCGCTTCAATCTGTTTTCGCTTCGCGCGCGCCATCATGGTGGAGAACGCGGGGCAGGGCAGGGCGTTGCTTGGTTTCGCGAAGAACTAGCGCGGCGCGGTTTTCCGACAGAAAACGCCCGGCTTCTGCTCTTAACGCAGCCCAGCTTTCTTTGGTTTCACTTTAACCCGGTGAGTTTCTGGATCGCTACAATTGATGGAACGCCACGGGCCTTTATTGCTGAAGTGAACAACACATTCGGCCATCGGCACTGCTACTTTTGCGCCCATGGTGATTTTCGACCGATTGACCAGAATGATGTGATCGAAGCAGAAAAGCTGATGCACGTATCACCCTTTCAAAAGGTTGCAGGCCAGTATCGTTTCAACTTTGGCATGACCAAGGATGCATTCAACATTCGCATTTCCTACGAGCATGGCGAGCAGGGGGTCTTGGCGACGCTGAAAGGCCCGCGCGTACCTGTGACGACAGCGGGTTTGGCTAAGGTTGCTATCCGTCGGCCGCTCGGGGCGGCGCGCGTTGTGGCGCTGATCTATTGGCAGGCGCTGAAGCTCTGGATGAAGGGCGCGCCGTTTGTGCGAAAACCTGCGCCGCCAGAACCACTAGTATCGGACAGCAAAGCACCGGGGGCAGGATGATGAAGACGTTTCAAGGCAAGACCTATTGGTTGATCGGCGCAAGCGAAGGTTTGGGCCGCGAAATTGCCAAGGGTTTGGTGAAGGCAGGGGCGCATGTGATCGTCTCCGCCCGTTCTGAAACGCGTCTGCAAGAGTTGGCGGGGGAACTTGGCGCTGCAACGGTTCTGCCCTGCGATGTAACTGATACGGTGTCTGTTCGTTGTGCGGCAGCGGCGGTAGGTTCTATCGACGGCGTGATTTATAACGCAGGCGCTTACGAGCCGATGCGCACGCAAGACTGGGATCAAGACAGCGCGCTTTCTATGGTGGATGTGAATTTTACGGGCGCGCTTCGGGTGTTGGGCCACATAGCGCCCCAATTTGCCGCGCAAAACCAAGGGGACATTACCCTGATCGGATCGTTAGCGGGCTATCGCGGGTTGCCTGCTGCAATCGGTTACGGGGCCAGTAAGGCCGCATTGATAAGTCTTGCAGAAACCATGCGCCACGATCTGCGGGGCAGCGGTGTCACTATTCGGGTCGTAAACCCCGGCTTTATCAAAACCCGCCTGACCCGCAAAAACACCTTTTCGATGCCGCAACTCATGTCGCCCGAAATGGCCGCACGTCACGTCTTGAGGGCCATGGAGCGCCGCCGTTTCAGAACCGATTTTCCGCGCCCGTTTTCATGGACGATCAGGCTATTGGATTTTCTTCCCGATTGGATCGTTTACCGCGGCGGCTGAGCAATCCCAGTGGATTGCCCAGGTCGCGGACCGCGCTAAATTCGGAAGAACGGTTGCAATAGGCGCGGCATCAATGCGTTGAAACGCAAAGGTGCATCCGTCGCTGCAAGGCAAATACAGGCATCGCCTGCATCTGCAATCGGCGTATGTTCTAACGCTTCGTCGCCGATTTCGACATCGCCAACACCGAAGCGCCCCGTTTCATCGCTAAAGCTACCTTGTAGCACCAAGGTTAACTCAAGCCCGTTGTGGCTGTGATCGGGCACCGCTTGCCCGGCAGGTATGAAAAGCAACCTGACCGACCCGCTATCGGTTGCTGACAGGATGCTCTGTTTAACGCCCATGCCAAGCGTTTTCCAACGCGGGGCCTTGCCCTTCAGGGCTTCCATCACAGGACCGGGGTAAACGCCCCGAGCGTCATAAACGGGTTCAGGTCGCACAGGCGCATCCAGCATCGCCATCAAATCGGATTTCATGCTTTTTGAAACATCAACATGATCGGAATGCTCCAGCAAAACGCCGCCAACCGCCTGATGCGCGCCAAGCGCTGCACGGCATTCATCGCAAATCGAAACATGCGTTGCGACAACCAGGGCGAAAGCATGCGGTAGATTACCTGACGCATAGGCTGCGATCATGGCATCTGGAATATGGTGTTTGATTGCAGTCATTCAGCGCAACCCCTTTAGGTCGTTTCGCAATCGGTTGAGTCCTAACCTAATG
>NZ_JBAUHO010000310.1:0-19820 GCF_049680325.1 Planktotalea sp.
GGTGATTGTCTCGGTCGCGACGAATATCTTGTCGGTCAGGTTTTCAGGCGCGGGGCCACCATTCTGCCCGTTGAACTTAACGCCAAAGTCTTCGTCAATGCCGCCCGGATTGTGGCTTGCGGATAAAATGAAACCGCCATCGGCCTTGTTCAAGCGGATCAGGTGCGAGGCAGCAGGCGTGGACAAAATTCCGTTTTGACCAACGATGACTTCTCGCACGCCATTCGCTGCGGCCATTTTCAGGATCGTTTGAATTGCCTGTTTGTTGAAATAACGCCCATCACCACCCGCGATAAGCGTCTTGCCTGCACCGCCGCCAATGGCATCAAAGGTCGCCTGAATAAAATTTTCCAGAAACCGAGGCTGCATAAAGACGCGTGTTTTCTTTCGCAGACCAGAGGTGCCGGGCTTTTGGCCCGCAATTGGTGTCGTTTCAAACGTCTTGATCTTCATCGGTTTATCCTTTGCATTTATGGCTTCTGCCAGCCTCGTGCATTACGTTAGCGGTAGCTTTCAAAGCCGCGTTCTCGGGCAGTTCCTCAACCGACACGTCGTATTTTCGGCGCCAGTTCGGGTGTTGGTCTATCGTACCGGGCAGGTTTTGCGTTTCGACGCCGCCGAGGACGTCATCCAGTTGAACGGCAAGCAGACTCGCGTTTGAGTAAGCAAGTCGCGCATGAACATTGCTCGTAAACTCGCCCTCGCCCTTGATGCTTGCCACCTCGCTCAGCCGCTTTTGCCGCAAGTTTTGCGCAGTTTTCGCATCTATCCAAGACAGTTTTTCCCACCAATCCAGATCGCGCCCCACTTCAAAACCTTTGACTGTCGGTGTGTCGTGGGTGGCAAAGCAGGTCAAAACTTGCGCTGGCATCTCTTCCGGGCGCCGAAAACCACCGTCTGGATCTCGTTCGTACTGCAAGACGGAATAACCGTAAAACCCATGTTCGCGCATGGTTTCGCGAAATCCGTCTGGCACCAGCCCCAAATCTTCACCGATCACCGCACAGTTGTGCTGCTCCGCCTCGATCTTAATCACGGCCATCAGGCTTTCGAACGGTTGACGAATATAGGCGCCCGGGCTGCCGTCATCCGGCAGCCAAAAGCTGCGGTTCAAACCGAGAACATGATCGATGCGGATCACCCCGGCATTTTGGATCGCTTGACCAATGATGCGGCGCAAAGGGGCATAGCGCTGTGCCTTCAGCTTGCGCGGCGAAAAGGCAGTCAGGTTCCAGTTCTGTCCTTCAGGGCTAAGATGATCTGGCGGCGCACCGATGGAGACGCCCTGCGCGACAGCCGATTGCTCGCACCATGCCTCTGCTCCATCACGGCGTGATCCGACAGCCAGATCAAGGTAAAGCCCCAAAGGCATCCCCGCATCTTTTGCGCTTGCCTGTGCAGCCATTAGCTGGCTCGCCGCGACCCATTGCATCCACATGTGAAAATCAACGCGCTCTGCTGCTGGCGTCTGGTTGATCTCAGGCCAAGTCCGCCAGTCAGAACCGTAGATTTCGCTAAGCGCCTCAAATTCGGCAAAGCGTTGAAGTTCGCTACTGCCTTGCATTTTGAAAGCGGAAAAATCCGCTTTGGCGACGTCATTCGTTGTTACGGTAAAGCTTGAATAGAGGCTTTCAAGCGATTGATTATGAATCTTTTTATGAAGACGGTAGTCGACCGCTTTGCTATTACGCAGCGCTGAAAAATTGCTGGCGCGGGCTCCGCCCTCAATGCCGGGAATACTATCAAGCGCAATATAGGATGTGTTGAAGAACCCGCGATGGGACGGTGAATAGGGGCTTATCGCCTCGACGTCACAAAACCCCATGTTATGCAGCGGATTGATCCCCACAAAGCTCGCGCCTTGCTTGCCCGCGGCTTGCGCAATCTTCGCAAGATCGACAAAATCGCCCATGCCAGAATTGCGCGCAGATTGCATGCCGTAAAGCGCGAAGTTAAGCCCCCAAAGCCTTGTAGAACCCGTCAAATCCTCAATTTGCTGCAACCGCTTCGGGGCGGCCAAAACCGTCGTCAATTCGGTACGTCCCGAAGCCGTTGCCCTAAGAACATAGATACCGGAAGGCAGCGCTGGCAATGTGATGTGATCGCTTGGATCACCCGTTGCGATAAGCTCGCCCGTTTCGTCCAAACGCAATTCCCACTGCGCGCCAAGGCCAAAGTTCTGTGCGCTTGGAAATCCGCTTTCAACGATGATCTCATACGGAAACCAACGATCTTCCAGCTCAGCTCTTAGCGCTGCCAATTCGGATCTGATGGCTTCGTCGCTTGAGACGTCAAAACCGTTCGCGGCCAGCATCGCTCTTTGTGTGTCGGGCGACGTTACGCGCTCATTTCCATGAAAATCAAAGAAACCAGGTAGAATGCCGCACAGTTCGGAAAGTGCTGCAAGATCATGATCCAGGGTCATGTCTTACGCTCTTCAGCAATGAGGACAAAGGCAGTAACCGAGCGACCTTCGACCTTTGCAACCTTGCTTTCGCGAACTGGCATGTCGGCTTGCGAAAGAAGGCTCGTATCAATCGCGCGGCACCACATCTGCCCTTCGGGTGCTTGGGGCAAGACAACTTGCCCGATATCCGCACCACGATTGAAAACAATGAAAACAACGTCGCTGCCGTCTTCATATTCCGGGGCTTCAGCAGAGCCGCGCAGCGTCAGGCAAAAGTTGGCAAGATGAGGATCTTCCCATTCTAGTGCATCGCCATTGAAGTCGCTCCAGTTTACATCTGCGTGGCCATCTAAGGTGCGAACTGCGCTGTGCAGGAATCTGCTTTGCCGCAGACTTGGATGATCGGCCCTGAAGGCAGACAGGCCGGCGACGAAGGATTGAAGTTCTGTGTCAGCTTTTTCCCAATTCAACCAACCGATGTCATTGTCTTGACAGTAGGCATTGTTGTTGCCCTTTTGCGAATTGGCAAATTCGTCCCCTGCCAAAAGCATGGGCGTACCTTGAGACAAAAACAGTGTTGCCAGCATATTGCGTTGTCGTTGGGTGCGACGTTTTCGGATCGCTAGATTGTCAGTCTCGCCCTCAACGCCGCAATTATCGCTGAAGTTGGAGTGATGCCCGTCGCGGTTCTTTTCTGTGTTCGCTTCATTGTGCTTGCGCACATAACGCGTTGTATCTGCAAGCGTGAAGCCGTCGTGCGAAGCCAGAAAATTAACCGATGCATCACTACGCCGCCCCGAGTGATCGAACTTGTCGGCTGAGCCGAGCAAACGTGCAGCCAGTTCCTGCACGCTATGCGCATCGCCGCGCCAATAGCGGCGCACGGTGTCGCGGTAGCTGTCATTCAATTCGGAAAATTCGTGCGGGAATTCGCCCAAGCGATAGCCACCCGGACCAATGTCCCAAGGTTCTGCGATCATGCGCACACGCGATAGGACCGGGTCCTGGCGAAGGGCATCAAAGAAGCCGCCGTTTGGATCAAAGCCATGGTCTTCGCGCCCTAGCGTCGTCGCCAGATCAAAGCGAAAGCCGTCAATTCCCATGCATTCGACCCAGAAACGCAGGCTGTCCAGCACCATACGCAGCACATAGGGATGCGAAACGTTTAGCGTATTTCCGCAACCCGTATCATTTACGTAATACCTTTGATCCTTATCGGTCAGACGGTAATAGGACGCGTTGTCCAAGCCGCGATAGCACAGGGTCGGGCCACGTTGATCGCCCTCGGCGGTGTGGTTGTAAACCACGTCCAGAATGACCTCGATCCCGGCATCGTGCAGGCGCTCGACCATCTTGCGAAAACCCTTCAGACCGTCAGGGCCAAAGTAGCGAGGCTCTGCCGCAAAGAAGCCGATGGAATTGTAACCCCAATAGTTCCGCAACCCGCGTTCTTGCAGGAATTTATCATCGACAAAGCTGTGAACGGGTAGCAGCTCTATGGCTTGAACACCCAGCGTTTTGAGGTGCTCTAACATCGGATCGGATGCCAACCCTTCATAGGTGCCACGGATCGCGTGCGGCACTGCTGAATTGCCTTGCGTCGCGCCTTTCGGGTGGGCTTCATAAATCAGGTCAGAGCTGGCTTTTCGGTGTTGCCCTTGGCGCAAGCCTTCAAACAGCTCGGGATCCGACACGATCGACTTGGCAACAAAAGGCGCGCTGTCGCGTGTGTCAAAGGATAAATCTTCCTTGGCTGAAGCATCCTCATATCCCAGTGTCACAGGCGAATTGACCCAATCGCCATGAAGCTCGCGCGTATAGGGATCCAGAAGCAGTTTGTTCGGATTAAAGCGATGGCCCTGAGCAGGTGCGTAATCACCGTGCGCGCGATAGCCATAGATCGTACCAACCGGAAGACCGGACACATACCCATGCCAAACGGGCCCTGTGCGTTCAGGCAAAGCAATACGCGCTGTTTCTAACGTACCATCCGCAGAGAAAAGGCATAACTCGATCTTGCTGGCATTCTCGGAGAACACGGCAAAGTTTACGCCCGCACCATCGTGATGCGCGCCGAGCCGGTTTGGACTGCCGCTAGAAAGCTGGATATTATTCATGAAGTTTGCTTAACGCTCCTGCGCGGCTTTGTAGACGTCAAGATATGCCGAAGCAGACAAATCCCATCCAACCGGATGACGCATAGCGCGGCGCATCATGCCAGACCAGACCTTCGGTTTGGCAAATAGTGCACACGTACGTGCAATCGCATGGCTCAGCATGGTCGCCGTGATCGGCGCGAATTGAATGCCCGTAGCGCAATCAGCCAAAAGCGCGGCTTCATTCGCGTCAATGACCGTGTCGGCCAATCCGCCAGTACGTGCAACAACAGGAAGCGTGCCATATCGCAAACCATAAAGCTGCGTCAGGCCGCAAGGTTCGAACCGCGATGGGATCAGGATCGCATCGCTGCCGCCTTGCATCAGGTGCGAGAGGTCTTCGTCGTAGCCAATGATTGTGCCAATCGCATCGGGATAGCGGTTGGAGGCGTCGACATAGGCGCGCTCCAACTCGGGATCGCCCGAACCAAGCACCGCGAGCTTGCCGCCTTGCGCGACCAGATCGGGTATGCATTCCAAAAGCAAATCCAGCCCCTTTTGCGAGGTCATCCGGCTTACAACACAAAACAACGGGCCTTCGCCTTTACTCAGCCCGAAACGTGCCTCCAGCTCTTCGCGGTTGCTTGCCTTGCCTTTAAGGCTGCGCTGGGAATAGTTGGCTACAAGCGCTGTATCGGATTCAGGGTTCCAGACATCCAGATCAATGCCGTTCAGAATGCCATGTAGATCGCCCTGTCGCGCGCGAAGCAGGCCATCAAGCCCCATGCCAAAGTCGGCCGACATCAGCTCTGCCGCGTAGGATGGACTAACGGTGGTTATCTTTTCAGACAGGGCCAGCCCAGCCTTGAGAAAGCTGATCTTTCCATAATATTCAACACCTTGAGTCGTGAACTGATCTGCATTCAATCGCAGCGCCGCAAGGCGAGTTGCGTCAAACACACCTTGGAAGGCGATGTTGTGAATCGTCGTGACAACAGGAGGCGTCCAGCCGTTGTGTTGTTGAAGATAGGCCGGCAACAGCCCCGCCTGCCAGTCGTGCGCATTGACGACATCAGGTTTCCAGCTGCCAATCCCCTGTATCGCGATCTGCGCGCCCGCAAAGGATAACGCTGCAAAACGCATATCATTGTCCGGCCAGTCCTGACCGTCTGGGCCAAGATATATATTGCCCTTGCGATCAAATAGATGCGGGGCGTCCAGCAATAGCATCTGGAGGCCTTCGGCCTGCACAGCCAGGACCCTTGCCGGACCGCCGAACAGATCGTCAAATGACATTACGTTTGACGCCCCGACGCACAAACCTCCAACTGCCGGATAGGCTGGGATCAGAATTCTGACATCAACACCCAACGGTTCCAGCGCTTTTGGCACGGCACCAATGACATCCGCCAAACCACCTGTCTTGACGAAAGGTGTGCATTCCGAGGCGACAAAAAGCAGGTTCATTAAAGCTCCAGTTTATCAATCATCGGTTGGGTAATCAGGCAGATACCATTGTCAGTGCGCCTGAAGCGTTCTGCATCTTCTTTGGCGTTTTCACCGACGACAAGCCCTTCGGGAATAATCACGCCGCGATCAAGTACCACATTGGTCAGCCGCGCGCGGCGGTGGATTTCCGCATAGGGCATAGCCACGACACCTTCGAGCTGCGAATAGGAATGGGTTCGGACACCCGTGAACAGGAAACAACGATCAAGCGTGGAGCCTGAAACAATGCACCCGCCCGAAACCATCGAGGACACGGCATGTCCCCGTCGGCCATTTTCATTGTGAATGAATTTTGCGGGTGCCGTAAGCTCGGAATAGGTCCAGATCGGCCAGGAGTTGTCATAAAGATCAAGCTCGGGATTAAAGTCGGTCAAATCGACATTGGCCTGCCAGAATGCATCAACCGTGCCCACATCGCGCCAATACGGCTTTTCTTCAAGACCCGAGCGCACGCAAGAGCGGCTGAAAGGATGCGCGATTGCTTTACCGTTCTTGACAATTTCGGGAATAATATCGCCGCCGAAGTCATGATCGGAGCTCGGATCTTGGGCGTCTTTCTCAAGCAGCCCACATAGGTATTCCGTTTCGAAAACGTAAATACCCATGCTTGCCAGTGCCATATCAGGATTACCGGGCATCGCGGGCGGATCAGCGGGTTTTTCTACAAAATCAAGGATGCGGTCTTCATCGCCAACCTTCATAACGCCAAAGCCAGATGCTTCCATGCGAGGCACTTCGATACAGCCGACGGTCACATCCGCGCCGCTATCGACGTGTTGTTTTACCATCAGCGAATAATCTTGCTTGTAGATATGATCCCCCGCCAAAATGATGATGTATTTGGGTGCATAGCCACGAATGATATCAATGTTTTGGGCCACAGCATCCGCCGTACCCTTGTACCAGTTTTCATTGTTCAGCTGCTGCGAAGCGGGCAGGATATCCAGCGATTCATTGCGTTCAGCGCGGAAAAAGCTCCAACCACGTTGGAGGTGGCGGATGAGAGAATGCGCCTTTTACTGTGTCGCAACACCGATACGGCGTATGCCTGAATTCACAGCGTTGGAGAGCGCGAAATCGATAATGCGGCTTTTGCCACCAAAATACATCGCAGGTTTTGCCCGTCGATCGGTCAGCTCGTAAAGACGACTTCCGCGCCCTCCAGCCAGAACGAAAGCCATTGTTTGCTGCGCAAGGCGCGTTGATTCAGTATCCATTGTTTCCCTCCCTAGTCCTGACAGTTCGTGTGGATCAGGACGTTCCACTTAATTCAAAAAATATCGTTGATAACGGTGGTAGCGTCAGCGACACCGAATGCGCCCGTCCAGATGCAGCGATCTGTTCGCTGTCGGCAAAGCCCATATTGCCGCGATCCCCACCGCCGTAACGCGCGCTGTCTGTGTTCAGCTTTTCAATCCAGCGGCCTGCCTGCGGAACACCAATGCGGCGCGCACTGCGCTCGACTGGGGTGAAGTTGCTGACAACCAAAACAGGCGCGCTGCCATCATGACCATGGCGCACCCAAGCAAGGATCGATTCATCGGCAGCGCCTTCCTCGATCCATTCAAACCCTTCGGGCTTGCAATCCAGCTGATGCAGCGCAGGCGTTTCCTTGAACAATGCATTCAAGTCGCTAACCAGATTCTGAACACCGCCATGTTGCGGATGATCTGTAAGATGCCAGTCGAGGCTTTCATTGTGGTTCCATTCTGCGCCCTGAGCAAATTCACAGCCCATAAACAGCAGTTTCTTGCCCGGGTGCCCCCCACATAAAACCGTAATATGCGCGCAGATTGGCGAATTTTTCGTCGCCATTGCCGGGCATTTTGTCGATCATCGAACCCGTGCCATGCACGACTTCATCATGGCTGATCGGCAGCACGAAGTTCTCGGAAAAGGCATAGTGCAGACCGAAAGTCATTTTGTGGTGATGGTATTTGCGATGGATCGGATCTTGTTCGATGTAGGACAAGGTGTCGTTCATCCAGCCCATGTTCCATTTGAACCCAAAGCCAAGGCCGCCGTGATCGACGGGCGCGCTAACCCCCGGGAACGCAGTAGATTCTTCGGCAATCGTCACAACGCCCGGCATAGAGCCATAGGCCACCGTGTTGGTCCGTTGCAGGAAGTTGATCGCTTCTAGGTTCTCACGTCCGCCGTCCTTGTTCGGAATCCATTCGCCATCTTTGCGCGAATAATCGCGGTAGAGCATGGACGCGACCGCATCGACGCGCAGCCCGTCGATATGATGTTCACGCAGCCAATAAAGGGCGTTGGCGACAAGGTAGTTAGATACTTCGCTGCGGCCATAGTTATAGACCAGCGTGTTCCAGTCCGGATGGAAGCCTTCTTTGCGATCCGCATGTTCATAGAGCGGTGTACCGTCGAATTTTCCCAATCCGTGTTGATCCTCGGGAAAGTGTCCGGGAACCCAGTCAAGGATCAGCCCAAGATCGGCGGCATGGCAAGCCTCAACAAAAGCGCGGAACTCTTCAAGGGTTCCGTGGCGAATGGTCGGTGCATAAAGGCCAACGGGTTGATAGCCCCATGATCCGTCAAACGGAAACTCCGAGATCGGCATCAGTTCGAGATGGGTAAAGCCCATATCCTTGGCATATTTCACCAATTGCTCGGCGTGCTCATGATATGACAGCGGTCTGTTGCCCTCTTCTGGAACGCGCTTCCACGATCCCAGATGGACCTCATAGATCGAAATCGGTTGATCTATTTTGTGCAGTGCTTCGCGCTTGGACATCCAGCCCTGATCGGCCCAAGAATGGCCATCGAGTTTACGCACCACGGAAGCAGTTTTTGGCGGATGTTCCGAACCAAAGCCGAACGGGTCCGCTTTTTGTGGTAGCAGGTTCCCCTGCCCGTCTTGTAGCTCGTACTTGTAGGCTTCACCGTCACCGATATCAGGCAGGAACAATTCCCAAACGCCTGTATGACCACGCCCGCGCATTGGATGACGTCGCCCATCCCAACCGTTGAAGTCACCAACAACCGAAACGCGCCGCGCATTCGGGGCCCAGACTGCGAAATGCGTGCCTGCCTTGCCTTCATGCTCCATCACATGCGCGCCCAGAACTTTCCAAAGATCCAGATGCGCACCTTCGGCGATCAGATGTTCATCAAGCTCACCCAGAACCGGGCCATATTGATAGGGATCGTCTGCTTCCCATGTGTGTTCGCCCTTGGCCAGTCGAAGGCGATATGCAAAGCGCGTCTTTCGACGTGGAGCAGTTCCTGCGAACAGCCCGGAGCCACCCTCCACGGGCGATAGCGATAACACCTTGCGGCCTGTCTTGGCATCCAGAACGTCAATCGTTTCAGCCTCGGGGTGAAAGACCCGAACCGTAACTTTTGAATCTACAACATGCTGACCTAAAACGGAAAAAGGATCAGAGTGATTGCCTGCAGCAATCCGCTGCGCGTCTTCGTTATTCATCACGTCTTTCTCCCTGTGGCAGCAAATGCCTGAGCAATAGCGCGAACGCCCTAGTCAATCACAGAATGCGCGCCCCAAATGTCATCGGCATAGCTTCTGATCGTGCGATCGGACGAAAACCAGCCCATGCCAGCGGTGTTTGCGGCCGCCATCCGCGTCCAGCGAGTCTTGTTTTGAAACACTGCATCAACTTCCCGCTGTTTGGCAAAGTATTCGTCAAAATCGCAGCTCACGAGGAAATAGTCATGCTCGTAGAGATTATGCAAAATATCCGAATAGCGATGGTTATCGCCCTGCGAAAACACGCCCGCGCCAATCTGGCCAAGGACGCGCGACAGCTTGGGGCTGGATTCAATTGCACGTCGGGAATAGCCGTGATCGGCCCGTTTGGCCTCTGCCTCTGCGGCAGTTAGGCCGAACAGGAAGAAGTTCTCAGCACCGACATGTTCACGAATTTCTACGTTCGCGCCGTCAAGAGTTCCAATTGTCGGGCTACCATTCAGGGACAGCTTCATGTTGCCCGTGCCTGATGCCTCTTTGCCCGCAGTCGAAATTTGCTCGGACAGATCAGACGCTGGGATCAGGATTTCAGCCATCGAGACATTGTAGTTCTCTGGGTAAACGACTTGCAGAAATTCGCGGGTCACTGGATCGTTATTGATCGTCGTTGCGACGTCATTGATTAACCGGATGATCGATTTTGCCAAAACGTATCCCGGTGCCGCCTTACCACCGAAAATCTTGACGCGCGGCGTCCAGTTTCCGTTCGGGTTGTCTCGGATGTCGTTCCAGAGCGCAATGGTTTCCAGAATATTGAGATGTTGGCGTTTGTATTCGTGGATACGCTTGATCTGAATGTCGAACATCGCCGATGTGTCGAGCGTAACGCCGTTGCGGTCCTTGAGCCACTTCGCCAAGCGATCCTTGTTTTGCAGTTTCGCAGCACTGTAGGCCTGCTGGAAAGAGGCATCATCAAGATGCGCGTTCAACTCTTGCAGGCGTTCCAGGTCAGCCTCCCAACCCGCACCGATGGTGTCGGTTATCAGATTGCGCAAGGGCGGGTTACATGAATAAAGCCAGCGGCGCGGCGTGATGCCATTGGTCTGGTTGAGAATGCGATCCGGATAGGCTTGGTTGAGGTCGGCAAATACCGTTTCCTTAACCAGTTCCGAATGTAGCGCCGACACGCCATTAACGCTATGCGCCATGACAAAAGCCAGTTCGCCCATTTTTACGTTGCCATGGTCAATGATGCGCACATGCGAGCCCGTCGCTTGCAGGTGACGTTCCTGAATCATGTGGATGATCTGGTGATGGCGGGGCAGGATGCGGGCGAACAGGTCTTCAGGCCAGCTTTCCAGTGCTTCTGGCAGAAGCGTGTGGTTGGTGTAACCCAAACATTTGCGTGCCATTTCGATAGCGTCGTCAATGCTCAGATCGTGCTTGTCCATCAACAGACGCACCAGTTCCGGCCCCGCAATCGCCGGGTGGGTATCGTTTAATTGAATAGCGACATGTTCAGGCAGGTCTTTGATCTTATTGCCTTCAGACAAGAAGCGGCGCAGCAGATCTTTGATCGACGCGGAGGTAAAGAAATATTCCTGCTTCAGGCGTAGTTCCTTGCCGTCTTGCGTCGTGTCATCGGGGTACAGGACCCGTGAAATGGTCCGGGCAAGGCGTTCGGGCGCATTCGCGCCAACGTAATCGCCACGGTTAAAGCTTTCGAGATCAAACAGCTTAACGGGTTTTGCTGCCCAAAGGCGCAGGGTGTTGGCCCACTTGCCCTTCCAACCGATAACCGGCGTGTCATAGGCGGATGCAAGAACCGTCTCGGACGGGAACCAATTCGGTTTGCCATCAAGCTCACCAACATAACCTCCAAAGTGGATGTTATAGGCCACTTCCGGGCGCTCGAATTCCCACGCGTGACGCTGTGCAAGCCAGCCTTCGGCCGTTTCGGTTTGCTGACCGTTTTCAAAATGTTACTCGAACAGGCCATGTTCACAACGAATGCCATACCCATAGGCAGGAATCGCAAGTGTCGCCAAACTGTCCATAAAGCAGGCGGCAAGGCGCCCTAGCCCGCCGTTACCCAATGCTGCGTCCGGCTCGTTCGCAACCACCTTGTGGTAATCCTGGCCCAGCGCTGTCATCGCCTCAATTGCCAACCCTTCGACATCAAGGTTTATGGTCACATCCTCGATCAAGCGGCCGATCAGGAACTCCATGGAAAGATAATAGACACGCTTGTGCTTGCCCTCGTAGGTGCGGCGGGTGGAATTGAACCATGGCTCAACAACGCGGTCGCGCAGCGCCAGTGAGAGCGACATACGCCAGTCATAAAGGCTCGCGTTTTTCGCGTCTTTGCCTATCGACAACCGAAGGTGGCGGGTAATGTCGTCGCGCAACGTGTCTGCTGTAACGAAAGTCTGGTTTTCAAGCGTCAGGATCTGTTCGATTCCGTTCCGGCCCTTTGGGCTAATCTTTGTGTTGGCATGCCAGTCCTGGCCCGCCAAAGTGAAACAACGCCGCAACGAAAGCAACTGCTTCATTGTCGGCGCCGTTTAGGTCTATTTTCCAGCCCCGCTATAGCAGGGATGGTACATTTACTTTGCAGCCTTAGGCTTTGCCGCGCGTTTCGGCGCAGCTTTAGCAGCAGTCGCCTTTGTCGCTTTCGTCTTAGCGGCAGCAGTTTTAGCGACGGCCTTTTTACGAACTGGCTTTGCTTTTGGGGTCGGCTGGGACAGTGCGTCAATAGCGCGGAGCCAATGCTCTTCATCGCGCCCGTTAGGCTGGCCGTCGTTCAGCCAGAATTGATAAGCAGCTTCTCGGATCTGGACTTCGTCCAATTGTATCTGTGTCATGGCAGCGGTCTCGTCGTGTGAATCATATGGTAGCGCTAACATTTACTAAATGCTGCACCTGCACAACCGACGGGTCAGGTCCACTGAATTTGTAGTTGCATCTTTGTGACTCATTCGCTCGCGTATTGTTGCCTTGAAGGTAAGCCAGCCTGCTGGAGTGACTGAATAGCAATGTGAATGAGTGCGATTAACGCGGATCGTCACTCAGGCTTTGTAAAAATCGAACAAGGTCATCTGCCTCACCACGCGACAGCGATAAGGGGGCCAAAATCGCTTCTCCATCTGCGTGAAGCCGCTCAAGATCAATCGTGTTGTAGTGCTCGACTACGGCGGCAAGATCACTCAGGCTTCCGTTGTGCATATAGGGTGCGCTTTGCGCCACGCCGCGCAGACCGGGCACGCGAAACGTGCCAAAGTCAGAATGAAGCGCGCGCACATTCCGGACGGCCCATGCACCCGTTTTTCGAGGATCGTCGCTGTAGTCTCCCGCGAGAGTATAAGGGCTTGCTTGCACGGCCTTGAGCCCCCCGAAACGCCCAGTATCAACACGCGTATTATCTACAAAATATGGCACGCCAGCATCATGGAATTCGCCATTTGTGAACGCAGGTCCAGAATGGCAAAAGGCACAATTTCCGCGCCCAAGGAACAATTGCAAGCCGCGCTGCGCTGCCAAAGGGTATTGCCCTGCGCGCGCCAGATCGCCCGCTTCCAGCGCATCACGAAATTCGTCAAAGGATGTAGGCGCCGTCAGCAATGTCTCTTGATACGCGGCCAGTGCTTTGCCGATGTTGACCAGAACCATGTCCGCGGGTTGCGAGGCGGGCGGGCCAAAAACCTCCCTATAGGCATGCGCCTGTTCACTCTTTATCAGAGCGGCTTTGAGGCTCTCGGCATCATGGCCCATCTCTTCGTGGCTCAAGATCGGCATCAGACTTTGCGCCCAGATGTTGTCATTGCCCCCTGCCCAACCAAACCATCGATGCGCGCGTAGATTTAATAAGGAAGGTGTATTGCGATCCAGCGGGACTTTGCCGGTTGCGCGCGACTTGGGTTCGGCAAAGCTGTAGTCTGGATCGTGACACTCGGCGCAGGACATCGTTTCATCCCGCGACAATGCAGGGTCTGAAAACAAGCCCGCACCCAAAGCAATCGCCTCTGGCATGCCTGAAACGCGATTGGAGGGATCAGGTTCAAAAACCACAGGCCAAGGACCATGTGACAAGGTTTGGGCTATTTCGGCTTCGCTCAGAATGACCTCTGCCTGCAAGGAAGACATCTGCAAAAAACTTAGCCAAACGAGCAAGGCACGGAGTAGAACAGCGCTCACTTGACCAGAATTTCTAATGCGTAATGCATCGGACGCTTCGCGCCAAACACGGAAACCTGAACGCGCCACAGTCCGGGCATATGAAACACCATGCCTGACACAGCAAACTGCCCCTGCCCCAAACCTTCGACAACAGGCGCATAGTTCATGCCGTGCTGATGTGCGGGCATGATCGCCTCAACCACAGCCTTTGTGATTGCTGCCTGCTCGTCGCCGCAAAAGGTCAGGGTCATCGCAAAGGGCTGCGACAGCGGTATCGGCGCAAACTCCGCATACCCAGCAAGCGCGCCCTCGGTTTGTGCGCTTAACGGTTTTGCATCACCGCCGGGCGCGCAGGCAAATCCAGCGCTCGCCCATAAACAGGTAAGGATAATTAGAAATATCTTCATCGTGCGGCCAGCATCGCCTCTGCATTTTCAAAGGCGATCTTGCGCGCGATATCATCTGGCAAATCGGACAACCATGCGCGCGCGGACTCCGCGTGCGGGCCAACATAATACCACCGCTCTGGGGCGAAAGTGTCGGTCCCGACCATGAAGCGGTTCGGGAAACGTCTAAACACAGTGTCCCATTCCGCATTCAGCCCGTTGTTATCCGCCATATCCGAACGATAGGCCAGATCAGCCCACAGCCGTGGGTGGCGTGCGAGCATGGCCGCGATGTCATCCGGACGCTCGAACCCCGAGTGCGCCCAAAGCACGCGAGCGCCTGGCCAGCTTGCAAAGATCAGCTCCAAAGCCTCGCGATCACCATGATGATGAAGCAAAAGATTGCGCTCCCTCGCAAGCTCTATCATGCGCTGGATGACATCGGTCTTGATGTCATTGCCAAAGGCGTGGAACTCACCGATGGCTTCATACTCGAACTGCGCCAGCCGCTCTTCCAGATAGGTGATTACACTCGGGTCATGCATCCATGTGCCAAGCTCGCCGCGTCGCCGGTACGGCCTTAGCGCAGGCACGACGATTTCCGGCGCAGCCGTTTTCAGCTTCTGGGTGCCATCATCATCCGAACTGGACACCAAAGCTTTCTTCACACCTGCATCGCGCAAGATCTTGGCAACTTGGGCAGGCGGGATTTGCAAAACAGCGTCGTGACTATAATGCATATGGGCGTCGAAAATCGGTAATTCCTGCGCGCTCGCATTACCGGCAGCACAGATCAACGCGATAGCAGCAAGATTTCGGATCATCTTCTCATTCCCTGTATTGGGCATCCATTGCCATGGTAACCAAAGTGTAGCGCAGGCGCGAAGCATTCCAATGGCTGGTTAAGACATTCGTGCGCAAGCTGATGCATCAGACGGGCAAATTAGCGGCGCGCATTAAAAACAAACAGCGCTTCATTGTTGATCTTGTATGTGTTGATAAGTGCTTGCGCAGCTAGGCTTGTCAGCCAGTCCTCGAGCGCTTCAGCAGCTTTGGCGTTTACATGCGGGTGTCGGTTCGGATTGACGGGCAAATACGCATATTGATTGAAGAGCGCCGGATCACCTGAAAAAAGCAAAGCGAGATCGCGTTTGTTATCGAAATTCAGCCAGCTTGCGCGATCTGCAATGATATAGGCCCCAAAGCCGGACGCGGTATTCAGGCTGGCCCCCATGCCGGAGCCAACGGATTTATACCAATCGCCCGCTGTCTCGGGGTCGATCTGAGCATCTTGCCAAAGTGCGCGTTCTTTCTTGTGTGTGCCGCTTTCATCGCCGCGACTGATGAAGGGCACTTGCGCCGTTGCAATACGCTCTAGCGCCTCAGTTGCAAGTTCAGCGCTGCGCACCTGCGCTGGATCATCGTCTGGACCGATGAAGACAAAGTCATTGTACATTATTTCACGGCGGTGCGTCGCAAAGCCGGCCTCGACAAACTTTTCCTCGCTCGCTTTTGAATGCACTAAAATCGCGTCAACATCGCCCGCCTCGCCCAGTTTCAATGCCTGACCTGTCCCGACGACAAGCAGCTGCACTTCGATGCCAGTGTCCTTTGCAATAGCAGGGAGCAGAACATCCGAAAGGCCAGAATTATGAAAGCTGGTTGTGACGGCCAATCGAAGGGTTTCAGCCGTTACAGACGTGGCAATCAGGCAAGTTAAAAAAGCGAATAGGCGGATCATTCCACGATATCTCCTTGAAAGAATGATTTGGTTTCAGCCATTTGGGGGGCGTCAAATATCCTCGGGGCCAAGCCCTGCTCATGTAGCTGCCCATTCAGAAGAAAGACAACATCACCTGCAAGGCGGCGGGCCTGCCCCAGATTATGGGTGGTCATCACAATGCGTGTCCCGGCGCGAAATGAATTCAGCAACAGTTCCTCGATCTCACGCGTAGATGCGCCGTCCAGATTTGCGCAAGGCTCGTCCAGAAACAGCACTTTGGGATCTCGGATCAGAGCACGGCCCAGTGCCAGTTTTTGCTTTTCACCGCCCGAAAGGCGCGGGGCGGGGCGATCAAGAACATCACGCAGTCCGATCCGTTCCGCCCATTTTTCAACCTCCGGCAGGATCTCTGTCTTAGGCTTGCCAAGAAGCTGCAACGGAAACGCAAGGTTCTGACGCACTGTGCGGCGCAGCATGATCGGGTTTTGAAAAACATAGGCCTGTGCTTGCCTTGCTTGTTCTTTGGGCAGCGACCATTCGACAGTGCCGCTGGTCACCCGTTCGACGCCGTGAAGGGTTTTCAAAAAAGTGGTTTTTCCCGCGCCGTTCGGGCCAAGAACAATCGTAAAGCCCTGTTCGCCCAGATCAAGAGAGATTGGCCCCAGAATGGTTTTGCGCCGCCGCGTGACACGCACGTCCTTGAGGCTGATTGTAAGCGCGCGCTCTACCATCTGCCCTCGCTTTCCGTCCGCGACAGCGCGTGAATGGCGAAATTCACCAAAAGCGCGAGAGCGATCAGTACAAAGCCCAACCCAAGCGCCAAGGCAAAGTCTCCCTTGCCTGTTTCGAGCGCGATAGCAGTCGTCAGAACGCGTGTCGCCTGATCGATGTTTCCACCCACGATCATGATTGCGCCGACTTCGCCAATGGCGCGTCCGAACCCTGCCAAGGCCCCCGTTAACAATGCACGTCGCCCATCCCAAAGCAGGGTCGCGATCCGTTGGCGTTTGCTGGTATTCAGTGAAATCAGCAGGTCATGGTATTCCGCCCAAAGCTCTCGCATGGCCTGATGCATCAGGGAGGCGATCAGCGGCGTGATGATGATGACCTGTGCGATAATCATTGCGGTTGGTGTGAAGAGCAAACCCAACACACCGAAGGGTCCAGACCGGGACAGCAGCAAATAGACGATCAATCCGACAACCACGGGTGGCAGACCCATCAGCGCATTGAGCGTCGCGATTGTTGCGCGCCGAAATCGAAACCTGCGAATGGCCAGCCAAGTGCCAAACGGAAAGGCGATCACACAGGCAATAATAAGTGCCGAAAGGCTCACCTGCAAAGAGCGCAGTGTTATATCTACAAGATCCGCGTCAAATGACACAACCAGCCAGAAGGCTGCCTGAAGGCCAGCCCAGATATCGTTCATCGTGAAACGATCCTGAATGGCGTGTCGTGTAACACTGGTTTGTACAAGCCGGGCCCAATCCTGCAATGCGCCACCCCAGAGCTGAGCCGCCGCGTTCAATCGCTGGATATCGTGATCTGGCGTCGAAGGGAACAACGCGCGCGGCAAATTTCTCGAGGACTAAAAAACGAACATATCCGCGGCGTTTTCCTTACTTCATGCGATAGAAGCGTTCGGCATTGGTGCGAAAGACCTGATTGTGCAGCCGGTTTGGAACGAGCGATTGATAGGCCTCGATCAAAGTTCGGTAATCTGATGAAAGCTTATCGACTGGAAAATTCGAACCGAACATCACGCGCTCTGCGCCGAACTGTTCAAGACAGGTTTCAACAATCGGTTTGATCTTGTTCGCCGTCCAATCGTGATCGAACATTCCCAGTCCTGATAATTTGCAGTGAACATGCGGCAGAGCAGACAGCGCTTTGAGCTGTCGTGTCCATGCAGCAAGTCCAGCTTTGCTTCGATCATACGGGCTTCCTGCATGGCAAAGCGCCACTTGCGTTTGCGGTGCTTGCGCCAAAATCTGCGCGGTTTTCTCCATAAGGTCAGGGATAAGCTGCAAGTCAAACGACAAACCTCGTCGACCTGCGGATTCAAGACCTGACAGAAAAGCGGGATCATCCAGCAGCACATTAGTGCCGCTCGCAGCATCCTCTTCTGGCGCGCGTCCGACGATCTGGCGCACGCCGCGCACGCTTGGCAGGGCCTGAAATTCATCAAGGCGCGCGTCCAGATCAGCCGCCGTTAAATCGCAGAAAACGACCTGAACCAACGGCCAGTCGGGATTGGCATTTGCCACGCTCTGCACCCATTTTGCTTCGGCCAAACCGTCCTCTGCTCCGACCTGAATATGAACCGACCCCAACGCGCCCATCTGCGATGCTTCTGCGCGAAACTCATCAAGAAGGTAGTTGCGTTGAATAGGCGCTGGATCACCAAAGAAGCGTTTCACACCTTTGGCCATCAACCATGGATAGTTGACCGCACCTAAATCCCAAAGATGGTGATGTGCATCAATCATTTATGTGGCACCGTTTTCAGCCTCCCGAGCACATCAAGCCCTTGCTGATTCCAGAAATGCAGCAGGTCGATGAAGACCCAGTTTTCGGTCAATTTGTCACCGTCGCGGCGATAGATATCGATCACCCGCATGTCACCCGCCTTGCCTGTGGCCGGAAACCCCATAAACCCGCCTGATGGCTTCAGTGTCAGGTTCGGCCAACCAAAGAAACCGCCGAAATGTCCCTCGGCGATCTTGGCGACATGGCCGTTGAACTTACGCTCTTCAAAGCCGGCCCTGAATGGCCCTGAATGTTGTTTGGCATACCGCTCAATCGTGTAAGTCGCGCCAATTCCAGCAGGCCCCCACCAGATCATATCCTCATTCCAGGAACGTCGCAGCTCATCCTCCAGCGATAATTTACTTTGCCAATTGCTAATGTCCTTCACCATGAAATCGATCGCCTTGAGCGTCTTTTCACCTTCTAAAGCGGGCTGTTCATCGAACAAGAGCCCGTCGTGCGTCATGGGGCCTGGCTGCACCAAATGCGCGGCAGTCTGGGGCGGGAAAGGCTGCAAACCTGCCTGCATCATCAGATGAGGAATATCAAAGAACATTGCGGTTTCGGTGATCTTGTCTGCTTCAACACGATGAAACGCGCAATACCGTAGAAAGGCCATTTTGCCCGTCGGCGGGATACCCAGCCACGGCGCATCGAACAGGCCCATCAGATGGCCCATGGATACAACCCAAGTGCTCTGCCCGCCATCAATCGCATTGCGACCTGCCATAAAGACATCCATACGGCGCTGGAGTTTACCAAGCGCGCCGTGAAGCGGCTTCCAAAACACGTCTGCTACAGCTTTTGGGTCTGTCTGTTCGTGAAACGGGTGATAGCCCCGCCATAGAAAAGCAGGCGCGCAAAAGCGTTCCATGGTCTCCGTGATAGCGTCGCCAGTCGCATTATCCAAAGCCGCGTAAAAATCCCTAACCAGCTGTTTTTCTTTTTGAAAATCCAAGTGTCGCGTCCTTTTGCATGCGCTTGCAAAAAAAGCTTGCCAAATTGTCGAACCACTGTCTAGTCTTTTTGAATACGTGTGCAGGATGATTCCGACCCAAAGGAGGTGGCGACAGAATGGCTGAGATCCAGTTAAGAAATCTTTCGAAGCGCTGGGGCAGCTTTGTCGGCGTCGACAACTTTGACCTAACCATCAAGGACAAGGAATTTCTGGTGCTTCTCGGGCCGTCCGGCTGCGGTAAGACAACCACGATGCGTATGATTGCCGGGCTCGAAGATGTGAGCGCGGGCGAAATTCTGGTTGATGGTAAAGTCGTTAACGATTTGGAACCCAAAGACCGCGATGTGGCGATGGTGTTCCAAAGCTATGCGCTTTACCCCAATATGAATGTCTACGAAAACATCCGCTTTCCGCTCAAGGTGCGCGGCATTGATCCTGCGACACATGACGATAAAGTACGCCGCGCCTCCGCGATGGTCGAACTTGACGAGTTTTTGCATCGCAAACCGGCTGAACTGTCTGGCGGTCAACGCCAACGCGTTGCCTTGGCCCGCGCAATTGTGCGCGAACCAAATGTGTTCCTGATGG
>NZ_JBAUHO010000311.1:0-16035 GCF_049680325.1 Planktotalea sp.
CGACCCCGGCGCATTGTTTGGCGAACAAACGAGCGCCGCGATGTATCTGAACCATCGCTACGGCGTGCCGATCATTGGCTGGCGTCACGAGATGGAAGAACTTGGGCTGAAAGATGCGCTTGCCTATTACAAACAATACTATGCCCCCAACAACGCCATTCTGATTGTGGCGGGGGACGTCACGCCCGAGGACGTGAAAATGCTGGCAGAGCGTCACTACGCGCCGCTGCCGGCCAATCCGAATTTGCCGGAGCGCGTTCGCCCGCGTGAGCCGGATCATAAAGCGGCGCGTCGGTTGGTATTTGAGGATGCCCGCGTTGCGCAGCCCTATGTCAGCCGTGCCTATCTTGCGCCCGAGCGCGATAGCGGCGATCAGAAAACGGCGGCCGCATTGATGTTGGCTGCTGATTTGCTGGGCGATGGGCAAACCGCGTTCATGACGCAAAAATTGCAGTTTGAAGACAAAAGCGCGGTCTATGCGTCGGCTTACTATCGTGGCACATCCCTCGATGACACGCGCTTTACCACGCTGGTGGTTCCTGTGCCGGGCGTAAGTCTGAGCGAAGCAGAAGCAAATATGGACCGTGTCCTGCAAGAGTTTCTGGACGCACCAATCGACACTGCGCATCTTGATCGCATCAAGCGAAACATGCGTGCTCAAGAGATTTACGCGAAGGATAACGTGCAAGGCCTTGCAAATAGATATGGGCGCGCCCTGACAAGCGGCCTTACGATTAAAGACGTGCTCGATTGGCCCGACATTGTCGAAAGCATTACCGAAGAAGAAATAAAGACCGCGCTGCGTGACGTGTTGCAAGAACGCACGTCGGTGACGGGGTGGCTTACCTCTGGTGTGGAGGCGACACAATGAAGCGGCTTATTCTAGGCGTCACTGCGATCTTCGTTCTGCTGGCTGCGCCCTTGCGCGCTGATGTGGACATTCAGGAAGTCACCTCGCCGCTTGGTTTAAAGGCATGGTTGGTCGAGGATCATACAATTCCGTTCATGGCGCTGCGTGTTGGTTTCAAGGGTGGTGGATCGTTAGACCGCGATGGCAAACGCGGTTCGATATCCCTGATGATGGCTATGCTTGAAGAAGGCACTGGCGATCTTGACGCGACCCAATATGCGCAGGCAGTCGATGAACTGGCTGCGTCTTTCAGTTTTGATGCCTCGGATGACGCTGTTAGCATTTCCGCGCGCATGTTGAGCGAGAACAGGGATCAGGCAATTGCCTTGCTCAAGGGCGCGATCGTTGCGCCGAACTTCGATCAGGACGCGATTGATCGGGTGAAGGGGCAAATTTTTTCGATGCTGCAATCCGATTTGAAGGACCCTAATGTGATTGCGCGTCAGGCATTCGATGCGGCCGCTTTTGGGGATCATCCTTATGGTAGCTCGGAAAGCGGGACGCCAGAAAGCGTCGGCGCTTTGACGCGCGATGATCTGTTTGCCGCGCATCGTGATACTATCGCGCGTGATCGCGTTTTTATCAGTGCAGTTGGTGATATTACGGCGGAAGAACTGGGTGCGCTTATGGATGCATTGCTGTCGGAATTGCCTGAAACCGGCGCGTCGATGCCAGAGAAAGTTTCTGTCGCCCTAACACCGGGCGTGACCGTTGTGCCATTTGAAACACCGCAATCTGTTGCGCTGTTTGGTCATCGCGGCATCAATCGCCATGATCCGGATTTTTTTGCGGCATTCGTTGCAAGCACAATTCTTGGTGGCGGCGGGTTTCACAGCCGTTTGATGGATGAGGTGCGTGACAAGCGTGGCTTGACCTACGGCGTATACGCCTACCTTGCGACCCAGGATTATACAGAAACAGTTGTCGGTCAGCTTGCTTCTGCGAATGACCGGATTGCAGATGCAATCGCAGTAATCAAAGAACAGTGGACGATGATTGCAGATAAAGGCGTTTCGCAGGAAGAATTAGACCTTGCAAAGACTTATCTGACGGGTGCTTATCCGCTGCGGTTTGACGGTAACGGGCCGATTGCGAACATCTTGGTCGGTATGCAAATGCAGGGCCTACCCATCGACTATATCAACACACGCAATGACAAGGTGAATGACGTTACTTTGGCAGAAATCAATCGCGTGATTAAAGAAGTGTTTTTGCCAGACGAGCTGCACTTCACCGTTGTCGGACAGCCCGAAGGGCTATAAGTGAAAGCGCCCCTGAGTAATTCAGGGGCGCTTTGCTTTTTAATGTTCGTTAAAGAACGATATGACCGCATCTGCCACTATCGCATGGTCCTTGATGCGCTCTTCTGTGCCGTCTGCGCAAACCATGCCGTCACCGGGGGCTTCGTCCTCCAGGATGGCGATTGCTTTTTCTGTGCACAGGCCAAGCATATCAAAGTGTGCAAGCGTTGCAGGTTCTAGATAACGTGCAACTCCCTCAGAAAGTTGGGCGACCAACGCGCGGGATTCCTTGTCCAGATCAAGGCTACCCTTGACGTCCTTCGGCCCACCTATCACCAGCAACGGCGTTTTGATTGCGCCTAGACTTTCGCTTGAGAAAGTTTGCGTTGCCCCCAGATCCAGCAGTGCGATTGCCTTGATGCGTTGATCGCTCAAATCCTGAGAAAGCGCAGCGCGGTCCTCCTGCGCGGCGCCGATGTTCCACGTGCTGGTAATTTCACAAATCAATTCGCTCGGGTTATCGCTGCAAAGCGTATCCATTTGCTCGGGATCATAACGGGCACCTGCAAGCTGTGCACCTGTCATGCCGCCAAGTGAATGACCCGCCATATAGATGTGATCGGGGTCAACTTTTGCCTTTAGCGTTGTGTCGTTCAACAAGTAGCTGATCGCACGTGACACATCCTTTGGCCGCTCCCAAATCTGCCGCGCATCATCGGCGTCGCGCAGCCATGTCGATGTTCCCGGATGATTGAGCGAGGCAACGATGTAGCCCTTTTTGACGAGCTCTACTGCCAGCCAGTTCTGATTGCGTGCGTTGCCGTACATCCCGTGAGAAAGCACAACGAGGGGATAAGTGCCCTCGACGGGCGCGGCATTCTCGGCCGCGTCGACGCCAACCCAAACACCGTTTCTATGCTGACGTGTCAGCGGCGCATCTATGCTGGCAGGATACCATAAAATAGCGTCAAGCGCGCGCGAATTGCCATCCTGAATGGCGATGTCTTTGATGCCGGGCGCATAGGTTTCTGCGGAAACGGCATGTGCGGTTCCGATGCTAAGTGTAAGGGCGAGCATGTGTGCAAAATGTTTCATATCGAACTCCAGTGTGTTTGCGTGATAGCACTGGAGTTGCGCCTATCGGCCGTGTGAAACAACGTTGAGCGACGCCAAAACCTGTCCTGAAACCCGATGTAGGACAGGCGAAACGTGAAAGAGGACATATGCAGGACAACGTACTATTGGTTTTGCCCTTGCCGATCCTGACCGCGCTCCTAGGTGGGGCGATTGCGATTCTGATTCTGCGTCTAGATCTGGGAAGCCGAAAAGCGACGGTTCTTTTCGCGGTGTTGTTCGCCTTGCTGAGCTTTAGCTCGCTCTTGGTGGGTCTGCGCTTTGGCTATGGGATAGAACAACTGGTTCTGATTCAGCGCGCCGTCCCGTTGCTGGTTGGCCCGCTGCTTTATCTTGGCTTTGCGGCATTTGTGACCCCGAATGAACGCTTTACGCGGGCTGCTCTGTTGCACATCGGCGTCGCTTTGGCGGTGATCGCGATTGTGCTGATGGCACGTAAGCCGCTCTATGCGCTCGATTGGGTGATATCGGCGAGCTACGTTTTTTACATGATCGCGCTCTGGCGTTTGTGGCGTCGGGGGCCGGATTATCTGATCCATGCTTATTTCGATGTCGCGCAAAAAGTGTCGAACTGGATGCTGCGCGGGATAATCATGCTGGCGACAATCCTTATTGTCGATACGGTCATCGCGCTTGATTTCATGCTGAACGATGGTCGCAACGCCAAAGCGCTGATCTCTTTCGCGTCGATACCCTTTATTGTGATCCTGCTCGGCTTTATCGTCGTTTTGCCCTCAATGATCGCTGCGCCGCGCGCAAAGGTCAAAACGCTTATTCAGGGAGAGCAGGACGATAACGCCAAGCTAGAGCAGGAGGCGCGCGCGTTGCTGAACACAACGCAGCTTTATCTTGAACCTGACCTTTCCGTGCAGCGGCTTGCGCGGCGTCTGCATGTGCCTGTGCGCGCGTTGTCGGTGGCGATCAACCAGACGCAGGACATGAACGTTTCGCAGTATGTTAATCAGTTTCGGCTGGAACATGCGGCTGATTTGCTGCGTGGAACAGATGAAAGTGTTGCGAAAGTTATGGCACAATCCGGGTTTTTAACGCGCTCGAATTTCTATCGCGAATTCCAGCGGATCTATGGGCAAACACCTGCGGCGTACCGCCAAAACAAATAGGGCGGGGATAACCCCGCCCATATTATGATTAGTTCATCAAGCCTGCGTGACGCATACCGTCATCGATCAGCGCTTTGGTTTCGTCGGTGAGCCCCGTCAAAGGCGAGCGCACTTCGTCGCTGCAAAGGCCCAGCTTGGACATTCCGTATTTCGCACCAACTAGGCCCGGCTCTGTAAAGATCGCTTTATGCAAAGGCATCAAACGATCTGTGATCTCAAGCGCAGTCGCGAAATCGCCCTTCAAGGTGGCTTCTTGCATCTGCGCGCAAAGCTTGGGCGCAACGTTCGCGGTGACAGAGATCATGCCAACGCCGCCGTGGGCATTATAGCCAAGCGCAGTCGCGTCTTCACCAGAAAGCTGGATGAAGTCTTTGCCACAGCTCAACCGTGTGAGCGGAACGCGTGCAAGATCGCCTGTTGCATCTTTCACGCCGACAATGCGCGGCAGACTTGCCAGCGTTCCCATCGTTTCGGGCGTCATATCAACGACCGAGCGACCCGGAATGTTGTAAATGAAGATCGGCAGGTTTGTACTGTCATGGATCGCCGTATAATGGGCGATCAGACCGCGCTGTGTCGGTTTGTTGTAATATGGCGTGACGACCAAAACGGCATCCGCACCAACCTTTTCCGCATGCTGTGCAAGGCGGATCGATTCCAGCGTGTTGTTGCTGCCAGCGCCCGCAATGACGGGAAGGCGGCCCGCAGATGCGCGCACGACTTCTTCTACAACTGTTTCATGTTCATCGTGTGTCAGTGTCGGGCTTTCGCCAGTCGTGCCAACGGGAACAAGCCCATGGGTGCCTTCACCAACATGCCATTCGACAAGTTTCTTCAGTGTTTCCAGATCCAGCTCGCCGTTCTTGAACGGCGTAATCAGTGCGGTTAAAGAACCTTTAAACATGACACGCTCCTCTTCGTGTTGGCGGGCGACAGGCCCGGATGAAATAGCAGCCATTTGATGCAATAGAGCAATTGTGAATTGCTCCCAGCGCCACAGAGGCTAGGTTGTGCGGTGTCTATCCTTTGTCATTGAATGAATTGCAAGCCATGATGCGTTTCGCCCTTTTGCTTTTTTTAAGCATGTGTGCCCCTGTTTTAGCACTCGCTGATAGCCATGCGCCGCTTGCGCGTGCCTTTGATGCAATGCGTGCGGGTGATTGGACCAGCGCGCGCACCATCGCGAGTGATGTTAGCCCAATCGCCTATGATTTGATTGAATGGCACCGCCTGCGCGCGGGTAAAGGAACGCCTGACGAAGTTCTTCTTTTCCTCGATCTTAATCCTGATTGGCCCGGTTTGGATTGGCTTCGCCAGAAGAGCGAACCGGAAATGCTTAACGCCAACAACGCGGATATCCTGCTGTTTTTCAAAGATGGCCTGCCCCAAACAGCCGAAGGCGCGATTGCGCATGCGCGGGCGCTAAAGGCGAGCGGGCAAACCGGCAGTGCAGAGGCTGGCTTGGTGCTTGCCTGGCGCAGCATGGCGATTGGGCCAAGCACGCATGAGAAAATGCTCGCAGAGTATGGTGCGCTGCTGAAAGATCACCATTTGGCCCGCCTTGATATGGTGCTTTGGAAAGGCTGGGACAGCAATATCGAACGCATGATGTCGCTGGTGCCAGAAGGACATCAAAAACTTGCACGCGCCCGCATGGGTTTACGTGAACGCGTCAAAGGGATTGACGCGCTTGTCGCCAGTGTCCCGACAGCGTTGCAGGATGATCCCGGGTTGTCTTACGAGCGGTTTGTCTGGCGCGCGCGTAAAGGGCTGACGGATGATGCTATTGATCTCGCGCTCAGCGCGAGCAAGAACGCGAAGACTTTGGGTGAGCCAGAGCAATGGGCGGACCGGCGACGTTCGCTTTCGCGCCAATTGATGCGCAACAAAGAATACAAACGCGCCTACTCGCTGGCGAGCCAACATCATCTGTCCGAGGGATCATCCTTCGCTGATCTGGAGTGGTTGAGCGGCTATCTCGCGCTGCGTTACTTGAATGATCCGAAGCGTGCGCTTGGACATTTTCAAGCGCATCAGGGTGCGGTCGTTACACCGATTTCACGCGGGCGCGCAGGTTACTGGATCGGGCGCGCGCACGAGGCGTTAGGTAACGCGAGCGCAGCAAAGGCGGCTTTTGCTGACGGGGCGGAATATCAATCCAGTTTCTATGGGCTCCTTGCTGCTGAACGGGCTGGTTTACCATTCGATCAAAGCCTTGCGGGGCAGGGCACATTGCCAGACTGGCGACAAGCCCGTTTTATGGGGTCGAGCGTCTTTCAGGCAGCTGTTCTTGCGCTTCAAGCGGGCGAACTTACCCTGTCAGAGCGTTTTTTCACACATCTTACCGAAAGCCTTTCACCCCTTGAAGCGGCACAGCTTGGCAAGGTCGCGCTTGATCTGAACGAGCCACATATCGCAGTGATGATCGGCAAACGCGCAGCAAGCGATGGCGTGACGATTGCCGCGCCATATTATGCAGTGCATGACTTAGCGAAAAGCAACCATCCGATCGCAACAGAATTTGCGCTGGCCATAGCGCGGCGCGAAAGCGAATTTGACCCCGTGGTCGTGTCTGGCGCAGGTGCGCGCGGTTTGATGCAAGTCATGCCAGCAACTGCAAAGAACGTGGCCAACGAACTAGGTGTAGATTATTCAAAGGACAAGCTGACCGCGGATTGGCGTTACAACGCGCAGCTTGGAACGGCGTATCTGGCGCGGTTGGATGAACAATTCGGCGGCAATCCTGTGATGATGGCGGCTGGTTACAACGCAGGTCCGGGCCGTCCCGTGCGATGGATGGAACTTTACGGTGACCCACGTCGGGGCGAAATTGATGTAGTTGACTGGATTGAACACATCCCGTTCCGCGAGACGCGAAACTACGCCATGCGCGTAACTGAAAGCCTGCCGATCTATCGGGCGCGGTTGGGAAAAACCGCGTTGCCGATCCCGTTTTCCAAAGAGTTGATCCAAATGCGATAACTCCATTTGTTCAGAGTGCCTTCACCTTTGCCGACAAATGTGCGAGTCTTCGTCAAGATTTTTAGTATTCTGTCTCGCTTGGGTCACAGCATCTGTAATTGATGGGTTTTGCTCTGGTTCTTTTGCGCAGGCATATTAGGTAACGCTTAACTTTAGAACTTGGTGGGTAATTTCGTGCAACAGATTTCGCAGCACGCGCGACGCGTGTTTCTTCCAGTATTTGCGACTATTGCGCTTTTGTTAGCGGGCTGCACGCAGCCCGGCCCTAACCATGACCCCAATGGCGTTTTTGATCCGCAGGAAGCGGTTAACCGGCAAAACCATGAACTGAACCGCGCATTGGATGAGAAATTCGTGCGCCCTATGGGCGTCGGTTATACCAAAGTGATTCCAGATGATCTGGAAGACAGCATTGGCAATTTCTCTTCTAACCTTGGGTTGCCAGGAACCGTCGTGAACAACTTGCTTCAAGGTAATATTGAAGGGGCATTCCGCAACAGCGTTCGGTTTGTTGTGAACACGACGCTTGGTTTCGGTGGTCTGTTCGATGCCGCTGGCGACTTTGGAATTGACGAAATTGAAGGCGACTTTGGTCAAACGCTTTATGTTTGGGGCGTGCCGGAAGGGGCTTATGTCGAATTGCCCGTTCTTGGCCCATCGACCGAGCGCGCGGCAGTAGGCAAAGCTGTCGATCTGTTTACCAACCCGTTAAGCTATGTTTTGCCGAGCACGGAAAAATACATTGGCACTGCTGCCGGGGTTGCCTCTAAAGTAGGGGATCGCGGACGTTATGCTGATGCAATCGATTCAATTCTCTACAATAGCGCCGATAGCTATTCACAAGCGCGGGGCATTTATTTGCAAAACCGTCGTTTCAAATTGGGTGACGGGGATGCTGCCGAAGATATCAACCCGTTTGAGCTCGACACGCAGGGGTTTTAACAATGACTAATTTCACCAGACGTCACGCCACAGGCCTTATCGGGGCTGCACTGGCCAGCTTTACTTTGGCGCCAAGTCCTGCGCTCGCGCTTGATAACGCCAGTGCCAAGAAACTTGTTGATGCGCTGGTTGGCGAAATCAACAGGATCATCGGATCGGGCAAAGCCGAGGCTGCAATGTATCGTGACTTCGAGCGCGTGTTCGCGAAGTATGGGGATACGTCCTACATTTCGGCCTATGCGATGGGCAACGATGGTCGCCGTGCAACAAATGCGCAAAAGAGCGCCTTCTCCAACGCATTCCAAACCTATATTTCGCGCAAATACGGTTCGCGCTTTCGCGAATTCATCGGGGGCCGCTTGGAGGTCCAAAGCGTACGTCCTGTGAAAAGCTGGTTTGAAGTTAAAACCATCGCTTACTTGCGCGGAGAGTCACCCTTTGTTGTGACCTTCCTTGTTTCCAACCGCACTGGGCGGGACAAGTTTTTCAACATGTTCATCGAGGGCATCAACTTGCTTTTGACCGAGCGCACAGAAATTGGCGCTATGATCGACCGCCGCGGCGGTGACATCAACAAGATGATCGCTGATCTGAAGAACGCAGGCTAGTCGAACTAACGGTTTTCTCTGTTTTCATCGATTTCGTCAATTCTGTTCCCTGTTCCGCTGCTTTGACCAAAGCCGCGCAGCACGCGTTGAAGAACTGTATCAGCGATGTCATCGGCAGGGATTGGCGCAACGTCTTGCGGGGAATGTGTTGGTGCAACAGGTGCGACCATTGGCAAAGGATGCGCTGGCAAGCCCTGATGCACACGCACCATAACTTCATGCCAGATTTCGGTCGGTAAGCCGCCGCCAGTCACACCTGTCAAAGGCGTGTTGTCATCATAGCCCATCCAAACACCAGCAACATAATCAGCGGTAAAGCCGATGAACCACGCGTCGCGTGCGGCTTGGGTTGTTCCCGTTTTGCCCGCAGCTTCGCGTCCAGGCAGTGCTGCGCGTTGGCCGGTGCCTTGGCTGACAACCTTCTCCATCATGTAGATCAACTGACCGGCTGCGGCATCGCTAATAACGCGTTCGCCAATGCCGCCGCCCGCACCCATAAGCGGTTCGCTGTCACCCAGAAGGCTGAGTTCGATCAACCCATATGGTGTAACGGATGAACCGCCATTCAGAATGCCTGCATAGGCACCAGTCATTTCGATCAATGTGCTTTCGGATGCGCCAAGTGCCAGAGCGGGGCCAGCGGCAAGGTCGCTATCGATGCCAAATTCGCTGGCGACTTTGCGCACGTTCTCGCGTCCGACGGCCTCGGAAAGTTTGACCGCAGGAATGTTAAGCGATTGTTTAAGCGCGTCTGTGAGCGTGACAGCGCCTTTGAAGTCCTTGGTGTAGTTCTTGGGCGACCAAGGGCCGGATCCGGGGATGTTGATCGTCAAAGGCGCGTCGACGATTTCGTCGTTCGGGCTATATCCCAGGTCCAGCGCGGTCGCGTAGACAAAAGGTTTGAAGGCTGATCCGGTTTGACGCAAAGCCTGCGTGGCGCGATTGAATGCGCCCGAAACTTTGGTTTTTCGACCGCCGACCATTGCACGCACTGCACCGTCTGCGCTCATCACTACAATTGCAGCTTGGGCCTCTGATCCCTCGCGTACTTTGTTTTCAAAGATGAACTTCATAGCTTCTTCAGAAGCGGTTTGAAGGCGGCGATCCAGCGTTGTCTTGATGATGACGTCTTCGGTTGTGTCGCGGGTGAAAAACTCTGGTCCGCTATCCATGACCCAATCTGCAAAGTAGCCACCTGCCTTTGCTTCGGCTGCTTCTGACAGCTCTGCAGGCGCAATACGCGCGATATCGGCTTCCTTCTTGCTCAGATATTTCTGATCTTCCATCAAGCCGATGATGACGGCCGCGCGATCCTGTGAACGTGAAAGGTTGTTGGTTGGGGCATACCGCGTTGGTGCGGCCAGAAGACCCGCCAGCATCGCGGCTTCTGCGGCGTTAACCTGCGCTGCGGACTTGCCGAAGTAGCGTTGGCTTGCTGCTTCAAAACCGCGTGCGCCGGCGCCAAGGAAAGCGCGGTTCATATAGATGTTAAGGATGTCGGCCTTTGTGTATTTCGCTTCCATCGCCATAGCGAACAGGGCTTCCTTGGCCTTTCGCCACATCGTCGTGCGGCGGCATTCTGCTTCGTATTCTTTCTCGCTTTTCCAAACCTTCGGATCAAAGGGAACGCCAAGGCATAGTAGCTTGGCCGTTTGCTGTGTAATCGTAGAACCACCGTGGCCAGACAGCGGCCCGCGTCCTTCGCGAAGGTTAATGCGAACAGCGCTGGCGATGCCGCGCGGGCTAAGGCCAAAGTGACGGTAGAAGCGTTTGTCTTCTGTCGCGACGATTGCATTGGTCAGGTGCGGCGACGCCGTTTCGGTTGTGATGGCACCGCCAAATTGATCGCCGCGCCATGCGAACACCTCGCCATTGCGATCCAGTAACGTCACGGATCCGCGCGCACGTCCGTCCAGCAGCGCTGACGGCTCGGGCAGTTGCAGTGCGAAATATGCCACCGCAAGACCGAGAATCACTGCTGAAACAAAGCTGATCCGCCACGTAAAACCCCAGATCAAGCGAATGACCCATCGGAAAAGGGCTATGATCCAGCCAATCGGTCCGCGTGGAAGTTTACGCGGTGCCCGTTTTTTACGCGTCTTCGGAGCAGGTTTTGCTGCTTTTTTGGCGTTGCCATAGCGTTTGTCAGCGACAAGCCGGGGCGTTGAGCCTTTTTTCTGAACCATGATGTGAACCTGCTCGGAACCTGTTTTGATAGTACCATAGCGCGTCGCAACGGGGATGTTGAGGGGAGTTATCCGCTGAAAACGACAACACCGTGCCCTATTTTTAGGCGAAAAAGCCAACTCGCCTAGTTTTTAGGCGAACGCGTCTGCAATTTGCACTGCTGCAACGCAGCGTGCCTTCCAACTCCCCCATCTAGACGTTTTGCTGCACCTGCAAACAGAGGGTCTCTCTCTCAGTTCTAAGGAAAGGCACATCAGGTGAAACTCATCATAGCGACGATAAAACCGTTCAAGTTGGAGGAGGTCCGAGAAGCCCTAACAGGTATCGGAGTTCGCGGCATGATGGTTACGGAAATCAAAGGCTTTGGCGCGCAGTCGGGTCACACGGAAATCTACCGCGGCGCCGAATACGCGGTGAACTTTGTTCCCAAAGTGAAACTGGAACTCGTCGTGAGCGCCGCCATGGCAGATCAGGCGGTTGAAACCATCACCAACACAGCGCGCACCGGGAAAATCGGTGACGGCAAGATTTTTGTTCTCGACGTGGCCCAAGCGGTGCGCGTGCGAACTGGCGAGACAAATGGCGACGCAATCTAAGTTGCGCGAAATGAAGGATACGGACATGACATATAAAAAACTACTTGGAGCGAGCGCTGCTCTTTTGCTGCTCCCCAGCCTTGGCTTGGCGCAGGAGGTGGATACGACACCTACCAACGCTGAAATCGGGTTTATCTTCACCACCTTTATGTTCCTCGTCGCGGGCTTCTTGGTCTTCTTCATGGCCGCAGGTTTTGCGATGCTGGAAGCGGGCCTTGTGCGCGGCAAGAACGTGACGATGCAGTTGACCAAGAACATGGGTCTCTTCTCGCTCGCGACGATCTTTTACTATCTGGTCGGCTACAACCTGATGTACCCGGGCGATGGATGGTCGATTGACGGCATTTTGGGTGCATTCAGCACGACTTCGCTCGAGCCTGTTGGCCTGGAGGGTGCAGAGCCTGACCTGACTTATGCGTCTGTTGGTTCCGACTTCTTCTTTCAGTTGATGTTCTGTGCTGCGACAGCGTCTATCGTGTCTGGTGCCCTTGCCGAGCGCATCAAACTTTGGCCCTTCCTTGTGTTCACAATCATTCTTGTTGGCCTGATCTACCCAATCCAAGCGTCTTGGAAATGGGGCGGCGGTTTCCTTGATGGCATGGGTTTCCAAGACTTCGCGGGTTCCACAGTTGTTCACTCTGTTGGTGGCTGGGCTGCTCTTGCAGGTGCGTTGATCCTTGGACCACGTATCGGTAAATACAAAGATGGCCGCACAGTTCCAATGCCAGGTTCCAACCTGACACTTGCGACGCTGGGTACGTTCATTCTGTGGCTCGGTTGGTTCGGCTTTAACGGTGGCTCCCAGCTTTATATGGACAGTGCTGCGAACGTTGCCGACATTTCCCGCATCTTCTCCAACACCAATGCGGCTGCGGCTGGCGGTGCTCTGACGGCGATGATCCTGACACAGCTTCTTTACAAAAAGCCTGACCTTACAATGATCCTTAACGGCGCTTTGGCTGGTCTCGTGTCCATCACTGCTGAGCCTTTGACGCCTTCCCTTGGTGCAGCGACTTTGATCGGTGCAGTTGGCGGCGTTATCATCGTCTTCGCGGTTCCTTTCCTCGACAAGCTCAAGATTGACGATGTTGTTGGTGCAATCCCTGTTCACCTTTTCTGCGGTATCTGGGGCACCATTGCGGTTGTTCTTACGAACCCTGCGGCAACAATCGGCGTTCAGCTTTACTCCATCCTTGTTGTCGGCATCTTCACCTTCGTTGTCTCGGGTGCGGTTTGGTTTATCCTGAAAATGACAATGGGCATCCGTGTCAGTGAAGAAGACGAGATCAAAGGTCTTGATACATCCGAGCTGGGCATGGAAGCCTATCCAGAGTTTGGCCGTGGTTAACACCAAAGCCTTTCCATGACGCTAGACCCGGGCAGAAATGCCCGGGTTTTTTGTGTGTAGATACGTGGCAGAATCGCGAGCGTTTGTGCTAAGTATTGCGGTATGAAGATTGATGCCCTCAATATAAGCGATACGCAGCCGGTTATTCGTCAACTGGACGATGCCGCAATCAACCGTATTGCAGCAGGCGAAGTTGTCGAGCGTCCTGCATCCGCCGTTAAGGAATTGGTCGAAAACGCAATTGATGCTGGCGCCAAGCGCATCGAGATCGCCTACGCTGACGGTGGCAAAACCCTGATCCGCGTTGTTGATGATGGCTGCGGGATCGTGCCCGAGGCTTTGCCGCTGGCCCTTTCACGCCATGCTACGTCAAAAATTGATGGCAGCGATCTGCTGAACATCCATACGTTCGGTTTTCGCGGGGAGGCATTGCCCTCGCTTGGCGCGGTTGGGCGGTTGTCTATAACGTCGCGCGCAGCCGGGCATGACGCCTACGCAATTTCGGTCGCTGGCGGCGCGATGAGTGCCGTGAAACCTGCGGCCTTGTCCAAAGGCACGGTCGTTGAACTTCGTGATTTGTTCTATGCAACGCCAGCGCGGTTAAAATTCATGCGGACCGATCGCGCGGAAACTCAGGCGATTACCGATGTGGTCAAGCGTTTGGCAATGGCCGAGCCATTCATCGGCTTTACCTTGCGCGATGTTTCCGGTGGTGGGGAAGGACGTGTTACCTTTCGCGCTGATGCAGAAAGCGGCGATTTGTTTGACGCGCTCCATGGCCGCTTGGGGCGTATTCTGGGCGCAGAGTTTGCAGAGAATTCTTTGCGCATCGAGGCAGAGCGCGAGGGCCTGCACCTAACGGGATTTGCTGCTTTGCCGACCTATTCGCGTGGTTCCGCCGTGGCGCAGTACCTGTTCGTGAATGGACGCCCTGTGCGTGATAAATTACTCGTCGGTGCACTGCGCGGGGCATATTTTGATTTCCTTTCCCGTGATCGCCATCCCGCTGCCGCGTTGTTCCTTGATTGCGACCCGCAGCTTGTTGATGTGAACGTACACCCCGCCAAATCAGAGGTACGCTTCCGCGATCCGGGTATGGCGCGTGGATTGATCGTTTCTGCATTGCGCCATGCTTTGGCTGGCGCTGGTCATCGTGCGTCGTCGACGGTTGCTGGCGCAACTTTGGGCGCGATGCGGCCAGAACCGAATGGCCCTGCGCGGGTCTATCAGATGGACCGCCCGTCAATGGGGGCAATGCATGCAAGCTATCAAGCGCAAGCGCCAGGCTTTGAAGAAACTGCGGGTGTGTTTAGCCGCGTTGATGTCGTCGAACCCGTGGAAACACATGCCCCTACAGAGCAGTTTCCATTAGGCGCGGCGCGTGGGCAAGTGCATGAAAACTACATCATTGCGCAGACCACTGATGGTATGGTGATCGTCGATCAACACGCTGCGCACGAACGTTTGGTTTACGAAAAACTGAAAAAGCAAATGGCGGAAAACGGCGTTTCCGCACAGGCTTTGTTGATCCCCGAGATTGTCGAAATGTCGGACGGGGATTGCGCACGCTTGATGGAGATTGCGGATGATCTGTCGCGTTTCGGGCTTGGGATCGAACCTTTTGGTGGCGGCGCAATTGCTGTCCGTGAAACGCCCGCGATCTTGGGTGAAGTAAACGCGAAAGCGATGTTGCTGGATATTCTGGACGAACTTGCCGATCAGGGCGAAAGCCAGTCTGTGCAAGCCAAGATAGAGGCGATCCTAAGCCGCGTTGCCTGTCATGGCTCGATCCGTTCGGGGCGTTGGATGCGCGCTGAAGAAATGAATGCGCTTTTGCGTGAAATGGAAGCAACACCGCATTCGGGGCAGTGCAATCACGGACGCCCGACCTATGTGGAATTGAAGCTGGCCGATATTGAACGGCTGTTTGGACGGACCTGATGACGATTGATCTTGAAGACCCGTTCGTTCTTGCTGCGATTGCAGGCGTTTTGGCGTTTCTGTTGATTTTTGTGCTTTTGATTATTGTGATCCGCGCGGCAGGGCGCTCGGCTCGTATGACTGAACCCCTGGCAAACCAGATGGGCATGCTTGGCCAGCGCGTACAATCGCTCTCGGATGGTCAACAACAACTTGCAGGGGGCTTGAACCATGTCTCCGAAGCCGCCGCTGCATCGCAAGCCAATATGCTGCAACTGATGGAGCAACGCTTGACACAAGTCAGCAGCACAATGAACGAAAACCTGCATGGATCTGCGCGGCGCACTGCGCAAAGCCTTGGTGAATTGCAGCAACGTTTGCTGGCGATTGATAAGGCACAGGACAATATTACCAAGCTTTCAGGCGACGTTTTAAGTTTGCAAGACATCCTGTCTAACAAGCAAACGCGCGGGGCATTTGGCGAAATCCAGCTAAAAGACATCGTATCCAAAGCGCTTCCAGCGGATAGTTATACATGGCAAGCGACGCTTTCGAACGGCAAGCGCGCGGATTGTCTGATTCACCTTCCAAACCCCCCGGGGCCAATTGTGGTGGATAGCAAGTTCCCGCTAGAGGCCTATGAAGCATTGAGAAATGCCGAAACCCAGCAACAGCTAAACGAAGCCGCGCGCATGATGCGGACAGCGGTGAAGGCGCATATCAAGGCGATTTCGGAAAAGTATATTCTGGACGGCGAAACTGCGGATGGCGCTTTGATGTTCCTGCCTTCTGAGGCCGTCTATGCAGAGCTGCATTCGAACTTTCCGGAGTTGGTGCGCGAAGGGTTTGCCGCGCGGGTCTGGATCGTTTCCCCAACGACTTGCATGGCGACGCTGAACACCATGCGCGCTATTTTGAAAGACGCTCGCATGCAGGAACAAGCGGGTGCAATTCGACGCGAGTTAGGTTTGCTTTTCGGTGATATCGAGCGGCTGGGCACGCGGGTCGAAAACCTTGACCGCCACTTCAATCAGGCGTCCAAGGAC
>NZ_JBAUHO010000312.1:0-3104 GCF_049680325.1 Planktotalea sp.
GGACCCCGCCGTAGCGGAGCCAGTTGATCCTCACCACAAGGATATTTAGGGCAGGGCGCGCAAACGCCCTGCCACTTTGTCTAGGCCATGCCTTCGGGCAACCATTCAGCAATACGGTCGGCTTGCGCCTCTGTCAGTCCATACGCCTCTCGCACATCGCCATTTCCAAAGAGCGCTTCCAACTTTTCGGCCTTCTCACCCTTTTTGAGTTTGGCGAATGTCGTGGCGGTCGGATGATCCTCGTTGAGGTCCAACAGGTCGCGCCATTGCTGGGTCAGGTATGGCCCCCCGACACGGCCAAAGAAGTTCTCGGCATTCGGGGTGAAATTGTCACGAATATTGGTTTCAACCGCTTTGTCGATCACCTCGGCCAGATCGGCGTCCACTGTCAGCAGAGACGCAAGATGGCGGATGATTTCCTCCATGATGAACTCTGGACCCTTGGCCTTGTAGGCGCGAAACACACGGGCCATGTCACTGCCGTATTTGGCACTGGGGGTCGGCTTGGTCAGCCGCTCGTCCAAAACATAGCCCGACATTTCAGTTGTCGGGACATTTGGCACCTCGTCTTTGCGCAAGCCAAAGGCACGTGAGTAGCCAGATTTTCCAGAGAGTTGGAAGGCAAAGAGTGCCAACAACAATTCTGGATCGCGCAGGGCAGCATGTTGACGTGCCCCTGTTGTAATGCGTTCAAGATCAACCGCCAGTTTTTGCGAGATCGGGGATTTGGTCCCAGTGCTGCCTGCGTGGTTGGACTTGGCCAGAATGCCCGCTTCAATTGCGGCTTTCTTGTCTGCGCCCTTTACCAGACCTGCCTCAACCTGCAATGCACCACGATTGTCGATGTAGACCAAGACACCTGCATGGGCTTTTTGCGCGTCAGTAAACGACCCGTCCAAGATGGTTTGCAGATCATGCAGCCTGACGTGGCCCTCATCGGCCAAGTCGTCTGCTTCGGACAGTTCCGCCAAGGCCTCGTATTCTTCGCTCTGCTCATCGGTTAGAGTGCCTCCTTCGGCGTAGATGCGGGACAGTTTCATCTCATCGATCTGATACCAGCCGATGTAGCTGTCACCGATGGACTCAGCCCATTTCCAGCCCTCGCCCTGCAATGTCGCCGCAGCTGCTTCCAATTTTTTGCCGAACAATTCGTCCAGAATTGCAGGGTCATCGATAAGCGTTTCTTCAGCAAAGAGATCGCTACCCGTGCGGCCCCCTGCCTCTTTGTAGGCATCAAGTCCAACAAACACGGCGCGGCGGTCACTGTCTTTCACGGCGTCAGGCTTGAGCATCTTTTTGATGCGGTGATCGCTTTCACCTTGGCTTCGGACCTGTTCGAGCACCTCCAAAGAGAGCTTTTCATCGTCGCTGATTGTGAAGGCGGTGGCGTTTGACAGGCTGATTTCGCCGTTGTGCAGGGCATCAATTACGGGATCGGGCAGATTGGCCAAGGCAAGGCGGCGGTAAACATGCGCCTCGGTGGCTCCATATGCCATTGCGATATCTGCTACGGTCGCCCCGCGTTTTTCCATCGCGCCAAAGTCACGGATTTCATCGGCGGGGTGCAGGGCTTCGCGCTGTGCGTTTTCGCTGGTGGCCCAAAACTGTGCCGTTTCCTGATCGGGTGCCATTTTGACGGTGATGGTCTGAAAGCGGGGATCGTCCTGCAATAGGGCCAAGGCGCGGTAGCGGCGTCCACCGACAACAACGCCGATACCACCTTTTTCGGCAAATCCTGCGATGTTCTGGATCAGTCCGTAGGCGCTAATGTTTTCCGCCAAGGTGAGGATACTAGCCTCATTGACGACGCTGCGCGGGTTCAGATCAGAGATATGCAGGTCGGCAAAGGGGACTTCTTGAAGTGTTGCGGTGATTTGAGATTGATCATTCATAGGTTCATTCCTTGATTTTCTTTGATGAGATTGGTAGGGATGCCCCACCCCGTGAGGGGCGAGGCGAGGGGGCTTAGGCCCCAGCGTTGGTTTTCAAAAAGGCGAGGCCGATCTTGGCGGAGAGACCTCCCTTTTTGACAAGTTGAACGGCTTCTTGGCGCAGTTCATGCAATCGTTGCTCTGGCATATGTTCACCTCCTTTCCGGCGCGGGTTGCGCCTTGTGGAACCGCCCCGAAGGGCGATCCCAATTAGTATTCGGATGCGTGTAGGACGGTCAGAACCCGCCGCGTCACAGCTACGTTTGCTGGGTCATCGCTGCCCATGCAGTAGTCCTTGTCGTAGAGGTCAATTTTCCAGAAAATGCTGTAGGTGTTGCCAGCAATCTCGAACTCGAAGGCCCCAAAGGTGTGATCGCCGTAGGGGTCGTTATCCTCGTTAAAGACAGAGAATGTCTGAACCCGCTGCATGATGATGGCTTTGGCTGCTGGTGACAGGTCTGCCACGCCGCGCGTCATCACGATCTGGCCGGGAACGCTGAAATCTGCCCCCCAAGTGGTGCGAAATCGGTCGTTTTGCTCGGCAATTTCGAGGGCTGTCGCGCTGAACGTTTGTTGCTCGGTCATGACGCTCACCACCAGCACGAATAAACAACGGTTTGCCCGTTGGTGATTACGTCTTTCGCCCATGCGCAGAATGCGAGGTCTTGGGCTGCGTTTTCGTCTGCGGCTTCATCTTGAAACTGATGCCCAAAGAAGAACCCGCCATCGGATTTTGGAAGGGCCTTTTGTTTGACAAGTGCCTCTAAGGTGTCGATGTCTGCTGCCTCTAGCACCAGTTCTGCGCAGTTCAGCTTGTCGGCTGATTGACCAGTTTTGGCGGTAAAGAGCGTCTCTGCCCAAGCTTGCAGCTTGGAATGTTTGCGCCATACGAAATCGGCGGCGCGGTCGTCGTCAGCGCCTTCGTCGTGTTTGATATATGCGTATTGATCAAGGCCCATGGGCTTACTCCTTTGTGGTGTGGATGGGGTCTTTGCCCCTTTGGTCGTCTGGTTTTGAGAAAAAGCCCTTTAGGGCGTCGTCTCTAAAACCTGACCCACTGGCGAAGTGCCGGAGTGAGCAAACGCATACCCGAAAAACGCAAAAGTGGTGCGGCCCGCAGGCGCCAGCCGAGGACACGGTTTTGCTCTTTTGGGGTTGCGTGCGCGAGAACCC
>NZ_JBAUHO010000313.1:0-2368 GCF_049680325.1 Planktotalea sp.
AACCACAGTGCTTGTCGCGTCAATTCCATAGGTTACGCCAACAATGTCGCCGGTGTTTCTGATCCTAGAGGCATCGCTTACAAAAACCGCACCCCCGGCACTGGACGAAATGAGACCAAAGTTATTAAGCACACCATCAACGCCTGAAAGCCGAATTGTGTTTGCAGTTGCGGAAGTCATCGAACCGTTGTTCAAAATGACAACGTCAGCGCCCGTAATCAGGCTGGGACCGCCGGAAATAATACCATGATTTGTCACAACGGAGTTAGTGCCGATATTATAAAGCAGAAAGCTATTCGGGGAATTCATAATAGAGCCGAACTCGCTCACCGTCACTCGCACGCCGTTACTGGCCGAAAAGTCGATCGCAACATTCGTGAGCGCCACCAATGAGCCATCGACAAAGATATCATTCCCGCCCAACGCAGTAATCGCCGCGCTGGTTTCCGTGTAATGGGTCACACCGCGCAGCAGTAGATAGTCTTCAAAACTCGACAGTGAAACGGCGCTTGTATGCGTTGTATCAATGATCTCGACCATGGAATTACCTTTCTAAATCAATTTGAAAATAAGGCACATGTAGTGATGGGCCCGAAAAGCTCTATGCTATCGGAAAACCGTAACTTATCAAAAAATGATGTGCGCATTTCTGCGCGGGGCGTTTTACGTTTCGCGGAAGGCCTTGTTGAAATAATCCATCAACGGCTTCATCAGATAACTTATCGGAGAGCGTTCAACAGTTTTTATGAACGCCTCGACAGGCATGCCCGGAACCAAGGGCTGGCCTTCCAGCTTGGTTAATTCACCCTCATTTGGCAACAGCTGGGCCTGATAATAGGAAACCCCCGAAACTTCGTCGATGAATACATCGGCGGACAGCAACGTGACCGTGCCGAATATTTCAGGCGTGGTGCGCTGGTCAAAGGCGACAAACCGTAGTGTTGCGGCCTGCCCCTGGTGGACCTGGTCAATATGGATCGCCTCGATCCGTGCGGATACGATCAAAGCCTGATCCTGCGGGATAATATACATGATCGGCGCGGCGGGTGAGATCACTGATTGCAGCGCGAAGACCGTGTTTCCATAGATGACACCCGCAACGGGTGCGCGCACTTCCATTTTTGACAGCGTATCGCGCGCTGACAATGCGCGCTCGACCAATTCGTTCTCTTGGAACTGCAAGTCTCTAAGGGTGCTGATCGCCTCCTCGCGGCGCGCGGTTTGCAGGCGGAGTATTTCAATGTTGAGACGCGCGATATCCCCCTTCAACTGCGCGATGCCAGACGTATACTGGCCGATGGCTCCATTCAGGCGCGCTTCTTCACGGCGCAGCGCTGAAACGCGAGAGGCTTGGGCAAGGCCCTTTTCCAGCAGCGTCTGCGCATCCTTTAGTTCAGTAACGATCAGCTCGGCTTGTCCACGGCTGGCCGCCAGCTGGGCTTCGCCGCCTTTGATTTGCTCGCGGGTTTGTTCGATCTGGTTCTCGAGCTGATTTGTCTCTTGGGTCAACGCGATCAGCCGCGTCTGGAACAGGCGCGCTTGTCCGTCGATCAGTGCTTGAACATCAGGCCTTTCTTGCGCCAAAGCTATGATTTCCGGTCCGAAGGCGATCTCGCTCGCATCGTCGCGCTCGGCAATCAAACGCCCTTTGCGTGCGCGAATTTCGTTAAGCTGGGCCATGATAATCGCCAACTCGGATCGCAAAAGCGATGCATCAAGGCGCAAGACCACATCACCTGCTTTGACGCGATCGCCGTCACGCACAAGCAACTCACCCACGACACCGCCTTGGGGATGTTGCACAATCTGACGGTTGTTTTCCACCTGGATCATGCCAGAGGCGATGACTGCGCCTGCGATCCGGGCTTGCACGCTCCACACACCAATCACGCCAAGCAATATGAACAGGGCGAAATAGCCGATGAACAGTGGCTTTCCGGCTTTGGCAAGCGAGCGCGAGGCTTTGGTTTGTTCAGGCGTCATTTGGCTTATCCCCTGAAATCTCCCGGCTGACCTGCCCCGAGTTTTGCAGCATTGCTTTTAGAACCTCATCACGCGGGCCGTTGGCCTTGACGCGGCCCTTATCCATGACGATCAAGCGGTCGCACTCCGAGATTGCTTGCGGGCGATGGGTCATAATCACAACAGAGCGATCAGAGCTACGGAATTCGCGCACGGTGCGGTTCAGCGCGTCTGTACCCACGCTATCCAGCGCGGAGTTCGGCTCGTCCAGCACCAGCATAACAGGATCCTGATACAGCGCGCGCGCAAGGGCCAGGCGTTGCTTCTGCCCGCCCGAAAGCTGGTTGTCATCGCCATGAAGGATCGTCTTGTACCCTTCCGGCAGGGCGAGGATCATGTCGTGTGC
>NZ_JBAUHO010000314.1:0-8375 GCF_049680325.1 Planktotalea sp.
GATTATGGGGGCGCTTGGCCTGTCGCGCAGTCTAAGCGATGTGCCAGAGCAAGCTGGCGAACCGAAAGCGGATGTACAAAGTGCAGCAAGCGAGGAAGATACCGCAATCATCGCGCGTCTTGATGCTTTGGTTGAAGACGGGCGCCTTTATGTCGATCCGGACCTGACGCTTAGCCGGCTTGCCCGCAAAATGGGTATGCCTGTCAAAACATTGTCGATTGCGATCAACAGGGTCACTGGCGAGAACGTGTCGCGCTACATTAATGAGCGCCGCATTCGCGATGCTTGCGCTGCGTTAGAGCGCGGCGAAAGCGTGACCGATGCCATGTTGGGATCGGGCTTCAACACCAAGTCGAATTTCAACCGCGAATTCCTTCGGATTACTGGTAAAACCCCGCGCGACTATCGTGGTTAGGGCAGGGACGAACCCTGCCCATTAAACCCGATCTACTCGGCTGCGACCTTAATCACCAGCTCCATTTCCGCCAGCTTTTCATCGCTCAAGTGGCACTTGAGCTGATGCCCGTTTGGCAAGGTGCGCATTTCTGGCACGTCTTTTTCGCATAGCCCGTTCGGGACCTGCGATTTCCAATGACAGCGCGTCTGGAACGGACAGCCAGAGGGCGGGTTCATCGCGGAAGGAATGTCGCCATCCAGAACGATGTGCTTTTTCTGAACACTGGTATCGGCAATCGGAACCGCAGACAAAAGTGCTTCGGTATAAGGGTGATAGGGCGGCGCAAAGACCTGATCTGTTGTGCCAAGCTCGACCACATGGCCCAGATACATCACCATAACGCGATCGCTCAGATAACGTACAATCGACAGATCGTGCGAGATGAATAGCAGCGTTGTCTTTTCTTCCCGCTGAATTTCCATCAGCAGATCGGTCACTGCCGCCTGCACCGATACATCCAGCGCTGAGACCGGCTCGTCTGCGACCACAATACGCGCACCGCCTGCAAAAGCGCGCGCAATACCGACGCGTTGCTTTTGCCCACCAGAAAGCTGGCGTGGCATGCGGTCCGCAAATTCGCGCGGTAGTTTAACCAGATCAAGCAACTCCAGCATACGCGCACGCCGCTCGCCTTCATCCGCGCCAATCTTGAAAATCTCAAGCGCACGAATGATCTGGCGTCCGATCGTCATTGACGGATTGAGCGTGTCAAAGGGGTTCTGGAACACCATTTGAATATCGGCGACGGTTTTTGTGTCGCGTTCTTCAATGGGCGTGTTTCCGATGCTTTGATTGTCGAGAAGGATTTCCCCGTCTGTTGCTGTCTCCAGCCCCATAAGCACCTTGGCAAATGTGGATTTGCCACAGCCGGATTCGCCCACAATTGCCAGTGTCTCGCCTTCGCGCGCCTCGAAACTCAACGTCTCGTTCGCTTTGACGACTTTCTTGTTGGCACCGCCAAAAAGCGCGTTGGCAGATACCTCGTAGTATTTCTTGAGGTTCTCCATCTTCAGCACGACCTTGCCGATCTCGCCCTTTTCTTTGGTTTCGGCCAAGGCAAGCGGCGCGTTCCAGTCGATTTCTTCGAACCTTAGGCAGCGTGTTGCGTGGCGGTCATTGCCTGCGACATTCTTCATGGTGATGTCACCTTGATCGCAGCGCCCGGCCTCGAAATAGTCGCAGCGCGGGCCAAAGTTACACCCGTTCGGGCGTTCATGCGGCAATGGGAAGTTTCCGGGGATCGCCACAAGAGGGCGCGAATTCTTGTCTGCGCCGGGCAGGGGGATCGAACGGAACAGCGCTTGCGTATAAGGGTGCTGCATTTCGTCGAAGACATCCTCGATCGAGCCGCGCTCGACCGCTTCGCCAGAATACATCACGCAAATGCGATCGCAGGTTTCCAGAACCAGACCAAGGTTGTGCGAGATGAACAGCATCGACGTGCCATATTTCTTACCCAGATCGCGCACCAATTCAACGATGGCGGCCTCGACCGTCACATCAAGCGCTGTTGTCGGTTCATCCAATATCAAAAGCGCAGGTTTGGACATCAAGGCCATCGCAATAACGATGCGCTGCTGCTGCCCACCAGAAAGCTGGTGCGGATAGCTGCCAAGGATACGCTTTGGGTCAGGCAGTTTCACATCCGTGACAACCTGCAACGCGCGCTCATAGGCCTCTTTTTCACCAATGCCCTCATGGATCATCGGGACTTCCATCAACTGTCGCCCGATCTTCATCGCAGGGTTCAGCGACGCCATAGGCTCCTGATAGATCATCGCAATTTCGTTGCCGCGAATGTCGCGCAATTCCTCATCGCTCATTTCGGCCAGATCTTGGCCCTTGAACTTGATCGAGCCGCCAACAACGCGCCCGTTTTTGCCAAGGTCCTGCATCACACCAAGCGCAACAGTAGATTTACCGCAGCCGGATTCCCCGACAAGCCCAACGGCTTCACCGGGTTGCACCGTAACAGAGAAATCCATCACCGCTGGAATTTCACGCAGCCGCGTAAAGAAGGAAATCGACAGTTTATCAATCTCCAGAATTGGCCCGTCGTAATCACGTTTTGCCATGTCATTTCTCCCTTTGGAGCGGAGAAAGAAAACCTTTGGTTTCCTCTCTCCATAAATATCCCGGGGGTCGGGGGGCTGGCCCCCCGTCCGCCCATCCAGTCTTAGTCGCGCAAGCTTTCTTCACGCAGCCCGTCCGCCAAAAGGTTCAAACCAAGAACCAGCGATAGCAGGGACAGGGCAGGTGGCAGCGCAGGGTGCAGATAGATCGACAAAAGCTTACGGCCTTCGTTAATCGTGCTGCCCCAGTCAGGGCTTTCCGGTGGCAGACCAAGGCCGAAGAAACCGAGGGTTCCCAGCAAAATAGTCGTATAGCCAATGCGCAGACAGAAATCGACGATCAGCGGACCACGTGCATTGGGCAGGATTTCCCAAAGCATGATGTACCATGTGCCTTCACCGCGCGTTTGCGCCGCAGCCACATAATCGCGCTGTTTGATGTCCAAGGTCAGGCCGCGCACGATACGAAACACCGTGGGCGAGTTGACGAAGACCACCGAAACAAAAACGACAAGAACACCGGGCGCTGGATTGAATGTATCCAATGCTCCTAGCAGGTTGATCTTGCTGTCAGGGGCGTTGATCGTCAGCACATAAAGCAACGTCAACGGCACCAACACGCAGATTAGCCATATCCGGTTCTTTTTTGGCTGCTGCTTCATCCGTGTATGGATTAGCACCGCCGCGAAAATCAGCGGGAAGAAGAACAGAACGACCGCCATGAACTGCGGCAGGCCTGTCTCTACAATCTCGGGCGTCACCAACAGATAGAAAAGCAGGATCACAGGGAAGGCCAGGACGAGGTTCGCAAAGAACGACAGGATCGTATCGAAGCGGCCACCGTAATAGCCTGCGGGCAAGCCAAGCGTGATACCAACCATATAGGCAAAAAGCGTTGCCAAAGGCGCAATCAGGATCACGATCCCTGCACCTTTCATAACGCGGCTAAAGATATCGCGTGCGAGGTTGTCGCCGCCCAAAAGGTAGTAGGCATAATCCCCGTCCTCAGCGCCGCGTAGCGGTGTTCCGGGGGTTTTGTTCTTCATACCGGAAACCTGAACCAACGGATCGTGGGTAAAGATCATGTCGAGCGCACCGAATAGCGCAACAAAGACCCAGAACATCACGATGCTAAAGCCGATCACACCGATCATGCTATCAAAGAGCTTGCCGTATAGACCCAGCTTGCGCTTGTAGATGGATGACACCGAAAGCAGGACGATTAGCGCGATCCAAACAGGGATCAGCTGGCGCGAGATACCACCGATGATACCGGCACTTGTGCCCATAAGCGCACCAAGCACAGCGTAAGCGAGCAAGACCAGAACGAAGAGGCCAAGCAAAGCGACCAGCGCCTTGTTAACCAATTCCGCAGGGCCCGCGCCGATTGCAGAGGTCGTGCCATCCGCATTCATCGTAACGCCGCCGTTGCCCGACCCGAACGCAGCAGTCACGAAAGACAGCAGGAAAACTGCGATCATCACGACGCCGATCGCAAGGAAAGGCCAGTTGAGAAAGGACAGGCTGCCTGCCCAGGTAAGCGGTTCCATATTCAGGCCTCCTTAATTAACGCTAATGCGTGGGTTGAGATAAACGTAACCGATGTCCGAGATCAGCTGCGTAATCAAAACGACGATGACCGAAACCACGGAAACCCCGAGCAGCAACTCGATGTCATTGTTGCCTGCGGCCTGGACCAGAACCCAGCCGAAGCCTTTGTAGTTAAACAGGGTTTCAACAATCACGACGCCGTTCAACAGCCAGGGGATTTGCAACATAATCACCGTGAACGGCGCGATAAGCGCATTGCGCAGCGCGTGTTTCATGATGATGTTGGGAAAGCTGACACCCTTGAGGCGCGCCGTGCGAATATACTGCGCGGTCATGACTTCAGCCATAGAGGCGCGTGTCATGCGCGCGATATAACCCATGCCGTAAAGCGCGATCGTGAGAACGGGTAGGAAGAAGTTCTCGAAATTGGCGCTGTCCATTGCGGAGGTTGCCGTGCCTTTGAACCATTTTAGGCCAACAGCCGACGAGGCAAAGACCGCGATCAGAATCACGCCTGAAACGTATTCCGGCGTCGCCGTTGTTGTAATTGCTACCGTAGAAAGCGTCCGGTCCGTGCGCGAGCCTTCCCGCATCCCGGCCAGAACACCTAGCAGCAGGGCCGAAGGTACCATAAGCACCATGACCCAAAACATCAGCTTGCCCGTCAGAGCGAGTCGAGTACCGACGATCTTGGCGACGGGTTCCTTAAAGACGGTGGAATATCCCCAATCACCCTGCAAAATCCCGCAAAAGCGGGGTGCATCTGCTGGATCAACATTTGGATCAAGGCAGCGCCCGACCAGTTTGCCTTCGGAATTCTCGATTTGCTTTGACGGCAAAACCCCGAGCCATTCGCCGTATTTTACCGGCAATGGCTGCAAATAGCCGCGATTGGTCAACCAGCTTTCGACCTGTTCGTCGGTCATGCGCATGTTGCCCTGCGTTTTGGCAAGCTTTTCAAGGTTTGGATAAAGGTTCGTCAAAAAGAAGACGATAAAGGTCAAGCAGAGGCCTGTGAGGATCATCACCCCAAGGCGTCTCAGTATAAACATTCCCATGTAGTGCCCCTGTCGGTCAGGCTTTGCGGATCATTGGCGATCCGTATTCATTATTCGCTTGAAAAGGCCGCCCCATGTAAGGGCGGCCTTGATGGGACTTGCGCTTAAGCAGCGAAGCCCAGCTTGTCAGGATAGATTTCGAAGGATGGGTGCATTTCTGCGCCCACGATACCCTCGCGGTAGTGACGGTACAGTGACTGCCAATATGGCTGGATGATAACACCCTCGTCCTGCATGATCTTTTCGATCTTCGCCATGACTTCGCGGCGCTTGTCTGCATTCGCGATGGACATTGCTTCTAAGAGAAGCGCGTCGAACTCGGCGTTGGCAAAGCCAGACTCGTTCCATGCTTCACCTGTGCGGTAAGCAAGTGCCAGTACCTGAACACCCAACGGACGCTGGTTCCAGTTTGTGGAAGAGAAGGGGTATTTCGCCCAGTCATTCCAGAACGTGGAGCCCGGAAGGATAGTACGCTTCACCTTGATACCTGCGTCGCGCAGCTGGGCTGCAACGGCGTCGGTTGTGTTCTTGCGCCAGTCATCGTCGATAGAGAGCAGCTCGTGCTCGTAATCGCCCATACCTGCTTCATCCATCAGCGCCTTGGCTGCGGCACCATCAACAACCTGTGCTGGCAGTTCAGCATACTCAGGGTGCAGCGGGGACACATGGTGGTTCTCTGCAACCGTACCAAGGCCAGCAAGACCAAGTTCGAGGCAAACCGCGTTATCAACGGCCATCGCCAATGCGCGACGTACACGAACGTCTGCATAGGGCTTCATGCCATCGACTTCAGCTTGCTGGTTTGGACGGATTACAATCGTGTTCGCCGTTGGCGTTTCAGACTTGATCCAGCCGTCAAGCGAGTCGAAGACTTCAACAAAGTCACCGTCGATGCGGTAGATCATGTCGATCTCTTCGGATTCAGCCGCAGCAACAAAGGCAGAGGGGTCTGTGCCGTAGTCGATATATTCGATACGGTCGAGATATGCGCCTTCACCCCACCAAGCGTGGTCTGTGTTCTTGACGAGGACGGCTTTAACACCAACTTCCAGAGATTCTGGCATGTAAGGGCCCGTGCCAACTGCGTTACCGACCATGTCTTCAGCATTATGGCTGGAGTGCGTGATCGCCGCAGGATAATCGCCCATGCCTGGAATGATCGTGATGTCGGGTGCAAGCGTCGTCAGTTTGACAGTGTGGCTATCCACAACCATGACCGCGCCTTCGCGCGCTTTGTTCGTGTCAGGGTCAACCAAGGATGCCATACGGCCAGCCATGGAGTTGCCTTCCATGTCTTTGTCACACCAACCGATGATGTTGCGCGCAACATCTTCTGCTGTGAAATCATCGCCATTGTTCCATTTTACGCCCTTACGAACGTTCAATGTGTACTCTGTGGCGTCATCACTCGCGGCCCAGCTTTCCAGAAGACGGCCTTCAAACGAACCATCAGCGTTAATCTGGATGAGATACTCTAGCCAACCACGTGAGAAGTTCGCAATCTCGGACCAGTCATATGTGCGTGGATCTTTAAGAGCGCGCACTTCTTGCTGAATGCGCAGCGTGCCGCCTGCTTTGGCATGCGCCGCAGCTTGAGCTGGCTGCGTGAGGCCGCCCATGGTGTATGCTGTCGCGGTTGCGACACCCAATGCAGATGCGCGCGTCAGAAATTCGCGGCGATCCATCAGACCAGCTTTGAATTCTTCAGCATACATTTTGGCCGCTGGATGAATCCCTTGGCCTTTGTTTGTTTCGAGCGTCATCTTTTTCTCCCTGTGACACATTTCATTTTTTGTGAGGTGTTCGTGACAAGAGGCGGCCTTGTCAGCCGCTCAGGTCACATTCCCCAAGTCGCAGCATTCGGCACCAGAAATTCCTTCAGGTCAATTCGTCCATTCGACAATTTTTGGTCTAAAAGCGGCATTTGATTCGATCAAAAGCGACATTCGCATGGAATGCAAGTGGGAAATCCGCTTTCCGCCACGTAGCGCACGGGCTTGTGAAGCTTCATTCACGTCTTGGCTTGGCCCCGCATTCAGACGCGGCTTGCTTTTGCCGCGGCACGCAACGCAGAAGGGGTTTGTCCTGTATGGGTTTTGATGAAATTTGTGAAATAGGCGGGGGTTGAGAAATTCAATCGCTTTGCAATGTCGACCGCCTTGAGCGCGTCATCCTCTAGATAGCGACAAGCCCTTTGCAAGCTATGCTGGGTCAATAAGTCCGCTGCAGTGCTCGCACACTCGCTTTTGCATACGCGCGTTAAATGCGTCGGCGTCACCCCGAGTTGCGCGGCATAGTCAGCCATGCTTGCCGGGGCCTGTGCCTTTGTTTCCGATTGAACAATCAGCGCGCAAAACGCACGCATCAAGCGCCGCGCTGCATTCATTTTGGTTGGCTGGCTACGATAACGATGCGCCCAAACCATCATCAATTGTGCATGGGCGCTGGCTGCGGCTTGCGACATCAGCGCATCGCTGCTTGCTTCATTGTGGATCGCTTCGATGTAATGGGTCAACGTCAGCTGTGCTTGCGGTTCTCTGACACGCAGCAGCAATGGCTCGTCAGGCCAGTCCAATCCTGCGCTTGGCGGCAAAAGCACGGTTTGGCCAAAGCAGGACGGCTCCCAAGTGAAGGAAAAAAGCGTGCCTGCCTGAACGAAAAGCGCGTTATGCGCACTCATTGCCGATGCCCGCCCTTCGACAACGCAACGTCCAGAGCCGCGCGTGACCCATATCAGCATGTGCTGCGCGCGAGCATGAGCAAGACCAAGACGCCAAGGCGAGCCAAGCGCGCGTTGCGCAATGGTCATGACGGCTTGAGGGGCAGGGCGATCGTTGGTTTCGGTATGCATTTCGTAGTAAGGTTGGAATTATTGGGTGAATCCAACAAAATCTTGAATTACCCGCGTTTGAAAGCATGAAATGTTGTATAATAGCAATCTTAGGGCAGTGTGACTTCGCGCCATTTCTTCATGCGTGCGCGAAACCATGTGCGCTGGCGTTTGGCAAATTGCCGTGTCGCGATGCTGGCTGCCTCTTTTGCCTCCGGCAGGGTCATCTCACCGTGCAAATGGGCGGTAAGTTCTGGCGCGCCGATGGCCTTGCAGGACAAAAGCGCAGGATCAAAGCGATCAAGGTTCGCCCGCGCCTCGTCCAGAGCGCCTTCATCAACCATCAGATCAAACCGCCGTGCGATCCTGTCATTCAGCCATCCCGTCTCTGCCTTCATCACAAAGGC
>NZ_JBAUHO010000315.1:0-23451 GCF_049680325.1 Planktotalea sp.
GTGATGAGGGCTGTGGTCATGTCGCGCTCCTTCAAATGGGATCAATCAGGTGCCAACATATACCCGGCACCGCGAACCGTTTGCATGTAGCGGGGTTGCTTCGGATCAACCTCGATCTTGCGGCGCAGGCGGGTGATCTGCACATCCACCGCGCGCTCTTGGGCTTGGCCGCGATCACGGCCCAGATCCTCGACCAGTTGCACGCGGCTTACGGGTTCACCCACATGTTTGGCGAAGATGCGCATGAGCTGCGCTTCGGTCGCGGTCAGGCGGACAATGTCATCACCATTCCACATCTCGCCGCGTTCGATGTCATAGCGGACAGGCCCGAGGTGGAGAATTTTCGGCGCTGTATCAGCAGCCACAGTCTCGGGCATGCGGCGCAGGATCGCGTTGATGCGGAGCAGCAGTTCCTTCGGTTCAAACGGCTTGGCCAGATAGTCGTCTGCGCCCGCCTCCAAGCCTTCGATCCTGTTTTCGGTTTCGCCCTTTGCGGTCAACAACATGATCGGCGTTTGCGAGGTTTTGCGCAGATCGCGGGTCAGGCTGATCCCGTCCTCACCCGGCATCATGACGTCCAGAACGATCAAATCAAAATCAAGACCCGCAAGGATGCGACGCGCATGAGCGGCATCGCGTGCAGCTGTCACAAGAAATCCGTGACGCACCAGAAATTTCTGCAAGAGCCCACGAATGCGTTCGTCATCGTCTACGATCAAAAGGTGGGCGTCTGGATCACTCATGTGCTACTTTCCTTCAGCGCGCGGGATTTGCGGCGCATGTCCGGGTCCATCATTGCCTCAAGTACGGCACGAAAACCAGTCACAGCTTCGGCGCCAGCATCACGATACGCCGCGCGCATGCGCGCGCGTTGGGCATCAGATAGCTTGCGTTCCAATTCCTCGCCCGCTTCTGTCAGGTAAAGATGACGCTCGCGTTTATCCACGCGTCCGACTTTGCTTTGAACCAGTCCATCCTCGATCAACGTGCGCAGTACGCGGTTAAGCGATTGCTTGGTAACACCCAGAATGCCCAAAAGATTGTTCACTGTGGTACCCGGCGCACGGTTGATAAAATGCACCGCGCGGTGATGCGCGCGCCCATAGGCCATGCCCGCCAGAATGCGATCTGGATCGGCCGTAAAGCCCTGATAGGCAAAGAACATCGCTTCGATTCCTTGGCGCAGTTGTTCATCTGTGAGGAACAAAAGCATGTCACTGTGCTGCGCTGGATTTCGTTCGGACATTGGTGGCCTTTCTTGGGTAGCTTACAAATTATATGTCAGCTTTGTTGACTTTCCAACAACAGACTGTTAGCGATTCACAGTTTCGGCGCAATAATATGTCCACTTCGGACGTAAGTTGCGCAACAAATGGAAAAATGGAAGGAGAGCACTATGTCTGACTCATACGCAGATCGCGACGGCAAAATCTGGATGGACGGCTCGCTCGTCGATTGGCGGGATGCGAATGTGCATATCCTGTCCCATGCGTTACATTATGCTTCATCGGTTTTTGAAGGCGAGCGTTGCTATGACGGCAAGGTTTTCAAATCGCGCGAGCATTCCCAGCGTTTGCTGAAATCAGGCGAACTGATGGATATGGCGATCCCTTACACAGTTGACGAAATCGAGGCCGCCAAGCGCGCCACGCTGGATGCCAACGGTCTGACAAACGCATACCTGCGCGTTGTTGCCTTTCGCGGCGCTGGCCCTGACATGGGTGTCGCGGCCTCTCGCAACCCGATCCGTATGGCTGTAACGGCCTGGGAGTGGGGCAACTACTATGGCGACGCCAAGATGAAGGGTGCCAAGCTCGACATCGCAAAATGGAAGCGGCCAAGCCCGGAAACGATCCCCGTCGCGGCGAAAGCTGCTGGCCTTTATATGATCTGCACCATGTCCAAGCACGCGGCAGAAGCCAAGGGTTGCTCTGACGCGATGTTCCTTGATTATCGCGGCTACGTTGCCGAAGCGACAGGTGCCAACATCTTCTTCGTGAAGGATGGTGAAGTTCATACACCGCTGGCAGATGCGATCCTCAATGGCCTGACACGTCAGACAGTGATCGGAATGCTTGAAGACAAGCAGATCAAGGTACACCAACGCCATATCATGCCAGAAGAGCTTGAAGGCTTTGAGCAATGCTGGCTGACCGGGTCTGCCGCGGAAGTTACTCCTGTTGGCCAGATCGGCGATTACAACTTCGAAGTTGGCGCGCTGACCCGTGAGGTTTCTGACGCCTATGAAAAGCTTGTTCGAAGCTGACCTTAAAGTTCTAGAACAAAGAAAAGGCCGCTCGATTGGAGCGGCCTTTTTCGTTTCTGCCTTCAGCGCCCGATCAAGTTGGGCTCATACCGCGAAGGCGCTCGGAACGACGACGCAAAAGCTCTACGACGGTCAACAGCGCGATCGAGATGATTACGAGGATCGTCGCAACCGACAGGATCGCAGGGCTGATTTGCTCGCGGATACCATTCCACATCTGGCGCGGGATGGTTTGTTCATCAAGACCACCCACAAAGAGAACCACAACCACTTCGTCAAATGATGTGACAAAGGCAAAGAGCGCGCCGGAAATCACGCCCGGTAGGATCAGAGGCATTTGCACCTTGAAGAACGTCCGCGACGGGCTGGCCCCCATATTGGCAGCAGCGCGCGTAAGCGAATGGTCAAAACCAACCAGCGTCGCGGTCACGGTAATAATCACGAATGGAATACCCAAGGTCGCATGCGCAAGGATCACGCCAAGATACGGAATGCCCCAGTTCTGGATATTGATTGCGGAATAGAAAAAGAACAGGCCTGTCGCTGTAATAATGATCGGTACGATCATAGGGGAAATCAGGATCGCCATGATGATACGGCGCCCCGGCATTTCTGGGCGTGAAAGGCCTAGCGCAGCTAGCGTGCCAAGGGATGTCGCCAGAATGGTTGAAAAGAAGCCGATGATGACCGAGTTCTTGGTCGCATTGATCCAGTTGGAATTTTCCCATGCATCCGCCCACCAGCTGCTATCACGCGCCGCTTCGGGATCGGTCATGCCGAAGGTCAGAAGCAAATCATACCAGCGCGTTGAATAACCGGTCGGGTCAAACTTCAACATCTTTTCAGTGAAGGTGAAGTATGGCTCGGCGTTAAAGCTAAGCGGGATCACGATCAGGATCGGCGCAATCAGAAACAGAAAGATCAGCGCGCAGATCACAAGGTAGGTATAGTGCCAAACCCGCTCAAGCGTTGAGGCATGTGTTGGAAGAGCCATGTTACTTACCCCAGTTTCAGGTTGTCGATGCCGATAAGGCGATCATAGAGCCAATAGAGAACAACAACCGCCCCCAGCAGGATTGCGGCCAGTGCGGCAGCCATGGACCAGTTCAGCGATTTTTGCATATGGAAGGCGATCAGGTTCGAAATCAGCTGACCATCGGCGCCGCCGACAAGAGCGGGCGTGATGTAATAGCCAACCGACAGGATGAAGACCAGGAGCGCGCCAGCGCCAATACCCGGCACCGTCTGCGGAAAATAGATACGGCGGAATGCTGTCCAGCTTGTCGCACCCATGGAACGTGCTGCGCGTACATAGGATGGGTTAATCATTCGCATCACTGAATAAAGCGGCAGAACCATAAAGGGCAGCAGGATGTGCACCATCGCAATGATGGTTCCGGTCTTGTTATACATCATCTGGATGCGGTTCTCATCGGCAAGAATACCGGTTGCGACCATCGCATCATTCAGAACGCCCTGACTTTGCAAAAGGATCATCCAGCTGGTTGTCCGTACAAGCAGCGAGGTCCAGAATGGCAAGAGCACGAGGATCATCAACAAATTGGAATAGCGCATCGGCAGTGTCGCAAGAAGATGTGCAATCGGAAAGGCCAGCAGGAAGCACAAGACAGTGATAACGACCGAAAGAATGAGCGTGCGTTGGAACAAAGTAACATAAACACGGCGGTTTTCTGGAACTTGCTCGACAGAGCCATCGTCAGCGCGCTTGCGATCAAGCGCCGCGAGATAGAAATTCGTCGTGAAAGCGCTAGAGGATGTGCGCATTGCCTGCCACAGGCCCGGGTCCGCCCAGTCCTCGTCAACTGCAATCAACGCTTCCTTATAAGGTGGCTCAAGTTTGTTCGCGCGGCGCGCCGCTTTGGTAAAGAGCGAGCGCGATCCGGAACGTTCATAGTTGATCCGCGTACCCGCTTGACCCGGCGCTTTAAGGTCTTTGAGAACAACAAGGTCTTTTGCCAGCGCTGTAAAAGCGGCCTCGTCGGGTTCTGTGCCCGGAGGATTAGCATCAAACCAATCTGCAAGGTTCGTCATAATCGGCGTCGTTACGCCCGTTCCGAAATCCTTGGTTGCGACAAAACCGTCGTTGTTTACAGACTTGTAGAGCATCTGACCGATCGGAAAGATGAACGTAATCAGGACAAAGGCCAAAAGAGGAAACACAAGAAAAAACGCGCGCCTTTTTGCGCGCTGCTGCGCTTTTGCCAGTGCCGCCTTGAGCGGGATGCCATCAACAGTCTTGAGAAGTTCGGCCATGTAAGGTCATTCCTGCGAGTATTGGAGTGGCCCAGCCCCGAACGGGGCCGGGCCGATAGGCTAGTTTAGTTTGCCAGCCAAGCGTTGAAACGCTCGTTCAGCTCCGCATCCCGGTCGACCCAGAATTCAAAGTTGTTAACCAGCGCGTTGCCAAGGTTGGCTGCGGCTGTCGGCATGTGCGGCGCCATATCTGTTTTGCCGTCGGAATACTTACCAACAAGCGCACCGGATGATTTACGCGCAGGACCGTAAGAAATCCAGCTCGCCTGATCCGCCAGACGTTGTGTGTCTGTGGAGAAGGAGATGAACTTCATCGCCGCGTCTTTGTTAGGCGCGCCTTTTGGAACAACGAACAAATCGAAGTCTAGGATCTGACCGTCCCAGATAACTTCCAATGGCTGGTTCTCAGAGATTGCAGCGTTGAAGATACGGCCGTTATAGGCTGTAGACATTGCGACTTCGCCATCGGCAAGCAGTTGTGGCGGCTGAGCGCCCGCTTCCCACCAAACGATATCGTCTTTGATGCGATCCAGAACGGAGAATGCGCGATCAACGCCCTCGTCTGTTTCAAGCAGTGCATAGACTTCGCCAGCTGGAACGCCGTCGCCCATCAGAGCCATCTCAAGCGTCGCTTTTGCAGACTTGCGCAGACCGCGCTTGCCTGGGAAATCAGCAGTGTTGAAGAAATCGTCGATGCTGTCAGGCGCCGTTGGGTTATTGTCTTTGTTATACGCAAAAACAGTGGACCAAACGATGTTCGCTACAGCGCAATCTTGCAGTGCGCCGTCGATGAAATCTTCCGCAGCAGGTGTGCCATCAGGTGCTGCTGGCAGCATGGACTGGTCGATTTCTTCCAGCAGGCCTTCGTCGCAAAGACGTACAGCGTCAGAGAATTCTACGTCCGCGACGTCGATTGTCACGTTACCCGCCTCAACCTGAGCTTTGATAGGTGTTGCTGGGTTATCCGCGTCTACGGAGTTGATCTTGATCCCTGTCTCTGCCGTGAACGGCTTGTGATAGGCTTCGACCTGGCTCTTTGTATAAGAACCACCCCAAGACATAACTGTGACTTCCTGCGCGGCGGCAGCAAAGGCAACGCTCGTAAGAGCAGTTGTCAAAAGTGCGATTTTGAGTTTCATAAGAAACGTCTCCCTAGTTAAACCCGTTGTCATTATTGTCGAGCGTTCGGGCAACAGGCCAACTACCGAACACTCTAACCCGTCAACGCCTGCATGGCGCCAACAAATCTATTTATGCGTCAAGTGCACGGCAGTCTTCTGCAAGCCAACCGATCTCGACTTCGCTTCCTGGCTCAAGACGAACTTGATCCGGCGCATTACGAGATTTGATGATGAAGTCGTCCTTGCCCGCAACGCGCAAACGCGTGCGGAAGATGTCGCCCATGTAGATAAACTCAAGCACTTCCGCTTTTAGCGTATGCGCATCTGCGCTTAGACGTTCTTTGTTGAACTCGACGCGCTCCGGGCGGATCGAAACGCGCGTGCGCTCGCCTGCCTTAGTCACGTTTACAGGCTTGCAATCAATCAGACCGCCGCCATCTAGCTGAACCAGAGCGATGCCATTCTTGATCTCTTTAACCGTGCCGTCCAGCGTGTTGTTCTCGCCAATAAACTGCGCAACAAAGCTGTTTTGCGGGCTTTCATAAAGCTCGTCTGGCGGTGCCAGTTGTTGGATGCGACCATCTTCGAAAACAGCAACGCGGTCTGACATTGTCAGTGCTTCGGTCTGATCGTGCGTCACGTAAACAACAGTGATGCCCAACTCATCCGCGATACGTTTGATTTCGAACTGCATCGTTTCGCGCAGTTGTTTGTCAAGCGCGCCGAGCGGTTCGTCCATCAGGACCAATTCTGCTTCAAACACCAATGCGCGTGCGAGCGCGATACGTTGCTGTTGCCCGCCCGACAGCTGCGCAGGGCGGCGGCCGCCGAATGCGCCCATCTGGACCATGTCCAACACGTGTTGAACACGCTTCTCGCGTTCGGCCTTGCCAACCTTGCGAACCTCAAGCGGGAAGCTGAGGTTCTCGGCAACAGTCATGTGAGGGAACAAAGCGTAGTTCTGAAACACCATGCCAATACCGCGCTTGTGCGGTGGGATGTTGTTGATCGGCTTGCCATCAAGACGAATATCACCATGCGTCGCGGTTTCAAAACCAGCGAGCATCATCAGGCAAGTTGTCTTGCCAGAGCCCGAGGGCCCGAGCATTGTCAAAAACTCGCCCTTTGGTAGTGAGAGGTTAAGGTCTTTTACGACTAGGTTTTCCCCGTCGTAGCTTTTCTGGACGCGGTCGAATTCAACGAACGCGCCATCAACGTGACTATTAGCCAAAAGCGGCTCCCCATTTTTGCTTGCAGGTTGTCCCTGCCATTTGCTGAACGAACTAAAGCGCGACAGAACCATCAACGCAACCAATTAGCGCTATCGATTTGGCGTTTCGCCCAAACTCGGCGAATTTCCCTGAAAAAGCGACATTCACGGTCAGTTTGCCTGCGCACTAGGCATCCTCGAAAACATTGTATCGCTAGCAAATGGCGAGAATCACCGCCCCTTATTCAACGAAGGGCGTTGATACATTCCGCGGCGCGTTTCGTCCAAAGCGTATAGGTTGTTGCGCTAGGGTGATAACCGTCTTCGGCCATCGCTTCACGTACGATCGGGGCCGCGATCGTGAGAAGGTGCACATCTGTTTCTTGGGATATGTCATCGACCAAGACGACGCCCATACGCGCAGCATGTGCGCCCAAGACCCACCTCAAAAGGCGCGGCAATGCCGGGAACAACCCTAACGGCGGCACTTCTGTAACCACTATGGCGCGTGGACTTGCGATCTTTCGCACCTTGTTTCGCAGCCGTCGCTGGCGGGAACGCCATTTTTCCAAGCGCAGTAAACGGATCGCGTCATTAACACCCAGCGCCAGAAGGACAACATCGTAATGTCCAGTATTCGATTGATCCAGCATTTCAGTCGCATCACGCGTTGTCGCGCCAGAACGCGCGATAAGCGTCCAGTTTACACGGTACATGCGCGCAAGCTCGGCAACCAATTGTCCCGCCAAAGCTTCGCTTTGATTGGCAACGCCGACACCGGCAGCACTTGAATCGCCAAGAATCAAAAGCCTAAGTTCAGGCCCTTCCCCCATAGTGCCGCTTCGCGGGCCAGCGGCCTCTGGTAGAACCAAGGTGTTGCGCGCGACTGACAGTGCTTGCCAAGCCAGAACTGGGAAGCAAACGACGCGCGCGAAAATGTCCAATGGCGGGAAAATCCTCATGCGCGGGCTAGTCTTTCTTCAAGCGCGAACGAATTAGTGGACCAATGTGTAGGCTTGTTCCCGTTTCAGTGCGGGTTCTTGTGCGCAAAACAGGTGTGTTCTGCGATGCATTCGCCCGTCCTTCGCGCAGAACGATATAAAGGCCACTCGCGATGATGATCGCAGCCCCGATCAACGTCAAAACATCCATCGTTTCATCGAACAGAAACACACCGAACAAACTGGCCCAGATGATCTGCGAGTACTGCATCGGGGCGACTACAACCGCCTCACCCGCTTTGTAGGCTGCGATTACCAGGGCCGACGCGATCAACGCCAAGATCGACATGACCGCAATTCCCGCCATATGCTCAACGGGCATCGGTTTATACACAAAGGCAAGCGCAGCACCCATCACAACGAAATTTGTCATCATCGGAAATATCAACAGAACGACGCTACGCTCATCCCGCCCGATCTTGCGAACGATGATAGATGCAAAGGCACTGCCGATTGCAGCGAGCAGCGCAGCCGCATGACCAAGTGTTAGCGCCTGTGCACCGGGCCGCAAAACGACGATTACGCCACAAAGACCAACCAAGACCGCCATCCAGCGACGCAATCTGACTTGTTCGCCCAGAATGGGGATCGCGAGAACAGTAATCAGCAAAGGGGTGGCAAATAGGATCGCATAGACCTGCGCCAGTGGCAGCGCGGAAAATGCGTAATAGGCGGACACCCCTGTCAGGGTCGTGGCAGCGGTCCGGAACGCCGTCCACCAAGGATGGTGCGGGCGCAGATTGCCCGAACTGGCATCGCGGATCAGCATCAAAGTGACCCACGGAAAACCGAACAACACCGAAAAGAAAACGATCTGGACCGGTGAGTAATTCGCGCCAAGGACTTTGACGATCACGTCATGGGTCGAAAAAATCGCAAATGCGAGAAGTGCGATAAGCGCGCCTTGAGTATTGCTGCCCATGGTCAGGCTCCAAACGGTTTGTTGACGATGTTGCCGCAGACTCCACAAAGCGACGCGCCAAGGCAAATCTCATGACCTGCCTTGGCGCTTTTGTTTTCCGGATGTTAAAGTGACGCGTCCAAAGCCGCCAAAATCGCATCGCCCATTTCTGTCGTGGATACTGGCTTGCCATCACCGGCCTGCATCAGATCGGCTGTACGGATACCATCGGCCAGAACCTTCTCGACCGCTGCTTCAAGACGATCCGCTTCCGCGCCCGCATCAAAGCTGTAACGCAGCGCCATTGCAAAGCTGAGGATACATGCGGATGGGTTCGCCTTGCCTTGACCAGAGATGTCAGGCGCAGAACCGTGTACCGGTTCGTATAGCGCTTTCGGGCGGCCGTTTTCCATAGGCGCGCCAAGGGATGCAGATGGCAACATGCCAAGCGAGCCGGTCAGCATCGCCGCACAATCAGACAGGATATCGCCGAACAGGTTGTCGGTGTAGATTACATCGAACTGCTTAGGCGCACGGACCAACTGCATCGCGCCGTTGTCGGCATACATATGCGAGAGCTCGACCTCAGGGTAATCCTTGGACACTTCGGTCACAACTTCGCGCCAAAGGATGCCACTTTCCATTACGTTGGCTTTTTCCATAGAGCACAAACGCTTGTCGCGCTTCATCGCAAGCTCAAACGCCGCGCGCGCGCCGCGCTCAATCTCGGCCTCTGTATAGCGCTGTGTGTTGATTCCAACGCGCTGGTTGCCTTCTTCAAAAATGCCGCGCGGTTCGCCGAAGTAAACGCCGGAGGTCAGTTCACGCACGATCATGATATCGAGGCCGGACACCAGTTCCGTTTTCAGCGACGAGAAGTCCGCAAGCGCGTCAAAGCACTGCGCAGGACGAAGGTTCGCGAAAAGATCCATTTCCTTGCGCAGACGCAGCAGGCCACGCTCTGGCTTTACCGAGAAATCCAAATCGTCGTACTTTGGACCACCAACCGCACCAAGCAAAACTGCGTCCACTTCTTGAGCTTTTGCCATTGTATCATCGTGCAGTGGCGTGCCGTGCTTGTCATAAGCCGCGCCGCCAACGAGATCTTCACTCACGTCAAATTTGAGGCCGCGCTTGTCGCCGTACCAACCGATAATGCGCTGGACCTGCGCCATGACTTCGGGGCCGATGCCGTCACCGGCCAAAATAAGAAGAGACGGGTTGCTCATGAAACTGTTCCTGAATGGGTTGATCTGTTGCGCATGGGCCTATCTAGAAGGCGGCGTAGGGTCAAGGTTTGGCACATTCGCGTTGGCAAAGAAGGGCGTTATCCCCTCCTCCAGCATTTCCCACACCCGCTTGATCCGGGGCGTTGCGCGCATCGCTTCGGGTGCGGCGAGCCATATGGGCAAAGTCGGTAGTTCAAATTCTGGCAAAATGCGCTGCACCATTGGGTCACTGTTGGCAAAGGACTGCTGGGTGAAGCCGATCCCGCACCCTGCCCTTACAAGTTCCCAATAAGTGTTCTCGTCATCGCAGCGCACGGCAAAGAAATCTCGGGTCACGGGCCAACCTAGCGCACGCATGCCCTGGATGATGCGATCATCACGGTCATAGCCAACGATCGGATGATCCAGCAGATCTTCCAACGACGTGGGTACAGAACACTGCGAAAGATAGCTTCTGGCTGCGTAGATTCCCATCGCGGCAACGCCGATCTGCTTGGTGATAACATCAAGCTGGGTGCTTCGATACATGCGCACGGCGATGTCGGCTTCACGAAATAGCAGGTTCTCGCTTTGATTGCTCGACACCAGTTCGATTTGGATGTTCGGTTCTTCCTGCCGTATCCGTGAAATCACCTGTGGCAGGATACGTTGCGCCATGACTTCGCTTGCCGTAATGCGCACTGTTCCATGCATCCTCTCGTCCTGCCCAGCTGCGCGCAGGCCAAGTTGCCCGAATGCGTCGCGCATCGCACGGGCAGGTTCAAGTAGGCCTTCCCCCTTCGCACTAAGCGATAGCCCACGCGCCTGACGTTCGAACAGGCGCAGTCCTAGCTGGTCTTCCAGAACTTTGATCTGGCGCCCAAGGGTCGGTTGGCTTTGTGACAAACTGCGTGCGGCACCAGACAGTGATCCGGTTTCGGCAACGGCAAGGAAAGCGCGGATAAGCGACCAATCCAGATGTGCGAAAGAATTATCCATTCATAAATGAATACATGATGTAGATTTTTGGTAAATATCCAAATGCAGTTGAATACATCATTCTCTCCTTAGTTGAGATGGAGAACAACATGACACAAACAGTATTGATCCTCGGCCCCACGGGCCGTTTCGGACGCAACACAGCACAAGCCTTTGAAGCAGCAGGGTGGGCCGTGCGCCACTTTAACCGCAAAACAGACGCGTTAGACACTAAAGCGCGCGGGGTGGATGTGATCGTCAATGGTTGGCACCCGGCCTATTCCAAATGGGAAGCAGAGGTTATGGCCATGCAGCCTGCCATACATCGTGCGGCGCTTGCCAATGATGCCACTGTGATTATTCCTGGAAATGTCTATGTGTTTGGCGAACAAACCCCTGCGCCATGGTCGGACAAGACACCGCACAACGCAACCAACCCGCTGGGAAAAATCCGAATTGCGCTGGAACAAAGCTATCGTGATGCTGGCGTGCGCACCATTGTTTTGCGGGCGGGCGACTACCTTGACACCGAAGCCTCTGGCAATTGGTTCGACAAAATCATGGCACCAAGCCTGCGCAAGGGGATTCTTACCTTTCCCGGCCAACCGAACGTGTTGCGTGCTTATGGTTTTTTACCGGATATCGCCCGTGCGGCAGTTGACCTGGCCGAGCGGCGCAGCACGCTTGATCGCTTCACCGATGTTTGTTTTCCAGGTTATTCACTGAACGCGGAGCAAATGGCGCAAGCCCTCGCAAAAGCGCGTGCTCATGAGGTGCGAATCAAAGCGATGGCTTGGTGGCCTCTGCGGCTCGCTTGGCCGTTCATGCCAGATATAAAGCATATCTTCGAGATGCGTTACATCTGGAATACGCCGCATTCCCTGGACGGCGCGCGGTTCAAAACGCTTTTACCCGATTTCGAACCGACGCCTGTCGAGGAAGCCCTGCGCCAAGCCAGCAGTTTTGTTGCGCTGCCAAAGGGAACGAAATCAAGCCTTATGGCGGCGACGGCGTAAGATCCATCCAGATCAAACGATGTCGACTGGCCTGCTCTGCTGCTATGTGGAGCGGGCCTTCGCTTGGCCAAACCACAGCGGCGCGTGGCACGATCCAATCTTTGCTGGGTAGGATATAGGACACCCGCATGTTTCCCGCCTTGTCCCATATGGCCGTAGCATCGTCGCCAAGTGGACTGCTTGGCATGGGGTCTTGCAAGCGTGGATCGCGCAGCAGGGCGCGCATGGCCTCGCGATCCCCCTGCCCGCGGTTCGGGTCAAGATTGGAGTTGCCGATCAAAGCAAATCTCTGGTCAGGGAACGCGCCATAGGTACCATCCATCACCTTACTTAGCAGCCCAAGCTGCGCACTACTTCGCAAACCGTTCATGTCCTCTGGGCCATCAAAAACCGGCGTTTGATTTTGAAAGGCGACGAGCGTGAATGAATCTTCTGTGCGCTCACCAATTTGGACCACCCAAAGCCCTTGCCCAACAATCGGCATCACCTCTTGCGCTGCGGGCGATGGAAACGGGGTGGCATCCGCGCGGATCGGCATCAGTGCTTCTGGAACATCTTTCCAAAGCAGATCATTCAGATGAAAATGCGGCAAGATGGGGTGCTGAGATAGCAACAGCATTGCCCCTTCTCCTGCATAGCGTACCCAAGTGAACCTGTCGCCGGACTTGCCGTCACCATCTAGATCCAATGCGCTTGGCGTCATGGAATTAGGAGGCAGGGCAAATGAGTATTCAAAGTTCAAAAACGACTGCAAGGCCTTGGCGGTTTGCAGTTCTGCATCAAAGTCTACTTTGGTTAACACGAGCACATCAGGACGAACTGACTGCAATATTTCTGCCAACGCAATTAACTGAGCATCCTTTCCACGCTGAATATCGCGCAGCAAAAGCCCGGGGCCTTTGCGCGTCAATTCAGCGTGAAGCGTCGCAACGCGAAAGCCCTCCGCAACCAGTGCGAAAGGCCAAAGTAATAATGCTATTGTCAGGATCAGGCGTGCTGTGCAGCATCCGATTGCGCATAGGCACGGCGGCGCTTTTCTTCGATCATTTCCGCAACGCGGCCCATCGCCATGCCACGCATAATCATGCTTGCGGGAAGAAAGGCCCATGCGCTCATCGTCCAGATCAAGGTTTGCGGATCATCCATCGACAGGTTGCCGACAAGATCAGTCGCGGTTTTCACCACAGCCGGGATCAAGAATGGCAGAAGAAATCCAAAGATAATGTTAATATTCGCATCGCGCTTCAGGCGGATCAGAACGTCGCCGCCCCCTGTCGGGTCAAACAATGGCAGGTTCACCCAGACATTAAAGGCACCGGAATTAGACGGCCACTTGGCCACGCGCACAAGCAACACAAAGATGACCAGCGACAAAAGCGAGATCGAATAGGCAAGACCAGCGGCGGTGCGCACAATCTCGACCAGCTCTACAGAAGCGTTGTCATGCAGCATCAAAACCACAAGCCGCACAGGGGAGTAAGGCACATCGATTGCGCGACCAAGTAGATCGCCCCAGTGCTTTACGGTCAGGGTTAGCGAAGTCGGTGCAAACACGCCTTTGCAGACCAAAGTAATCAAAATAACCATCGCAAAAATCGTTACAAAACGATGACGGTTGAATGGTGCTGCGAAACGAAATTCTACGATCGAAGGGTATTTGAAAAAGTATTCGGTGAACGTGAACAATCCAGCTAGCGCGCCGAAGAAAACGACCAACTGGCTACCCTCACCCGTTGACCCGGATAGGATCAAAGTCGGGGTGGCTACCAATAGCCACATGAGTATTGCCCGCATTGCTGCGCCGAAAAAATTCGTAACCACGTCGTTTCCCTTCAACTTGGACGCTGCCGATACGATGCCGACTGCTTGTTCCAACTTGAGCCGCTCTGCTAAAGCGGTATGCCTCAATCTTGCCCCATTTGTGCCTTGATCGAGCCAGTATCTCAAGCTGCGAGATCATTAAGCTTAATCAAAGGGGCTAAAAGAGGGCAGAACTGGTGCGAGTTTGCATCAATTTGGGCACATGAAAAAGGCGCATGAAAAACAACGCACTACATGTTGTGGTTCAAGTGGTTACGAGCGCTATTTGGCGAAAAAACTGAAATCTTTGTAACAAATGGCGATCTGAAACTTACGTTTCTCGTTAACCTTAATGAAATGAGGCGAAGCCGTATTGAACCAGCTTCGCCCCCTGATTGTGGCCGCTAAAAGGTGCCTAGACCCAAGGGCGCGTCGTGGCCGACTGGGCTTCATAAGCATCAATTGACGCTGCTTTTTCCATTGTCAGGCCGATGTCGTCGAGCCCCTCAAGCAAGCAATGCTTCTTGAAGCTATCAACTTCGAACTTGAACACTTCGCCATCAGAGGTTGTTACAGTCTGCTCGACCAGATCCACATCCATCCGCGCGTTCGCGCCTTTTTCCGCATCCTTCATCAACACATCAACTGCCTCTTGCGGCAATACGATTGGCAGGATGCCGTTCTTGAAACAGTTGTTGTAAAAAATGTCCGCGAAGGACGTTGATACAATCGCTTTGATTCCGAAATCAGCAAGTGACCAAGGGGCGTGCTCACGCGAGGAACCACAGCCAAAATTATCGCCAGCGACCAGAATTTGCGCTTCACGATAGGCAGGTTTGTTCAGAACAAAATCTGCAATCTCGTTGCCTTGACGGTCAAAGCGCATCTCGTCAAAGAGGTTCGCGCCAAGGCCGGAGCGTTTGATGGTCTTCAAGAACACCTTTGGGATAATCATATCGGTGTCGATATTCACCAGCGGCATCGGTGCAGCGATACCTGAGAGTTTTTCGAATTTTTCCATTTTCGTTTCCTTTGTCGCCTCTGCGCGCGGCGCAGTGCTGTTTGGAGTATGTGTTTGAATACGTGGCTGTGCCATTCGACCTGTCGCAACGACACTGCCTGCGGGGCGTTGCCAAAGTCGGCTTCGCGCCCAGCGCCCTGAAACGGTTGTGCCTTGAAGGGGGCCAACGACACCCTTTTTGGACAGATCAATCATCAAGGCTTCGGCTTGCTCCAGTTGGAGCCCGAGCTGCTGCGCCATCGAGAAGACCGAGAAATTGACCCGATCTTTCGCTTGATCCAGAGCCATTTTCATCGCCATTGCAGGATAGGCCGCTTTGGCCCCGGCGCTCACAGATGCCGCGCCCATAGACATGGGCGGCATAAGGGGTGCGCTAAAAGCCCCCCCTAGCATCTGCAAGAAGCCACGCCGCTTCATTAGATCAGCTCACGAATGTCGGTCAGCTTGCCTGTCAGCGCAGCAGCCGCAGCCATCGCAGGGGACACAAGATGGGTGCGCCCTTTGTAGCCTTGACGACCCTCGAAGTTACGGTTGGAGGTCGCTGCGCAACGCTCGCCCTCGGACAGCTGGTCTGGGTTCATCGCAAGGCACATAGAGCAACCCGCTAGGCGCCACTCAAAGCCAGCCTCTTTAAAGATGTCAGCCAGACCTTCTTCTTCCGCCTGCGCACGTACAAGACCAGACCCCGGCACGATCATCGCGCGCATGCCCTCTTTGATCTTCTTGCCTTTGACAACTTCGGCAACCGCGCGGAAATCCTCAATACGGCCATTCGTGCAAGAACCGATAAAGACCGTGTCGATTTCGATGTCTGTCAGTTTCTGACCGGCCTTGAGGCCCATATAGTCTAGCGCGCGGCGCACGGCATCAACTTTGCCCCCCTCGAAGTCTTCCGGGTTTGGCACAACACCAGAGATTGGCAGAACATCCTCTGGGGACGTGCCCCAAGTGACGCTTGGCTCAATATCTGCGGCGTCGAGCGTGACGACCTTATCAAAGTGAGCACCTTCGTCAGTGAAGAGCGTGCGCCAGTAGGCTTCCGCCGCTTCCCACTGAGCGCCTTTCGGGGCGTGCGGGCGACCTTTGCAGTATTCATAAGTCTTCTCATCAGGCGCAATCAGGCCAGCACGCGCGCCGCCCTCGATGGCCATGTTGCAGACGGTCATACGTCCTTCCATGGACAGATCGCGAATGGCTTCGCCGCAATACTCAATGACATAACCGGTGCCGCCAGCCGTGCCGGTTTTACCGATGACAGACATCGTGATGTCCTTGGCCGTGACGCCTGGCTTCAACTTGCCGGTGATCTCGACCTTCATGTTCTTGGATTTCTTCTGGATCAGCGTTTGCGTCGCCAGAACATGTTCAACCTCGGACGTGCCGATACCATGGGCAAGCGCACCGAAGGCACCATGTGTCGCCGTGTGGCTGTCGCCGCAAACAACGGTCATACCGGGCAAGGTCCAACCCTGCTCTGGTCCGACGATATGTACGATGCCCTGACGCACGTCAGACACAGGGTAATAGTGAATGCCAAAATCCTTGGCGTTCTTGTCCAGCGCGTCGACTTGAATTTTGCTTTCAGGGTTATCGATGCCTTTTGCGCGATCCAGCGTTGTGGGAACGTTGTGATCTGGCACAGCAATCGTCTTGTCAGGCGCGCGCACCGTGCGGTTCGTCATGCGAAGGCCTTCAAAAGCTTGCGGCGACGTCACTTCGTGAACAAGGTGACGGTCGATATACAGCAAGCATGTGCCGTCTTCTGCTTCATGCGCAACATGCGCATCCCAGATTTTGTCATAGATCGTTTTGGGGGACATTTGGTCCACTCCCGTAGCTGTTTATGTAAGGAATTAGGAACGGCTAGGCCGTAGGGTCAGAACAGGCTTAGGCTAGGCAAGCCAGCACAGTGCGCGAGGCACCATAAAAGCGCTCTCGGAGACGCGCGCGTTCGTTTAGATCGAAAATCCGTTTCATGTGGCATCAGATACACCACTCAACCTGAGTCTCGCAAGGCTCGTCTCAAACGAAGATGTTAACTTGCAACTCTTGCTTCTTAATGGCGGTGCATGACACACTGGCTTAACGAAAGAAGGGGCATACGGCATTCTGTGAGTGATACCGTCAAACCAACCACATTGGAACAAACAAGACAGGTTGCGGCCGATGCCACCGCGCCCGTTGTCGAGCCTGATGCGCTTTCAGATTTGCGCGACGCCGCTTTTTCATTTGCCGATTTCGCGCAGAGCGTTTCCGAAAGCATGTTGCGGCCTTGGATCGCCTATCAAATCTTAATTGCCGCAGCGGTCTTTGTTCTAGCCCATTTCGTCGCCCTATTTCTGAAGCCGCGTTTTCACAGCTGGATGCGCGCACGTGAAGGCTGGCCAACGTGGCGCATGCGCATATTGGTCATGCTTCACAGACGTTTGCGATTGCTGGTCTACGTGGTGCTGATGTGGATTGCCGTGCTAATCATGCGCGAGCTTACTTGGCCGTCGCGTTCCTACCTGCTGGCAATCATCGCAAATCTTGCAACGGCCTGGTTTTTTGTCGCCTTTGTGACCCGCTTCATCCACAATGCACTTTTGCGTTCGATCATTCGATATGGCGCTTGGATTTGGGTAACTCTGAGCATTGTAAACCTGACGGATGAAACACAGAACCTGCTTCAAAGCATTGCCTTTGAACTGGGTACGGTACGCCTTTCCCTTTGGCTTGTGCTGCAAGCGATCATCATTTTGGCGGTCCTGTTTGCTGGTGCGCGCTTTCTTTCCACCGTAGCCACCGCCAGCATTCGCAAGAATGACGACATCTCCCCGTCCATGCAGGTGCTTGCCGTCAAGTTTCTTCAGGTCAGCCTTTATGGTGCGGCCTTCTTTATGGGCGTCCGCGCAGTCGGCGTTGATCTAACAGGCCTTGCCATTCTGTCTGGTGCGATTGGTGTCGGCCTAGGTTTTGGTTTGCAAAAGGTGGTGTCCAACCTCGTCTCTGGCGTCATCATTCTTCTGGATAAGTCAATCAAACCTGGCGATGTGATCTCGCTTGGCGAAACCTTTGGTTGGATCAATTCGCTTGGCGCGCGATATGTCAGTGTCGTTACGCGGGATGGCAAGGAATACTTGATCCCGAACGAGGACCTTATCACTGGCCAAGTGGTCAACTGGTCCCATTCCAGCGACTATGTTCGGCTCGATATCTTCTTTGGCGCGGCTTATGATGATGATCCCCACAAGGTCCGTGCGCTTGCCGTTGAAGCCGCGCAAACGGTGAACCGCGTCCTTGGCAAACCGCGCGCGCCAGTGTGCCATGTGGTTGGCTTTGGCGATAGCAGTGTGGATTACATCCTGCGTTTTTGGATCATGGACCCGACAGCGGGTCTAACCAACGTGCGCGGCGCTGTGTTCCTCGCACTCTGGGATACTTTCAAAGAAAACGGCATCTCAATACCGTTCCCGCAAAGGGAAGTGCGGATGTTGGAAGACGGGAATGCGATCCTCGATTAATGCTGCAACTGCACAGGTTGAGATTTAACCCCACTAGTGTTATACGCGCCTGACCCAGCACCGGGGCAGAATCGGTGTGCTTTTGGAGGACAATGTCCTGTCTGTTAACTCCGATGCGGCAACGGCCGCCGATCAAGGGTCCGCCACGATGACTGGCCCCAATGACACCAGCAGTGATGAGCTACTGGCCTACATCATGAAATCCCTTGAGGAAGACAAAGCCGAAGACATCGTGCAGATTGATCTGCGCGGCAAAACGGCTATTGGCGATTACATGCTTGTCTGCTCGGGCCGCTCAACCCGCCAGGTGATTTCGATCTCTGAAAAGCTGGCTGACAAGCTCAAACAGGATTTGGGCCGCGCTTCCAAGCTTGAGGGTAAAGGCAGCGGTGATTGGGTTTTGCTGGATACGGGCGATATCATCGTTCATGTGTTCCGCCCTGAGGTGCGCGACTTTTATCAGATCGAAAAAATGTGGCTTGGCGGCGACGAGCCGATGCCGCGCCCAACGAGCTAAGCTCTTATGCGCGTTCATATCTGTGCAGTCGGGCGCATGCGCGCGGGGCCAGAGAAGGTGCTTTTCGACGACTATCAAACACGGTTTGACCGGACAGGTCGGGGCCTTGGCCTCGGCCCTTTGTCTGTTTTGGAAGTCGAGGACAAGAAAAGCCTCGGCATGGGGGCAGAAGCCACCTTGCTGGAACGCGTTGTGCCCAAAGGAGCAGTAATTTGCGCTCTGGATGAACGCGGCACGGTAATGAGCTCGCCAAAGTTTGCCAATACACTTGGCGGCTGGCGCGATGCGGGGCGCTCTGATCTGGCGTTTATTATCGGCGGTGCGGACGGGATCGATCCCGAGCTGCGCGCGCGCGCCGACGCTAAACTCAGCTTCGGTTCTATGGTTTGGCCGCATATGCTGGCACGGGTGATGCTGGCAGAACAACTTTATCGGGCGGCATCAATCCTCTCAGGAAGCCCCTATCACAGGGTTTAGCTTTGCAAGGACGCGGCGCTTCTCTTAGACAGAATCAAAGCCTAGGAATTCACGACTATGAACACTCCCAAACCCGTCGCACTTTGCATTCTTGATGGATGGGGCATCAGCGATGAGACAAGCGCAAATGCACCGGCCCTTGCCAATACACCCAATTTTGACCGTATCATGCGTGATGGACCGTCTTCACAGCTTATCACCCATGGGCCAGACGCAGGTTTGCCAACCGGGCAGATGGGCAATTCAGAAGTCGGTCATACAAATATCGGCGCGGGCCGCGTTGTCGCGATGGATCTCGGGCAGATCGATCTAGCCATCGAGGACGGTAGCTATTTCGAGGCCCCTGCGTTGGTGGGTTTCATCGAAACGATGAAAGCAAGCGGCGGCAATGCACATGTCATGGGCCTGTTGTCCGACGGCGGCGTGCATGGCTCGCTAGAGCATTTGATTGCATCGGTTGATCTCATCGCTAAAGCAGGCGTGCCTGTAGCGCTGCACCTGATTACCGACGGACGCGATGTGGCACCGTCTTCCGCGCTTGGCTATCTGGCAACGCTTGAGGCAGCTTTACCAGAGGGCGCAACTATCGCCACCGTTTGCGGGCGCTATTATGCGCTGGACCGCGACAACCGCTGGGAACGTGTGAGTCAGGCATTCGATGCCATGGTGGCCGCAAAAGGTGATGCAAAAAGCTGCGCAAAGGCTGCAATAGAAGCGGCCTATGCGAGCGACATAACGGATGAGTTTATCAGGGCGAGCGTGATTGGCGATTACACTGGCGCGAAAGATGGCGATGGATTGTTCTGCCTGAATTTCCGCGCGGATCGTGCGCGTGAAATCCTGGCAGCGCTTGTCGATCCTGCCTTTGACGCGTTTGAAACTGGTGTGCGCCCAAAATGGGCTGCTGCCCTTGGCATGGTTGAATACTCCAAGGCGCATAACGCGTATCTTGAAACCGTTTTCCCGCCCCGCGATATCCCGAACACCTTGGGCGCTTGGGTCGCGAAGCAGGGCAAATCACAGTTCCGCTGCGCAGAAACCGAAAAATATCCACACGTGACATTCTTCATGAATGGCGGCGTTGAGGTGCCCGAGAAGGGCGAAGACCGCTACATGGCACCATCGCCCAAGGTTGCGACCTACGATATGCAGCCGGAAATGAGCGCGGCAGAAGTCACAGATGCCTTCGTCGGCGCGATCAAGGATGGCTATGATCTTATCATTACCAACTATGCCAACCCTGATATGGTCGGTCACACGGGCGATCTGCAAGCGGCGATAAAAGCCTGCGAAGCAGTCGATCAGGGTTTGGGCCGCGTTCTGGACGCGATCAATTCGGTCGGGGGGGCAATGATTGTTACTGCAGATCACGGCAACTGCGAAGTGATGGTTGATCCCGTGACAGGTGGGCCCCACACGGCGCATACAACAAACCCTGTACCTGTTGCCATGGTCGGTGGCCCGGAAGGCGCACAGTTGCGCGAAGGGCGTTTGGCCGATCTTGCCCCCACTCTGCTTGCCCTGATGAACCTAGAAAAGCCAGTCGAAATGACGGGTAAAAGCCTGATCCTCTGATGCGCACATTATGCATCCTTTTGACTGCCCTGATGCTGGTGGCCTCTGGCGCCATTGCGCAGGACAATCCGGGTGCGACCGCGCAGGCGGCAGCGGATCGCCTACGCGCCGCATCGGCCCAACTGGACAGCGCAAAGTCTGCGCGCGATCGGGTCAAAGCGCTAACATCTACTATCAAAGCATTTGAAACCGGCCTTGATGCCATGCGCGAAGGGCTGCGGCTTGCTGCGACGCGCGAAGACGTTCTTAGCCGCCAGCTTGCCGCGCGTGATGGCGAAGTCGCGGAGCTGCTCGGCATTTTGCAAACCATCAGTCGCGCGCCCGCGCCTGTGTTGATGGCGCACCCTGACGGGCCTGCTGGGGCTGTGCGCTCTGGCATGCTCGTTGCGGAAATGACACCTGCGCTAACAGCCCGCGCAAACGCGCTGCGCCGCGATGTCGAGGAAATGACGCTTTTGCGTAGTTTGCAGGAAACAGCAACAGATGAGCTTCGCCTGGCGCTAAGCGGTGTTCAGGATGCACGAACAGCGCTCAGCCAAGCGATGGCAGATCGCAAAGACCTGCCCAAAAAATTCACAGAAGACCCCGTGCGCACGGCGATCTTGATTAGCTCCACCGAGACGCTGGATGCTTTCGCGGGCGGTTTAAGCAAGATCACAACCTCCGAAGCATTCGGTGCGCTACCTGATATTGTCGAGCTTAAAGGTTCGCTGCCGCTACCCGTCGAAGGGCGAATCTTGCGCCGCGCTGGCGAAGCAGATGCCGCTGGCATAACGCGCCCTGGTATCCTTATCGCGGCGCGTCCACGTTCATTGGTAACAACACCGAGCACGGCAACGATCCGCTATCACGGTCCGCTTCTCAACTTTGGCAATGTGGTCATTCTTGAACCCCAAGCCGATCTTTTGTTCGTAATATCAGGGTTGGATACGCTTTACGGTGAGATCGGTCAGGTGCTTCCTGCCGGCTTTCCTATTGGGCTGCTGGGTGGAAATGGCGATCAATTGGACCAGATTGTCTCACAAGCGAGTGAAGGGGCTGGAAACACCCGCTCAGAAACGCTCTATATAGATGTAAGAGAAAACAACAAATCCGTGGACCCGCTGGATTGGTTCAAGGCAGACAAGGAATGAGCACATGAAAAAGTTTATCATGGCCGCAGTAGGGGGCACTTTGGCCGGGATCGTCCTGACCACGCAAGTCGCTGCCCCATTGTTGGCTCAAGAGGCGGACAAAAAGGTCAATGTCTACGAACAGCTTGACCTGTTCGGTGACATCTTTGAACGCATCCGAGCGCAATATGTCGAAGAAGTCGACGAGGGCGATCTGATCGAAGCGGCGATCAACGGCATGCTGACTTCGCTTGATCCACACTCTTCCTATCTTTCCCCAGATGACGCCAACGACATGCGTGTTCAAACACGCGGCGAATTCGGTGGTCTTGGTATCGAAGTCACGCAGGAAGAAGGCTTTGTAAAAGTCGTCTCGCCAATTGACGGCACGCCCGCGGATGAAGCTGGCATGGAAGCTGGCGATTTCATCACCCATGTCGACGGTGAAAGCATCCTTGGCCTTGCACTTGATGAAGCCGTTGAAATGATGCGCGGCCCTGTCGGTTCCGAGATTATCATCACCGTGGTGCGCGAAGGCGAAACCGAACCCTTCGACGTTTCCATCGTGCGTGACACGATCAAACTGACTGCTGTGCGTTCACGTGCGGAAGGCCAAACCGTTGTTCTGCGCATTACGACTTTCAACGATCAAACAACGCCAAATCTTGAAGAAAAACTCGCTAAGGAAGTTGAAGCACTGGGCGGAATGGACAACGTCAACGGTTTCGTCATCGACCTGCGTAATAACCCGGGTGGTCTTTTGACCCAGGCGATCCGTGTGTCCGACGCTTTCCTTGAAAAGGGCGAAATCGTTTCAACCCGAGGCCGCGATCCGGCAGATGGCGACCGCTTTAACGCAACGCCGGGTGATCTGGCGATGGGCAAACCTGTCGTGGTTCTTATCAACGGTGGCTCCGCATCGGCGTCTGAAATCGTGGCCGGTGCCTTGCAAGACCACCGCCGCGCGATTGTGATTGGCACCAAAAGCTTTGGTAAGGGTTCCGTACAAACAGTTATGCCACTGCGTTCCAACGGCGCGATGCGCCTGACGACCGCGCGCTATTACACGCCGTCGGGTCGTTCAATTCAAGCGCTTGGTGTGTCGCCTGACATCATCGTCGAGCAACCGCGCCGCGCGCCGGAAGCAGAAGATGAAGCGAAGGAAGAAAGCATTTCACGCCAGCGCCGTTCTGAATCCGATCTGCGCGGGTCGTTGAACAACGACTCTTTGTCCGAGGATGAAATCCGCCAGATTGAAGCAGATCGCGAAAAGGCAGAAACAGCAGCTAAGCTGCGCGAGGATGATTATCAACTGGCCTATGCGATTGATATTCTGAAAGGTCTCAACGCGTTGGGTCCGGATAAGTAAGCTCTTACTTAATCAAAAAACTGGAAGGCGGTTTCACATCAGAAACCGCCTTTTTCGTATCTACGCCTTTCGAGCAATTTCTGTGGATGGATCACCCTAGGA